>CAMPJJ010000131.1 GCA_946886855.1 uncultured Roseateles sp. | reverse complement strand
ATGACGGATCGCTCCTCCGCCGACTCGCGCCCCCGCCCTCCCCGCCTTCCAGCCCATTCCCCATGAAAGACGCCCTGCGCCAGAAGTTCGACCGCCTCGGCTACCGGCTGGCGGAACTCGACAGCACGCTCGCCGACAGCAGCGTCGCCGCCGACATGAAGCGCTACCGCGCGTTGACGCGCGAGCAGTCGGAAGTGTCGTCGCTGGTCGAGCGCTACCGTCGCTACCTGCAGCGCGAGCAGGACCTCGCCGCCGCGCGTGAGCTGCTCGACAGCGGCGACGCCGACATGATCGAGATGGCGCGCGAGGAGATCGCCGGCGCCGAGGCCGATCTCGCGCAGCTCGACCAGGAACTGCAGCTCGCGCTCATCCCCAGGGATCCGGACGACGACCGGCCCGCGTTCCTGGAGATCCGCGCGGGCGCGGGCGGCGACGAGTCGGCGCTCTTCGCCGGCGACCTGACCCGCATGTACACGCGCTTCGCCGAAGGCCGCGGCTGGCGCTGCGAGGTGTTGTCGGCGAGTGAATCGGACCTCGGCGGCTACAAGGAAATCGTGCTTCGACTGGACGGCGACGGCGTATACGGGCAGATGAAGTTCGAGTCGGGCGGTCACCGCGTGCAGCGCGTGCCCGCCACCGAGTCGCAGGGCCGCATCCACACCAGCGCCTGCACGGTCGCAGTGATGGCGGAGCCCGACGAGGCCGAGGAGGTCCAGCTCAATCCCGCCGAACTGCGCATCGACACCTTCCGTGCGAGCGGCGCGGGCGGGCAGCACGTGAACAAGACCGACAGCGCGATCCGGATCACGCACTTGCCGACCGGCCTGGTCGCCGAGTGCCAGGACGACCGCAGCCAGCATCGCAACAAGGCCAAGGCGATGGCGGTGCTCGCCGCGCGGCTTCGCGACAAGGACCGCAACGAGCGCGCCGCCAAGGAGGCCGCGCAGCGCAAGAGCCTGGTCGGCACCGGCGATCGCAGCGACCGCATCCGCACCTACAACTTCCCGCAGGGGCGACTGACCGATCACCGGATCAACCTGACGCTCTACAAGCTTGGCGCGATCATGGACGGCGATCTCGCCGACGTGCTGCAGGGCCTGCAGCAGGCGCAGGCGGCGGAGCAGCTCGCGGCGCTCGAAGGCGGCCAGGGATGAGCGCCACCGGACATGGCCTGACCGTCGCCGGAGCCGAACGTGCGGCGATGGCCGCCGGTCTGCCACGTGCCGAGGCGCAATACCTCCTGCAGGCGCTGCTGGGCGCGTCGCGCGCCTGGCTGATCGCGCACGACACCGATCCGCTCGACGCCGCCGGGCACGTGCGTTTCCAGGACTGGCTCGCCCGCCGCCTCGATGGCGTGCCGCTCGCCTACCTGACCGGTGAGAAAGAGTTCTTCGGCCTGATGCTGCGCGTCACGCCGGACACGCTGATCCCGCGTCCCGACACCGAGGTGCTGGTGGAATGGGCGCTCGAGCGTCTCACGGGGCTGGCGGCGCCTCGCGTGGTCGACCTGGGCACGGGCACCGGTGCCATCGCCCTGTCGATCAAGTCGCGACGTCCCGACGCGGACGTCCAGATGGTCGACGCAAGCGCCGGCGCCCTGGACGTCGCCCAGCACAATGCCCGCCGGCATGGCCTGGCGGTCGGGGCGCATCTCGGCAGCTGGTACCAGCCGCTCGCAGGTCAATTGGCGTTCGACCTGATCCTCAGTAACCCTCCGTACGTTGCGGGAGACGACCATCACCTGGCGGCCCTGCGACACGAGCCGCGCATGGCGTTGACACCGGAGGGCGACGGCCTGGACGACCTGCGCGAACTGGTCGCCGGCGCGCCGGACCGGCTGCGCCCGGGGGGGTGGCTGCTCCTCGAACATGGCTACGACCAGGCCGACGCCGTGGCCGATCTGCTGAGCGCACGCGGCTTCATCGACATCCAGAACCGCCGCGATCTCGGGGGTCAGCCCCGCGCCACCGGCGGCCGCTGGCCGGTGTAAGCGTTGTGGCGAGCCGCACAGGAATGTGGCGCGCCTCACAGACTGTTTCCACACTGCGAGAAACCGCGCCGGGAATCCGCAACAGTGCCGGGATTCCCCCTCAACTCGATCTGGCGCGGTCACCGGGGCGGGCGTAGCATGGTCTCACTTGGTGCCCGTTTTGATCCATCTTGAAACGGGTTTGTCGTCAGTCTGGGAGACCTGTCATGAGCGCCGCCCCCTTGCTCTTGCGCCTTGCCGTGGTCCTGGCCGGCAGTGTCTGCATGGCCGGCGCCGCGTGGGCTCAACAGGGCCTGCAACTGAAACCGGACCGCCAGGCGTTCACGAAGTGGCAAGGCCGCCTGCAGCTGAACCAGAGCCAGGACATCGACGGTCTCTCCTTCGACGCCCGCAACGGCAGCCGCCTGCTGAGCGCCAACCTGCTGGCGGACTACTACCTCACCGGATCCGGCCTGGGCGCCGGCACGCGCGGGGGCCTGCGGGCCACGGGTGGCCTGATGCTGGGCCCGATGTCCTTGCTGCAGAGCAGTTCCGGCCTGGCGCTGGGCCAGGGCGCGGCGGTCTCGCCGTCGCTGTCTGCCGGCCGTCGCAGCCTCAGCCTGCTCACCGGCCCGGAGCGCGAGCCCAACCTGTCGCTGTCGTACGTGGGCGTCGGCTACACCAGCTACTCCTTGCGCGGCGGCTGGGGTTTCAGCGCCGACGTCGGCCTGGTCGGCGGCGGCGCCTCCGGACTGCGACTGGGCAACAGCGCGCCCCAAGCCGAGTTGTCGCAGGACCTGCGCTACAAGCCGGTCGTCCAGTTGGGCGTCAGCTACAGCTTCTGATCGTCCGCGTGCCGGGCGCCGCCGTCCCCACGGTTTGAGCCCAGCCCAGCGCGGGCTTGCGCGCTGCTTGATAATCCTCGGATCGCGCACCTCCGCACGGGCCCACCTCGGTGGACCCCGGAACGGATCCTGCCGCGCAACGCAACGCCTTCCCGCATCAGCTTTCAGAGGATCTCCGCCATGAGCGACGTTCAGCAACGCATCGACGACCTGGTCAAGGGCAACCGCATCGTGCTTTTCATGAAGGGCACCGCGCAGTTCCCCATGTGCGGCTTCTCCGGCCGCGCGATCCAGATCCTGAAGGCCAGCGGCGCCAGCGAACTGAAGACCTTCAACGTGCTCGAGGACGAAAGCGTCCGCCAAGGCATCAAGGACTACGCCAACTGGCCCACGATTCCGCAGCTCTACGTCGACGGCGAGTTCGTCGGCGGCTCCGACATCATGATGGAGATGTACGAGAGCGGCGAACTGCAGCAGCTGCTGGCCAAGGCCTGATGACCGCTGCAGCGGCATCGCGGCCGCGCCTGATCGTCGGCATCTCCGGCGCGACGGGCACTGCCTATGGGTTGCAGCTGCTGCGCCGGGCCCGCGCGATCGGCGCGGAGACCCACCTTGTGCTGAGCCCCGCGGGCGTGCTGAATGCCCACCATGAACTCGGGCTCGCGCGCGACGCGCTGGAGCGCGAGGCGGACTTCGCCTACGCCCCCGGCGACGTCGGTGCCTGCGTCGCCAGCGGCAGTTTTCCGACCGCGGCGATGGTGATCGCGCCTTGCTCGATGCGCACGCTGGCCGCGGTCGCGCATGGGCTTTCCGACAACCTCATGACCCGCGCCGCCGACGTGACGCTCAAGGAGCGCCGTCGCCTGATCCTGATGGTCCGTGAGACGCCGTTCAACCTCGCCCATCTGCGCAACATGACCGCGGTGACGGAGATGGGCGGCATCGTCTTCCCGCCGCTGCCGGCGCTGTACCTGAAGCCGGCGTCGATCGAGGAGATGGTCGCCGAGACCGTCGAGCGCGTGCTCGAACTGACGCAGCTGCCAGGCGCCTCGCCTCAGGCGTGGCTGGGGCTGCGGCCGCAATCCTGACCAGGGCGCCCAGAGGGCTTGGCCCGCCGCTCCGCGGCAGCGACCGGACCTGGCGTCAGGTCTGCCCGGGCATCAACCAGCCCTTGCGAGCGCCCATGACCATGTTCGGGTACTCCGCGCGTCCGCGGCTGCCGTTGTAGCGACCGAGCGCGAGGAAGAGGTCCCCCTTCTCCCGGTCCAGGTAGTGCCGCAGGATCACGCAGCCGAAGCGCAGGTTGGTCTGCATGTGGAACAGGCGCGAGACCTGCCCGTCGCCGATCGAGCGCATCCAGAACGGCATCACCTGCATGTAGCCCCGCGCGCCCGCGACGCTGATCGCATACTTCTTGAAGCCGCTCTCCACCTGCACCAGCCCCAGCACCAGCGCCGTCTCGAGGCCCGCGCGGGCGCTCTCGTACCAGACGGTCTCGAGGAACTCGATCCGCGTCTGGGTTTCGCTCTTCTTGCGCTTCATGCGCTCACTCATCTCGCCGAGCCAGCGCAGGTAGGCCAGGCGCGGCTCGATCGAATCGAAGTGCGGCTTGGGCGGCGCATCCGAGGCGATCGCGGCCGACAGCGCGGAACGCACCGCATCGGCCAGCGGTTCCTCGACCTGGGCGCCGGCGAACGCCGGACGCGGCAGGCAGGCGCCGGCGCCGGCGAGCAGCAAGGCTCGGCGCGAGGTCGGGGCCATCGTCTTGAAGCCGGAATCGGTCACGGGAACGGCGGGGATCGGAGTCAATCGGGGTCGGTTGAAATGCGCAGGCGCGAGGCGCGGCAGCATAACGGCGCGCGCGGTCTCCGTCAGCGGGACAGCCAGCGCTCCAGCGGCAAAGGTCTCGGACCTCGCACGCGCGCGAGCACGAGGCCTGCAGCCCAATACGCGAGCGCGAGGCCCGCCGCCATCACCGTGCCGGGCTGCCAGGCCAAGCCAGCGCCACTGAACAGCGCAAAGCTCAGCACTGAACTGGAAAGATACAGCGTGAGCGTGTGTCGCCCCAGCGGCGCGAGCACATTCAGCAACCGCGGTTCACTGCGCATCCTCAGCACCAGCGCGGGCACCACGGCGCTCAACAGCAGCAGGGTCGGGTACAGATAGAAGATCGCATAGCGGCTGGTGACGGAGGTATCGCCGTCGCGCAGCCCGGGCCAGAGCAGGGAGGCGAAGGCGATGTTCGCTGCCACCGCCGGCCACAGCGCACGACGGGACCAGCGTCGCAACGCGGGCTCCCAGCGCGGATGGGACAGGAGCCGCAGGCGCGCCGCCATCAAGCCGGCCGTCATCAGCAGCAGCGGCGTGGGCAGGCCCAGCGTGGCGAAGGCGATCGTCGACGCGACGAAGTGACCCGCATTGCGCAAGGTCCAGTCCCCCCACGTCGCGGGAGCCGACAGCGGCGTCGAGGGCTCGCCCGACAGCGGCATGCTCGCCATCACGACAGTCAGCGCGATCACCGCGAGTTCCAATCCGATCAGGATCCGCAGCCGGACTTTCAGCATCGCCATCGAATGCCCGGCCCAGATCGCGAGCACGGAACCGGCGACGGCATAGAGCGTCAGGATGTCGCCCATGTAGAGCAGCGTGCCATGCAGCAGGCCGAGCGTCAGCAGCTTGGCGAGGCGACGTCGGCGCTTGCCCAAGGCCTCATCGCCACGCGACTGGGACAGGCCCTGGCTGTAGCCGAACAGGAAGGCGAGCAGCGAGATGCCCTTGCCCGCGATGAGCGCGTGCAGGAACCACGACAGGAGCTGGGCGGCCAGACTGTCGGCGGGGGACGGCGGGCTCAGCGGCCCGGCATCCGGCAAGGCTGGGTAGCCGACCCAGTTGACGGCGATCACCGGGAACAGGGCCAGCGCACGCAGCGCGTCCACCGCCGCGACACGCTGCGGCGGACGGGCCGGACTCACGCGAGTCGTTGCTTCAGGTGTGCGACGACGTCGGCCAGCGCCAGCTTGGTGGCGGCAGCATCGCGGCGGCCCTGGTATTCGACCTGGCCTTCCTTGAGGCCGCGGTCGGAGATCACCACGCGATGCGGCACGCCGACCAGTTCCCAGTCCGCGAACATGGCGCCGGGGCGCTCACCGCGATCGTCCAGGAGCACGTCGATGCCGAGATCGAGCAGCTCCTCGTGGAGCTTCGTCGCGGCGGCCTTCACGTCCTCGTTGCGGTCCATGCCGATCGGGCAGACCACGACGGTGAAGGGCGCGATCGCGTCCGGCCAGATGATGCCGCGCTCGTCATGGTTCTGCTCGATCGCCGCGCCCAGGATGCGGGTCACGCCGATGCCGTAGCAGCCCATCTCCATCAGCTGGGGCTTGCCGTTCTCGTCGAGGTAGGACGCGTTCATCGCGGCCGAGTACTTCGTGCCGAGGTAGAAGACGTGGCCGACCTCGATGCCGCGCTGGATCGCCAGCACGCCCTTGCCGTCCGGCGAGGGATCGCCTTCGACGACGTTGCGGATGTCGGCGACCAGATCGGGCTCGGGCAGGTCGCGGCCCCAGTTCGCGCCGGTGAAGTGGAAGTCGGCTTCGTTGGCGCCGCAGACGAAATCGGACATGTGGGCCACGGTCCGGTCGGCGATCACCTTCAGCGGCTGCTTCAGGCCGATCGGGCCCAGGTAGCCGGGCTTGCAGCCGAAGTGCGCGTCGATCTCCGCGGCCGTCGCGAAACGGAAGCCGCCCTTCAAACCCTCGAGCTTGCCGGCCTTCACTTCGTTCAGGTCGTGGTCGCCGCGGACCAGCAGCAGCCAGACCTGCGACTTGACGATGTTGCCCTCGTCGTCGAGCTCGTCGGTCGCCAGCACCAGCGACTTCACCGTCTGCGACAGCGGCAGCTTCAGCAGGTCGGCGACGTCGGCGCAGGTGGCCTTGCCGGGCGTCGGCGTCTTCGCGAGCGCCTGCGTCGCCGCGCCGCGCGTGTCGATCAGCGACAGCGCCTCGGCCAGCTCGATGTTGGCCGCGTAGTCGCTGGTCGGGCAGTAGATGATCGCGTCTTCACCGGTCTCGGCGATGACCTGGAACTCATGCGACCGGTCGCCGCCGATCGCGCCGGTGTCCGCCGCCACTGCGCGGTACTGCAGACCCAGTCGATCGAAGATCCGGCCGTAGGCCGTGTACATGGCGTCGTAGCTGCGGCCGGCCGCTTCCTTGTCGCGATCGAACGAGTACGCATCCTTCATCGTGAACTCGCGGCCGCGCATGATCCCGAAGCGGGGCCGGCGCTCGTCGCGGAACTTCGTCTGGATGTGATAGAAATTCTTCGGCAGCTGCTTGTAGCTGCGCAGCTCCTGGCGCGCGATGTCGGTGATGACCTCTTCCGACGTCGGCTGGATGATGAAGTCGCGCCCGTGGCGGTCCTTCACGCGCAGCAGTTCCGGCCCCATCTTGTCGAAACGGCCCGTCTCCTGCCACAGCTCGGCCGGCTGCACCACCGGCATCAGCAGCTCCACCGCGCCGGCGCGGTTCATCTCGCCGCGGATGATGT
This sequence comes from uncultured Roseateles sp., assembly GCA_946886855.1. Next base: position 5,710 of record CAMPJJ010000131.1, on the reverse strand, counting down.
TTTCGACCTTGCGGATCACGCGCAGGCCCATCGGCATGTAGTTGTAGATGCCCGCACCCAGGCGCTTGATCATGCCGGCCCGCATCATCAGTTTGTGGCTGACGATTTCCGCATCGGCGGGCGCTTCCTTGAGCGTGGAGATGAAGAACTGGGAGGCTTTCATGGGCGCAGAAAATAAAAGTCCGCGGTCAGCCGGGCCGCCGCGGAAAAAACCGTGCATCACCGAGGGTTAGCGATGATCGCGCCGGGCCGCAGCCCCGGTGCAATAATCAATCCAACGAATGATTTGAAGGTTGATTATGCTCGACCGTGAAGGCTTCCGGCCCAACGTCGGCATCATCCTGCTCAACCACAAGAACGAGGTGTTCTGGGGCAAGCGCATACGCACCCATTCTTGGCAGTTCCCCCAAGGGGGCATCAAGCATGGAGAGACGCCCGAGCAGGCGATGTTCAGGGAGCTGCATGAGGAAGTTGGCCTCACTGCGGACCACGTGCGCATCATCGCGCGCACGCGGGACTGGCTCCGTTATGAAGTGCCGGACCATTTCATCCGGCGCGACGCGCGCGGGCACTACCGCGGACAGAAGCAGATCTGGTTCCTGCTGCAGATGATGGGTCGCGACAGCGACATGAACCTGCGCGCCACCGACCACCCCGAGTTCGACGCCTGGCGTTGGAACGAGTACTGGGTGCCGCTGGAGGCCGTGATCGAATTCAAGCGCGGCGTGTATCAGATGGCGCTGACGGAGCTCGCCCGTTTCCTGCCGCGTTTGAATCATCACAACCGCTACCTGCGCGCCGGCATGCGACCGCCGCCGCGGGGCGACCGTCATGGGGGACACGGCGACCATGGCGAGCAGGACCAGCACCGGCATGAGCGCTTCGAGCAGCGTCCTCACGCCCATGATGCTCCGGCCCATGCGGAGGTCACGCATCAGGACGCGCACGACGGTCGCGAGGTCGCTCCGCCGAACGGCACCCACGGCGGTCCGGCGGAACCCACGAAGGACTGAGCGACCGCTGCTGTCGCGGTGGACATGACAAAGGCGCCCTTGGGCGCCTTTGTGCTTGCAACGCGTTCCAGCGTCGCCTCCCCGCCGGCGGTCAGCGCAATACGAGGTTGTCGCGGTGGATCAGTTCCGGCTCGGCCGCGTAACCCAGCACGCGTTCGATGTCGAACGACGGCTTGCGCGCGATCAGCCGGGCCTCGGCGCTGCCGTAATTGGTCAGCCCGCGCGCGAGTTCCTTGCCGCCCAGGTCGACGACGGCGATGACATCGCCGCGATGGAACTCGCCTGACACCTCCTGCACGCCGATCGGCAGGAGGCTTTTGCCCTCCTCCCGCAGCTTGATCGCCGCGCCCGCGTCGACGATGACCTTGCCGCGCAGCTGCAGGTGATCGACCATCCACTGCTTGCGCGCCGCGAGCTTGGCGGTCGACGCCATCAGTGCCGTGCCGATCGCCTCGCCGGCGGCCAGGCGCAGCAGCACGTCGGGCTCGCGACCCCAGGCGATCACGGTATTGGCACCGCTGCTGGCCGCGCGCTTGGCGGCCAGGATCTTGGTGATCATTCCGCCGCGCCCGATGCTGGAGCCGGCGCCGCCGGCCATCTCCTCGAGTTCAGGCTTGCCGGCCGTCGCGCGGTCGATGAAGCGGGCGTTCGGATCCTTGCGCGGATCGGCCGAGTACAGGCCCTTCTGGTCGGTGAGGATCACCAGCGCATCGGCCTCGACCAGGTTGGCGACCAGGGCGCCGAGCGTATCGTTGTCGCCGAATTTGATCTCGTCGTTGACGACGGTGTCGTTCTCGTTGATCACGGGAACGACGCGGTGCTGCAGCAGCGCCAGCAGCGTCGAGCGCGCATTGAGGTAGCGCTCGCGGTCGGCCAGGTCGGCATGCGTCAGCAGCACCTGTGCGCTCGTCAGCCCCTGCTCGCGCAGCTTGGTCTCGTACATCTGCGCCAGACCCATCTGGCCGACGGCCGCCGCGGCCTGCAGTTCGTGCAGCTCCTTTGGACGGCTCGCCCAACCCAGGCGCTTCATGCCCTCGGCGATCGCGCCGCTGGACACCATCACGACCTCCCGCCCTTCGCGCGCCAGCTCCGCCAGTTGGCGGCACCAGTTGCCGATCGCCTCCGCATCGACGCCACGGCCCTCGTTGGTCACCAGGCTGGAGCCGACTTTCACGACGATGCGTCGCGCGTCCTTGAGGACGCCATTCAGTTCGCCGCTTGGGTTGCCAATCAGGGGGCCAGTGGGATTGCCGTTGCTCATGCGCGGAGGATCAGGGAACGGTGGGGCCGGAGCCGGAAGTCAGGGCAGCGGATCGAAGCGCGGATCGCGTTCGGGCGGCTTCTCCGCCTTTTCCGCTTTCTCGGCCTTCGCCGCCTTGATCGCCTTGGCCTTCGTGGCGCGCGTCTTGCGCGTTTCCTGGAACGCCTTCGGCGGATCGATCGTCGGCGCATCGAAGCGCGCGTCCGGGTCTTCCACCGGCGGCGACTGGATGGCCGCCACGTGGTCGTAGATGGCACGGATCAGCGGCTCGCAGCCCTCGCGCGTCAGCGCGGAGATCTCGAACACCGGGCCCTTCCACTTGTAGCGCTTGACGAAGTCCTTCACGCGGGCCGCGCGTTCTTCCGCCGGCACCATGTCCAGCTTGTTCAGCACCAGCCAGCGGGGCTTGTCGTAGAGCGCCTCGTCGTACTTCTTCAGTTCCTTGACGATGGCCTTGGCTTCGGCAACCGGATCGACGTCCGGGTTGAACGGCGCCAGATCCACCACGTGCAGCAGCACACGCGTGCGCTGCAGGTGGCGCAGGAACTGGTGGCCCAGGCCGGCGCCTTCGGCGGCACCTTCGATCAGGCCGGGGATGTCGGCGATCACGAAGCTCTTCTCCGGACCCACACGCACCACGCCCAGATTCGGATACAGCGTCGTGAACGGGTAGTCCGCGATCTTCGGACGCGCATTGGACACCGCAGCGATCAACGTCGACTTGCCAGCGTTGGGCTGACCGAGCAGGCCGACGTCGGCCAGGACGCGCAGCTCCATCTTGATCTTCTTGACCTCGCCAGGCCAGCCAGGCGTCTTCTGGCGCGGCGCCCGGTTCGTCGAGGTCTTGAAATGCAGGTTGCCGAAGCCGCCGTCACCGCCCTTGGCCAGCAGCACTGGCACATCGGGCTCGAGCAGCTCGGCGATGATTTCGTCGGTCTCCAGGTCGCGGACGATGGTGCCGACCGGCACCTTCAGCGTGATGTCGTCGGCAGCCGCGCCGAACTGGTCCGAGCCACGTCCCGCTTCCCCGTTGCGGGCCTCGTGGCGGCGCGCGTAGCGGTAGTCGATCAGCGTGTTGAGGTTGCGGTCGGCCATCGCGAAGACGCTGCCGCCCTTGCCGCCGTCGCCCCCATCCGGTCCGCCGAACGGAATGAACTTCTCGCGGCGGAAGCTGGCGCAGCCCGCCCCGCCGTTGCCGGCGGCGATATCGATGGTGGCTTCGTCAACGAACTTCATGGATGGCCTTCAGTCCCGGAGCGGGGCTATCGTAATTCACGGCCCCGCGCTCCCGCGCGAGGCCATGCTTTGAATCGGAGCGAGTCAGGTTTCGCCGGACTCGCGGTCGGCGCGGCACCCGCTGGTATCGGCGCCGAAAAAACAAAGCCCCGGACGAAGCCGGGGCTCTGGGTCCGCCGAACACGGGAGACCAGGTCTCCCGCGTCGCGGCGTCAGGACATCAAGTCGCTCAGATCGCCGTGACGACGACCGTGGAGCGGCTGTTTTCGCCCTTGACGGTGAAGGACACCGTGCCGTCGATCAGCGCGAACAGCGTGTGGTCCTTGCCCATGCCCACGTTGGTACCCGCGTGGAACTTCGTGCCGCGTTGGCGGACGATGATGGAGCCAGCCGAGATGGTCTGGCCGCCGTACACCTTGACGCCAAGCATCTTCGGCTTCGAGTCGCGGCCATTTCGTGTTGAGCCGCCGCCCTTTTTCTGTGCCATGGATTACTCCTTGATCAGATTACGAGAGAGTCAGGAATCAGCCGTTGACCGCGCTGATTTCCAGCTCGGTGAACGTCTGGCGATGGCCTTGGCTCTTCTTGTAGTGCTTGCGACGACGCAGCTTGAAGATGCGCACCTTGTCGTGCTTGCCATGCGCCACCACGGTGGCCTTGACGCTTGCACCCGCAACCAAGGGAGTCCCGATCTTCAGGTCCGCGCCGTTTCCGACGGCCAGCACCTGGTCAATCACGATCTCTTGGCCAACGTCCGCAGCAATCTGTTCTACCTTGATCTTTTCGCCAGCAGCAACTTTGTATTGCTTGCCGCCGGTTTTTATGACCGCGTACATATCAGCCCTTTCACATGAGAGCGGGCCGTCAGGCATCCGGAAACAACCGGAAGCACCCGTCGACCGCCCAAGAAAAAACACCGCACAAATATGCGGAGCCCGAGAATGTAGCACAGTCGGCCGCATTGATGCAAACCCTGATGCGCCGCAAAGCCCGCAACCACCGGCCTTGCGAGGCGATGGAGGTGCATCGGCGACGCAGGCGTGCGATGCCGTGGACGTCACGGACAGACCTGGCCCCGCGCCTTCCTATAATCCGCGCTTCCCCTCACAGTGAGTCCAGAGTGCAGCCCATTGCCTCTACCCCAGTTGCCGAGGTCCTCGAGGCGCTGAACGCGCAGATGAATGAAGTCGATGCCGTGATCGCGCAGCGGCTTCGTTCTGACGTTGCCCTGATCAACCAGATCTCCGCGTACATCATCCATGCTGGCGGCAAGCGGATGCGGCCCAAGCTGGTGCTGATGTTCGCCAATGCGCTGGGTGCCGACTCCCCCGCCAGCCGGGAACTCGCGGCGGTGGTGGAGTTCATCCACACCGCCACGCTGCTGCATGACGACGTCGTCGACGAATCCGCGCTGCGACGCGGCAAGCAGACGGCCAACGCGCTGTTCGGCAACGCCGCGAGCGTGCTGGTGGGCGACTTCCTGTACTCGCGGGCCTTCCAGATGATGGTGTCGGTGAACCGCATGCGCGTGCTGGAAGTGCTGGCGGACGCGACCAACGTGATCGCCGAAGGTGAGGTCCTGCAGCTGATGAACATGCATGACCCGGACGTCGCGGTGGACAGCTATCTGCGCGTCATCCGCTACAAGACGGCCAAGCTGTTCGAGGCCAGCGCGCGCCTGGGCGCAGTGCTGGCCGATGCCCCGCCGGCGCTGGAGGAAGCGTGCGCGGGTTACGGCCGCGCGTTGGGCACGGCTTTCCAGTTGATCGACGACACCTTGGACTACGAGGGCACCAGCGAATCGCTGGGCAAGAACGTGGGTGACGACCTGCGCGAGGGCAAGCCCACGCTCCCGCTGCTGATCGCGATGGAACGTGGCACCGAAGACGACCGGGCTCTCATCCGACACGCCATCGAGCATGGCGAGGTGGAGCGCCTGCAGGACATCGTCGCGATCGTTCGCCGCACGGGCGCGCTCGAGGCGACACGTGAAGCGGCTCGCGCGGAGGTCGCACAGGCCAGGCAACATTTGTCGGCGCTCCCTCTTTCCAAGTGGAAAGAAAGCCTGCTAGAATTTGCGGCTCAGTCGGTGGAGAGAAGTTCTTGAACAGACGTTCTTGAAAGACTCTTGATCGAGTGACCAAAACGGGGTGTAGCTTAGCCTGGTAGAGCGCTACGTTCGGGACGTAGAGGCCGGAGG
>CAMPJJ010000130.1 GCA_946886855.1 uncultured Roseateles sp. | reverse complement strand
CGCTTTCCCCGCGCTCACCGCTCTCGCCGCGCTCCACGCGCTCTCCGCGCTTCCCGCGATAGCTCCGCCTCACCATTCCCAGCGACCCGGGTCGCTCAAGGTCGTCTGCCGAGCGCGCTGGGCTTACCGCGCGCAACTGCCGCGGGCGTCTGTTCGTCATGCCTCGGACGCATCTCACGGGTTGCGTGCGGCGTGGGCACGCTCATCATGCGGAATCGGGCATTGGATGCCGACCTTGCGGGCCGACCTCGGACGCCGCGCGGGGGGGCCACGCGCAAGGACAAGGTGATCTTCAGGCCGCGCGATGTCGCCCATGGTCCGCGCAACTTGGCCAGCTTCCGGCGGCGAGCGCAACACTACCGGGCCAACAGCGCATCGGCGCTGGTGTTGATGCGCGGCCAAACTTGCTCGCCGGTCACCAACGCGACCCGGCGGCCAGATGCCAAGCGCGCCCACCGCAATTCAAGGGACGCCGCGCAGAACTCGTCCGTTACGCGATGACGCAATTTCCACCTTGAAAGCAAGCCGTGCAGCAGTTGCCGTCACCCTTCTCACCTTGAGTTCGACAGCGCCCCATCGATGTTCTGCTGGCGTTCCCCTACGCCCCGACATGCCCCCTTAGTACCGCTGGTCTGCTTCCCCCGCGCGCGAGCGTCGCAAGGCACGGTGATTGCAATGGCCGAGGGGTGGGCACGTGCCACTGCGGTCCGCCCAGGAGACAACACCATGACTCAGCAAGCCAATCAAAGTCAGAACCAGCAAGGTCAACAGGGCCGGCAGTTCCAAGAGCAGCAGCGTACACAGCATCAACAGCATCCACAGGTGCAGCAGGCGCAGCAGGGTCAACAGAATTGGCCAAGCCAACAGCTGCGCCATCAAGGTCAGCAGGACCAGCAGCGTCAGCCGGGACAGGATCGGCAGGGCCAGGAGCTGCAACGTCACCGGGACCAGCAACGTCAAGGCGGCCATTAACAAGCGCCAAGCCGTCGAATGCCACTGACTCACCGAAGGGCCGGCTGGAAAAGGCCGCCCTGTTCAATTGGAGCCCCTCCATGCCCGGCGCCGCCTTCACTCCCGACGATCTCTTCAAGGAACAGCGGGTGGAACACCTGGACTTGCGCCCCGGCGGGGACATCGCCGTTTGTGAGTTGAAGACCGTTGAGCGTGACGACGACGCCTACCAGTCCCACCTGTGGCTCCTGCCCATGGACGGACGCCCGCTCAGCCGGCTGACGTTCGCGCCGGGGCGCAATGTCCGCCCGCGATGGTCGCCCCAGGGCGACCGGATCGCCTTTTTGAGCGAGAGGCATGGCGGCGCGGCGCAGATCTATCTGATTGACCACCAGGGTGGTGAAGCCCGTCAGCTCACGCGCTTCGCGTCCACCGTCGTGGACATGGCATGGCGTCCGGGCGGCCGACATCTGGCAGTGCTGTGCGCCGTCAATGTCGATCCGGATGAACGTGCGAGCGGGGCGCAAAAGATCGATCTGGCGCGTCCCCTCGCCCCGCCCACATCCCCGGAGGTGGTCTGGCGGTTGCCGTACAAGATGGATGGCGCCGGGTACACCCTGGGCGCCCGTTTGCAGCTGGTGCTGTACGACATCGACAGCGGTACGACCACGCCGCTCACGCGGGGCGATTTCGACGTCGGACAGTGTTGCTGGTCGCCAGACGGCTCACGTCTGGCAATCATCCGCAACCGGGAAGACGAACGCGATTCGCATTGCAAGGACTTGTGGATCCTCGACCTGGGCGACAAGCAACGTGCGTTTCCCTCCGCCCGCCGGCTGACCAACACCATTGCCACCGCCTGCTGCCCGGCCTAGTCGCCCGACGGCGAGGTCATCGCGCTCATGGTCGCCAGGGACGGCGGCGATCCCCTCATGAGACTGTGGCAGGTGGAAGTATCCAGTGGGGTCCTGCGGCAGGTGGGGGACGACGATCTGGAACTGGTCGGGAACGACCTGTTCTGGGACGCGCGGGGACCTCAGCTTCGCGCGGTCCAGGCCTGGCGCGGCGTCCAGCGGGTCGTGGCCATCGACATGAAGCACGGGACTGTCACGTCGTTGGTAGAGCCCGCAGCCGGGCACGTATCCGCCATGGTGGCCCGTGAAGCCATGGTTTTCGCCGAAGAGGGGATCGACCATCCCATCGAGGTCCACCGCTGCGATCTCGACGGAAGCGCGCAGCGGCGCCTGACCGACTTCAACGCCTGGTGGCGCGATCGGCTGGCGCTGGTGACCGAGCGACGCCGCTTCACCGTGCCAGATGGCGATGGAGGCGAGGAGGAGATTGAGGGGTGGCTGCTCCGACGCGCGCAGCCCCGCACGTCCGACCCGTCCACCGGGCCGGCCGCGCGCTCCGAGCACTCCGCGCCGTTACAGGCCTTGCAGCCCTCGGAGTCCTCAGCGGCCTCAGAGCCCTTAGAGGCCCTAGAGCCCGCTGCCCTACTGATGGACGTGCATGGCGGTCCGGCCAGCTACGTGATGCTCAAGTACGCGAGCAACCCGTACTGGCAGGTGCTCGCGAGTCAGGGATGGACGGTACTGGCGTTGAACGCCGTGGGCTCAGCCAGCTATGGGCGCCCTTTCAGCCAACGGTTGCGGCGCAACTGGGGCAGGCTTGATCTCCCGCAATATCGCTCGGCCCTCGCCGCGCTCCGACGCGAGGGGCTCGCGGACGGGCGTGTCGCCATCGCGGGATCGTCCTATGGGGGCTATTTCAGCGCCTACGCCACCGGCAATTGCAGCGACTTCCGCGCAGCCCTGGTCAACGCCCCCGTCGGCAATCTCGAGACCCATTACGGCACCTCCGACAGCGGCTACTACGCCGATCCCTATTCGATGGAGGGCAAGCCTGAGACGGACCGCGAGCTGATGATCGAGCTGTCGCCCATGGCACATATCAGCCGCAGCCGCACGCCCACGCTGTTTTTGCAGGGCAAGGACGACGAGCGGTGCCCCAAGTGCCAGTCCGAGGAGATGTTCGTAAAGCTGCGGCGTTCGGACACCGTGAGTGAACTGGTGCTGTACCCGCAGGGAGATCACCACCTGCTAGGGAAGGGGAGGCCGTCGCACCGCATCGAGGCGCATGGACGCATCGTCGCGTGGCTCTCGCGCTGGGTCGAGGAGCCGCTGCCGGCGCACCCTACCTGATCCGATTCGGCAGGCCCGCAACCCTTTCCCACCCGCACTCGCTCTTGAGGCCGCACCCGAGGAAGGTCGCCGACCAGTGCGCGCGGACGGCACGGCCGTCCGCGTTTCAAAACTCGGAGGCGCCGTCTCCCGCATCGGCAAACACTCCAGCGCGCTCGCGGTAACGGTCGCGCACTGCAACAGGTACCGCACTTGCCGGTCAAGGCCTGGCCGTGCGGCTCTCGACGCTGTCGCCCAGCACTTGGCGCCCGGACGCATTTGTTTCGACGATTTGGCTTCGACGTATTCCTTCGGCGCTTCTGCTTCGAGGCATTTATTTCCAGGCTTTTGCTTCCAGGCTTTCGTCTTAGCCCTCCGGACTTCAAAGCGTCACGCTGTACAGCCGCCACCGGATTGTCGGGCCGGCCCCCTTCCGCGAATGCTCAGTTTCCTTCGCATCCATCAGGAGTTTCCATGACCGCCACCGTCCCGACATCGACAGCTGCTGATCCCGTTGTTGCCGCCCGCGACTACGAGCTCGCATCCACAGCGGCGCCCAATGACGGCGCCGGACGCGGTCCCTGTCCTGGCGCATTCGACCCCATCCGAGGCGATCATCCCGAACAGGCCCCCTGCAGCGGCTCGAGCCCCCAGCAATGGGGGGCGTGAAGCGGCGTGTTCTGCATATTGAAGCCGAAGCGCATCGATCCGGCTGCCAGGAGCATTCACCCGTGCGGCAAGCCCCGCATGTCAACGCGCTTGCTGAGCGGTGACATGCCGCAGGCGTCATGTGCATCACGTCTTGAGCGCCACCCCCTCCCGAACGGGCAATGACCCACACTCTTCCAGAATTCGGCGCAACGGCGTGGCGATCAGCGCGCGATCTGCTCCGCGCGCGCGGCACGCCGCCATCTGCTCGCTCAGCGTCGCCTTGGCCCGACCGAAGTGTCGCGCGACCGTGGAGGCTGCGCAGAGTTGGTGATCCACGGCCAGGCAGGCCACCAGACCACGAACGCGCGGCCGCAGGCTGGCCGGGCGCCGAGTGGCACCTCGCAGGGCTGGCGCCTGCAGGCGCAGCAACACCCAGTCCTCCAACAACTGCAATGCGCCCTCGATGCCGTAGCCACCACCCGCGCCGATGAGCGCGGCCGCAGCGCCGCCAACCGCCCTCACCGTCCGGGACTGCTCGCCACTCACGCTGGTCGCGAGTTCCAGACCCCGCGTCAGCTCCCAGGTCCGCCAGTCGTTCGCCGACGGCTTGCGAGCGATCCACTGCCGCAGCGCGGCTCGCGCCTGCGGCACGGCGCCCCCGAAAAGACTCAGCAGCGGGCGCGAGTCGAAACCTTTGGACGTCGACAGGCCCAACGCGATGCGAAGCCCGCCGTGTGGGTGATAGGACGCGGTCACACTGGTCTGGCATACGACCGGGCGCCACGCCAGCATACGCAGCTCAACGCGCAGCGCTTCCTCGGACTCGATGCGTTGCGACCAAAAACGACCCGCCAGCACTGGGCCCCGAACAGGTTGAACCTGACGAACCCAGCGGGAGACGACGTTGCCGAAGCCGCGCGCGATGCTGCCCACCGTATCGCCCGGACCGATCGTTGTGATGACGTGAATCTCCGTGGGCAGCAGGACGAAGTCGATTAGCTCGCGTTCACCGTGGCGGTGCGCCTCGATCAACCGGCTGCGGATCTTGGCCGCCAGCCACGCGGTGGCGAGAAAGTCCCGCCCCACCGCTGCCTGCCAGCACAACGCCCAGGTGGTTCTTCGCACGCCGTCGCGCCACCCGGTGGTGGCTGCAATCATGTCTCCCATCAGAGAGTGACGATCCAGCCCGGCGCTCACCTACCAAGCAATCCCCGATACCCCACCGTTCGTTCGGCACTGCCGTGCACCGACCTGAATGGCGGCTACGTGTGCAGATCGCCTTGATTCTTGCGCCAGCGTTTCTTGCGAGTCTCGCGCGTCGACGCCGGCGCGCTCCAGGGTCGCCCCTCGCGCATCGAGGGCGGGCGCTCCCGGGTCATCCCCTCGCGCGTCGGCGCCACCGTGGTCTGCGCCGCCTATCGACAAGGCTGCTCGGATCACTGGTTGACCCGTCTGTCAGGAAATTGCCGACATGGCGTGGGGCGATCATCGACTGGTGCGCAAGCCGGTCGACCTGAACAATGGGCGCAGTCTTGCTCGCCGGCCATCCGCTGGACGCCACCATGTTGCACGAAACTGCCGCTCCTCATGCGCAGGCTTCGCCCCGGGAAACTGCCCCTGGGAGCCAGCCGGGCGTGCTGGCGCGCGCCTGGACTCCTTGGTCGCGCCTCGTCGGACCGGCCGGTGGCATCCAGCGCCGGCTGATCTCGCTCGTCGCGGTAGCCTGCGGCGCGGTGGCGCTGATCACCGGGGCCGCGCTGGCCATGGAATGGCGCGCTTTGGACCGCGCGGCTCAGATCGAGGCCCGCAACCTGGCCATGTCGCTGGCCCAGACCATGTCGGCCGCACACAGCCCTACCCTGCACTTCCTGCCGGGCAGCCATGGCGTGGATCGGCGGGACGTGTTCGTGCTCGACGCCGGCCGGCGTACGCGCTCCAGTATCGTGCCCGCGGAGGTGGGGTCCGTCTACGTGCAAGACAAGTCTGCTGAGATCGACCAAGTGCTGCGCGACGGCATTGCGCGCAGCTTCACCGAGATCAGCTCTCAGCATCCCGGCGGCGCACGGTTTGTGGCCGTCCCCGTGCGGACGTCGGTGGCGATGGACTCACCCATCACGGGCGTACTTGCGCTTGAATCGAGTCGCCTGTCCGACCAACTGATCGCTGACAGCGCGATGCAGTTGTGCGCTCTCGCGCTGAGCGGTCTGATCGTGCTGCTGGGCGTCGGGATGGTGGGCCTACGCTTGGCGAGCCGCCTGTCGGCGTCGATCGGCGACCTGCAAGCGGGCGTGGAGGATTTTGCGCAGGGTCGCTTGAATCGACGCATGCCGCTGCAAGGCGTTGCCGAAGTCACGGCACTTGGCCGCGCATTCAACGCGATGGCCCAAGCGCTGCAACAGACCACCTTGGAATTGCGGCTGGAGAACGAATTGGCCAACGAAGCGGCCATTCAGGTCGAGCGGCTGGCGTTCATCGACCCCATGACGGGACTGTCCAACCGCGCTTCGCTGTCGCGACTGCTGTCGCAGCAGATTGCGTGGGCGGCGTCCGCGGACCGAGGCTTCGCGCTGCTCATCCTGGGATTGGATCGCTTTCGCAAGGTCAACGACTCGCTGGGCCATGGCGTCGGCGATGAGTTGTTGGCAGCGCTGGGCGAGCGCCTGCAGACCACGTTGGGCGCGAACCACGTCCTGGTGCGCCTGGGAGGCGACGAATTCGCCACACTCGTGCAAGACAGCGATGCGCAGGCGCTGGGTTCGCTCGCGCGTGACCTCATCTCGGCGATCGCCGCGCCCTGTCGCGTGCGCGGCAACGATCTGCGCATGAGCGCCAGCATCGGCATGGCGATCTACCCTAGCGACGGCGGAGACGAGGAATCGCTGATGAGAAGCGCTGACATCGCCATGCATCAGGCCAAGGGTGACGGCGGCGGCGGCTTTGCCATCTACTCCGACGAATTCAATCGCCAGAGCGTGGAGCGGCTGGCGTTCGAGGCATCATTGCGTCAGGCCTTGGACGCAGACGCCTTGACCGTCCACTACCAGCCGAAGGTGTCAACCCGCACCGGGTTGATCGAGGGCGTGGAGGCGCTGGTGCGTTGGCAACATCCGCAGTTGGGCATGATCTCCCCGGCCAACTTCATTGCGGTGGCGGAGGAAACCGGCCTGATCGTGCCGCTCGGTCGCCAGGTGATGCGCAAGGCGGTCGAGCAACTGGCGAGCTGGCGCGCGCTGGGCTTGCCCGACATGGCGATGGCAGTGAACCTCTCGCCGGCGCAGTTGGTCGACCCGGGGCTGCTGGAGCACATCGACGAGTTGCTCGCGGCCACTGGTGTTGACCCCCGATTGCTGGAACTGGAGATCACGGAGAGCGTCCTGATGCGCGATACGCAACAGACGATGGTGCTTCTTGCTGCCATCAAGCGCCGCGGGCTTCGCTTGGCTGTGGACGACTTCGGCACGGGGTATTCGTCGCTGTCGCATCTGCGCAGTTTCCCCGTGGACACGCTCAAGATCGACCGCAGCTTCGTGCGGGGCGTCGCGGAGGATGCCGACGACCGCGCCATCGTCCAGGCCATCATGCAGATGGCTCAGACGCTGCGCCTGAAAGTGGTGGCCGAAGGTGTCGAAACCACGGCCCAGCGGCAGGCGCTCAGCAAGCTCGGCTGCGATCTGCTGCAGGGCTTTTTGTTCAGCCCGGCGCTGCCGCCAGAAGAACTTCAGGCGCTTGTGCGCGGCCAGGGCCGGGAGGGCGTGGTCGCGGCGCAAGGCCTCGCGATCTGCGACGCTGAGCTTGCCCGCCAACAGTGACTGCGGTCGTGGGACGCCCCGCTGCCGAGCGCTGCCAGGCGCTGCCGGCAGGCCTGTCGCAAGCTACCAGTGGGCCGCCCAGCCCGAGCCTGCCTGCGGCGCCCCGGTACGCCGGCACGCCGGCACGCCAGCATGCTGCCTATAGGGCAGCAGATCCTGCGAAGCCGCTATTCTGGAGCCTGTCCTTTGGCCGGTGGCTGGGCGAGTTCTCGCCCGAGTTCAAGACAAAGGCGGCTGACGCTCGAACACCGTTGATGCGTTGACAACCAATCCACAGGGAGCATTTGATGAACCAGCAGAGCTCTGGCGCGCTGAGCGCCGGTGGCGAAAGAACACCCAGCGCGGCTTGGGAGAGTTCTTCCGATATCACGGCTAGCTCTCGCCAGGCGTTCGTCTGTTCCGAAGCATCAGCTTTCCGGCCAAGGCGTTGCTGCTGTCGCTGGCTTTCGTCGTCCCCCTCGCCATCGTGCTGGCCTACCTGGTCGAGGACACGCGCGAGCAGCTGGATCAAACCACCGTCGAACAACGCGGACTGACCTACATTCGGCCGCTGCTCGATTTGCTGTCCGCGACGCAGCAACTGAGATTGGCCCAGGCCTCGGGGGCCGATACCGCCGCGGCGCGGCAGAACGTGGATCGCGCGGCCAATGCAGTCGAGAGCCGGCAAGCCGAACTGGGCGGCGTATTTGACTTGGCGGAGCCTTACGAGACGATGCGTTCCGCAGTCGCGGCCGTGGGGGAGTCTGCGTCGGCGTCGGCGTCGGCGTCGGCGCAGGACGCCGCTGATGTGGAGGCCCGCAGGTCAGCCAGGGGCGTCTCGCCGCCGCGGTGCTGGTGCTGGCCCGCGAGGTCGCTGACGGCTCCAGCCTCGCGGTGGACCCGAGCCTGGATACCCATCATCTCGCCAACATCGCCGTGCTGTCCGGCGTCCGATCGATGGAGGCCGCCGCCAGCTTGCGCGATTGGTCCGTCCGGGCCGCTGCCGTCAAAGATGTGTCGCGGCCCGTCGGCGAGCAGCTGGGGCAAGCACGCTCGCTGCTCTCCGCTCAGCGCGCGGACGTGGCCAATTCGTTGGACGCGGTGCAGGCCACCGCACCCGCGCTCAAGGGCAGCATCGACCAACGCGGCATGGATGCCGCCCTGGACACGTTTGTGAGCCTGGTGGGACAGAAAGTGCTGTCTGGTCAGATCAGCGCAGGGAGTGACGCGCTCGTCGCCGCGGGCAATGCTGCGCTTGGGCGACAACGCCGCTCGTCGACCTGTCGTTGCGCGAACTGCAGGACCGTCTGAACAAACGGACGAGCCAGTTGCGAACCAGCCTGTGGGGGCATCTCGCCGTGGTCGCGCTGTTCCTCCTGGTGGCCGGCTACCTGATGCTTGCTTTCTACCGCGTGATGCAAGGGGGCCTTCGAGAAGTGGCCGTGCACCTGGAAGCGATCACCAATGGCAATCTGACCACCATGCCCAAGCCCTGGGGCCGCGACGAGGCGGCGCGTTTGATGCTGACGCTGGGCGAAATGCAGATCAGCCTTCGGCGTGTGGTGGGCATCACGCTGGATGGCACCGCGCACGTGCAGTCGGCCAGCGGCGAGATCGCGGCGGCGTCGATGGACCTGTCGCATCGGACCGAACAGACCGCCGCCAACCTGCAGCAGACCGCCTCCAGCATGGAGGAGATCGCCGCCACGGTGAAACACACGTCGCTTCGCGTCGAGGAGGCCGTGACGATCGTTCGCGACAACGCCACGGCAGCCACGCGCGGCGGACAAGTGATCGGCCAGGTCGCGCAGACGATGGACGACATCCGCACCTCCTCCAGCAAGATCTCCGAAATCATTGGCGTCATCGACTCCATCGCTTTCCAGACCAACATCCTGGCGCTGAATGCCGCGGTGGAGTCTGCTCGTGCAGGGGAACACGGCAAGGGGTTCGCCGTGGTGGCGACCGAGGTTCGTGCACTGGCGGGCCGTACCTCGACGGCCGCGCGCGAAATCAAACGGCTCATCACCGCCAGTGTCGAGCGTGTGGCGGCGGGTCACGAAATCACCTCCGACGCCGGGCGAACCATTCAGGACATCGTTATGGGCGAGATCGCCACGGCAACACAGGAGCAGAGCTCCGGCATCGCGCTGGTGGACGCGGCTGTGCAGGAACTGGACCAGTCGACGCAGCAGAATGCCGCGCTCGTGGAGCAGTCGAGTGCCGCGGCCGGCACACTGTCCGAGCAGGCGCAAGGCTGTCCAGCGAGATGGCGTTCTTCCGGTTGCCGGCTTAATCACTCCCCGGGTCGCCAGCCGACCCGCATGCGGGCACGGGCGCGCGGCAAGTATGAGCGGAATTCGGCGGTCGTCGTACCCCGCACCTACGGCCGACGTCGGTAGAACGAGGCGTTGCGGTGGACGCGGCGCCGCTTCGTCACGTCGGCTCGGCGGCGCCGGAGAGATCTTTGGACGCCTCCTTCCGGCCATCACGTTCGGCGATCACGTTCGGCGATTCCGTTCGGCGAACCCATGTGTCGCATCGCCGGGTCAGCCCCTGGGGGACGAGCCCGGCGAAAACGCCATGTTCTGCCTACGCTGAGGTCTCCTATTGCCGCGCCTCACGGCCCCTCCCCCATTCGATGTGCGTGCGCGTAAACCCCAACCACGACGCCGGGGGCACTCCTACTGTCGGCGGAGCAGTTCCAGACGTCCCTCCTGCCGTCGCATGACCAGACCATGCAAGGTGGCGGCCGCGCGGGCGAAGCCGTCGCTGTCACCCGCGCGGTACGAGCCGCTCACCCGCAGGCGCGCGAGTGCCGCGTCCGCGGCCAGCACGATGGGCACCCGGCTGTAGCGGTTCATCTCGCCCACGGCCTCGGGCAAGGCAACGTCGTCGAAGACGACCTCGCTGCGTTTCCAGGCGGTGACCTGATCGATGCGCGGGTGATCCAGCGTCACCACGGCCGATGCGGCGCCGCGCGAACGGTCGGCCGCACCGAACGGCCCGCCGCGATGGACCGGGAAGGATCCAGTGCGCGACTCCACGAGCTTCACGCGCTCGCCGGGCCGCAGCTGCAGCTCCTTCGGTGGGGCGACGGCGTGCGACTCCCTCGCGCCGCTGGCCGGGCGCACGCTCACCCGGCCCTCGATCAGGGTCACGGCCACCTGCGCGCGGTCCTGCGGACCCGTGTCGGTGAGTCGGACCGCGAACGCGGTGCCCAGGGCCACCACTTCGCTGCCCGAGACCTGGACCACGAAGGGCCGGCTTGCATCCTTGGTGACCTCGAACATCGCCTCACCGCGCTCCACGCGCACCGAGCGCAGCGCAGGGGTCATGTCGACATCGACGCGCGTGTCCGTGTTCAGCGACAGGAGCGAGCCGTCGACGAGCACGACGCTGCGCTGCTCGCCGACCGCCGTGACGTAGTCCGGGTCAGACCGCGCCAGGTACAGCCCTGCGCCCGCAGTGAGTGCGGCCAGTGCCGCGACTGTCACGAGCGCCACGAGCATCGGACCTACCCGACTCCAGGCCTTGCCCCGGCTGCGCGCCACGCCCTGATCGGACGAGGACGCCGACTGTCCGCTGGCATAGGCGTCCGCCAGGCTGAGTTGCGGGACGGCCTGCCACACCTCGGTGCAGCGCTCGAAAGCGAGCCGGTGCGCGGCCGAGCGTGCCTGCCAGGCCAGGCAGTCGCGTTCCATGCGCGCGGAGCGCGACGGGCCATGCAGCCGCGCGATCCAGACCGCCGCCTCGGCCGCGATCTCGCGCGTCAGCCCGGACGTCGACTCCGCGTCGGACACGTCCTCGCGGGCCATGGCCGCCGTGCGCCTGCGGCCCCCGTCCGCAGCGCCGTCCGGCGCGGGTTTGGCGGCATCCGCCATCTCACCACCCCTCCATGTCTTTCGTGATGTGCAGCGTGGCCTTGGCGATGTGCTTCTCGACCGCGCCCACACTCAGCTTGTTGGCGCGCGCGATCTCCAGGTAGGTCAGACCGTCGACGCGATGCGCTAGAAAGATGCGCTGCGTCTTGGCGCCCAAGGTCGCCAGACTCTGGCTCAGGCGCGCCCAACGCTCGCGGGCAAGCAGTGTCGTCTCCGCCGTGGGCGTGGTGTCGACCAGCTCGACCTCCACCTCCTCGAGCAGGACCTGCTCGCCGCGGTGACGGCCGCTGCGGTAGTCGTCGATCGACAGGTTGAGCGCGGTCCTCATGAGGAAGGCTTCGGGTTCCTGCACCGCGTCGCGGTGCTCGTAGCTCGCGAGCTTGACCCAGGCTTCCTGTACCAGATCATCGGCGTCATCGCGCGAGCGACCGCGCCGCATGAGCGCCGCCCTGATGCGGGAAAAGACCGGCTTCCAATTCTTGACCATGGCGAGCACCGCTGAGTCCAAGCGCACTCGGCATGATACGCAGACCGGTCGGGGTCGGCGAGCGCCAACGCTGGGGTGCCTGATCATCGCAGCAAGGTACCGAACGAAGGCAGCGTTATGTACCCCGAGGTTCCGCTCGCGGAGCAAATCGATGCGGTGAACGCCGGGATGTCGATGCTGGTCGCGTTGCTCCTCCGAACGGACCGTTGTCTGACTCGCGCGTGCGCGGACGCGCGGACACGCGGACACGCGTGGGGCGGCGACGCCTCCCATTGAGGCACGAGCGCCGTTCTCGTCACCCCCGTTGCGAAAGCTTCCGGCAGGCTCGCCGATTGCTGAACGACTCGGTCACCATTTCACGGAGTGCCTCATGACCCTCTCTCGTTCCATTCGTTGCGCCCTTCCCTCCCGCAACGCGTTCATTCCGGCGCTGTCCACCCTCGCTGCGGTATCGGTGGCGTTCGGCGGGCTGATGGTTGGCGCCGCAGCGTCCGCCCAGAACGCGACGTCCGCGCAGAGCGGCGCCTCCACGCCACGCACCGCGCACGCCGACAGCAGCTTCCTGAAGGAGGCCGCCGAGGCCGGCTTCGCCGAGATGGACGCCGGCAAGCTCGCGCTGCAAAAGAGCAGCAGCGCCGAGGTGAAGGCCTTCGCACAGAAGATGGTCGACGAGCACAAGAAGGCGGATTCGGAGTTGCAGAGCCTGGCCGCCACCAAGGGTGTGAGCTTGCCGACGGACGCAACCATGGTCGCCAAGGGCAAGGCCAAGATCCTGGAGAAGCGAGACGGGACGGGGTTCGACCATGCCTACGCGGAAAACCAAGTTTCCGCCCACAAGGACGCGGTCGCACTCTTCGAGAAGGCTGCCAAGAATGCCAAGGACGCCGACGTGAAGGCCTGGGCGGCCAAGACGCTGCCCACGCTGCAGCATCACCTGCAGGAGGCCCAGGCGCTGGAGGCCAGCACGAAGGCGGCCGACAAGAAGAAGTGATCCCGCCCGGCCGTGGGGACTGGCGCTGAGGTAGCCTCCATGGCCACGTTACGTCACTCGTCACGTCAGCCGTCACGTCAGCTCACGGCGCTCTCACGGCCAGGGGCCCGCGGCGCTCGGCCCGGAGCGACAAGAGAGCTACCGGCCGCGAGTTCTGGTTCCCAAGGCAACGCCGGCAGCCGTCAAGGTGGACGTTGCCTGCGTCGAGTCAGTACTTGATCCGGGCCATTTCCAGGGAAATCGCCCCGCGCCCCCGCACCCCACGTGATCGGGATGGATTGTTGTTTTCCACGTCGAAGTGACCCACCCCTAGGGGTAATTTCCATCTAAATCT
>CAMPJJ010000129.1 GCA_946886855.1 uncultured Roseateles sp. | reverse complement strand
AGGCGGTTGCGCGCGTCGCGCTCGACGACGCCATGGAGCTGGTCGCGTCGATGCGCTTCGCCATCGCGCTGCTGACGGTGCTGTGCATCGCCTCCGTGATCGGCACCGTCGTGCAGCAGCGCCAGCCGATGCCCAACTACGTCAACCAGTTCGGGCCGTTCTGGTCGGAGCTGTTCGGCAAGTTCGACCTCTACACCGTCTACAGCGCCTGGTGGTTCCTGCTGATGCTGGCCTTCCTGGTGGTGTCGACCAGCCTGTGCATCGCGCGCCACACGCCCAAGATCCTGCGCGACCTGAAGACCTACAAGGAAACGATGCGCGAGCAGTCGCTCCAGGCCTTCAAGCACAAGGCGCTGGGCTACCTGCACATGAATCCGGAAGCCGCGCTGGGCCAGGTCAATGCCTGGCTGGGCGCCGAAGGCTGGAAGGCCCGCGCCCAGGTGCGCAACGGCGGCGTCATGATCGGCGCGCGCAAGGGCTCGGCGCACAAGATCGGCTATCTGGCGGCGCATTCGGCCATCGTGCTGATCTGCCTGGGCGGGCTGTTCGACGGCGACCTGGTGGTGCGCGTCATGATGTGGGCGCAGGGCAAGCAGATCTACCAGGGCGACGACCTCACCCAGGTCACGGACGTCAACCGCCTGACGCCCGGCAACCCGAGCTTCCGCGGCAACCTGTACGTGCCGGAGGGCAGCCGTTCTTCGAACGCGCTGATCTCCATGCCCAGCGGCGTGGTGGTGCAGGACCTGCCCTTCGACGTCGAGCTGAAGAAGTTCATCGTCGAGTACTACGCGACCGGCATGCCCAAGCTGTTCGCCAGCGACATCGTCCTGCACGACCGCCGCGACGGCTCGACGACGAAGGCCACGGTCAAGGTCAACGAACCGGTGACCTACCGCGGCGTCACGCTGTACCAGAGCAGCTTCGAGGACGGCGGTTCGTCGATGAAGCTGAAGCTGCGCGCGCTGCAGGCGGCGCACGACACGCCGCTGGACGGCAAGGTCAACGGCACCACGACGCTGACGGCCGACGGCGAGAAGTTCGGCCTCGAGTTCACCGGCCTGCGCGTCATCAACGTCGAGAATTTCGCCGACGACGGCAAGGACAAGAACGGCACGGACGTGCGCAAGGTGGACCTGGTCGGCCGGCTGGAACAGCACCTGGGTTCGGGCGCCAACCTCGAGGGCCGGAAGACGCTGCGCAACGTCGGTCCGTCGTTCAGCTACAAGCTGCGCGACGCCAGCGGACAGGCCCGCGAGTACAACAACTACATGCTGCCGCTGGCGCTCGACGGCCACCGGGTCTACCTGCTCGGCGTGCGCGACACGCTGTCGGACAACTTCCGCTACCTGCGCATCCCCGTCGACGCCAAGGACAGCATGGACGGCTGGCTGGCGCTGCGGCGCGCGCTGGCCGATCCGGCGCAGCGGCTGCTCGCCGCCCGGCGTTATGCGCTGGGCGCCAGCCCGCCCGACAAGCCGGCGATGCAGGCGCAGCTGGAGGCGACCGCGCTGCGCACGCTGACGCTGTTCGCCGGCGCCGAGGGCCTGAAGGCCGACGCGCCCGCGCAGGGCGCGGCGGTGGGCGGCCTGCCGGCGCTGTCGCAGTTCGTCGAGCGCGAAGTGCCCGAGGCGGAGCGCGCCCGCGTGTCCGAGGTGCTGCTGCGCATCCTCAACGGCAGCCTGTTCGAGCTGCACAAGCAGGCCGAGGAACAGCTCGGCCGTCCGCAGCCCGTGCCGGGCGAGGCCACGCAGACCTTCATGACGCAGTCGGTGATGTCGCTGTCCGACGCGATGTTCTATCCGTCGCCGGTCCTCCTGCAGCTGGACGACTTCCAGCAGGTGCAGGCCAGCGTGTTCCAGGTGACGCGCGCACCGGGCCAGACGCTGGTCTACCTCGGAGCGGTCTTGCTGATCGTCGGCGTGTTTGCGATGCTCTACGTCAAGGAACGCCGCCTGTGGCTGTGGCTGGAAGCCGCGCCGGGCCGCTCCGAACAGACCCGCGTCCGCATGGCGCTGTCCAGCAACCGCGACACCCCCGACCTGCCCGTCGAATTCGAATCGCTCAAGCGGCATCTGCTGCATGAGGAGGCCTGACATGAACACCACCACCGCGGATCCGTCCCACCTGCCGTCGCAGCTGCCGTCCCAACTGCCCGGCTCCTCCGAGGCGACCCCGACGCGCTCGCTGGTGATCGGCAAGCGCGGCTACTTCCAGGGCCGCAGTCCGTTCGACTGGATCTTCGCGGCGCTGGTGCTGATCGGCGCCGGCTTCGCGTTCAGCCGCTACAGCGCGTCGATGGACGTCTACGAGAAGGGCATCCTGGCCGGCGCCACGCCGGCGCTGATCGCGCTGGGCTGGTTCTGGCGGCCGCTGCGGCTGCTGTGCCTGATCGTGGGCGCGGCCAGCCTCTTCGCGATCCAGCTCTACCTGCGCCAGACCGACAGCTTCGGCGCCGACCTGGCGGCGGGCGAGAAGGTCTTCTTCCTGAAGTACCTGCTGTCCAGCCAGAGCGCGATCCTGTGGATGAGCGTGCTGGTGTGGATGAGCACGCTCTTCTACTGGATGGGGTTCCTGAAGAAGGACGGCGAGAGCGCAGCCGAGGCGATCGGCACGCGGCTGGCCTGGGGCGCCGTGGGCATGGCGCTGATCGGCACGATGGTGCGCTGGTTCGAGAGCCACCAGATCGCGCCGGACATCGGGCACATCCCCGTCAGCAACCTGTACGAGGTCTTCGTCCTCTTCACCTGGCTGACCACGCTGATGTACCTCTACTACGAGCAGCGTTTCGCGACGCGGGCGCTGGGCGCCTACGTGATGCTGGTGGTGAGCGCGGCGGTCGGTTTCCTGCTCTGGTACACGATGGCCCGCGAGGCGCATGAGATCCAGCCGCTGGTGCCGGCGCTGCAGAGCTGGTGGATGAAGATCCACGTGCCGGCGAACTTCATCGGTTACGGCAGCTTCGCGATGGCCGCGATGGTGGCCCTGGCCACGCTGCTGAAGACGGCCACCCCGCGCGCGCTGGTGATCGGCCTGATCGGCGTGCCGGTGGGTCTGGTGCTGGTGCTGGTGGGCTTCCGCTTCGGCGCGAACGTCTCGCCGGAGATCGCGACCGGCCTGAACGGCTGGGCCGGCAAGATGGCCGGCGTGGCGGTGTTCCTGGCGGCCAGCGTCGCCCTGCGCGGTCCGCTGACGGCGCGGCTGCCGGCGCTGACGGTGCTGGACGACCTGACCTACAAGTCGATCGCGCTGGGCTTCGCCTTCTTCACGATCGCGACCATCCTGGGCGCGTTCTGGGCGGCGGAAGCCTGGGGCGGCTACTGGAGCTGGGACCCGAAGGAAACCTGGGCGCTGATCGTCTGGCTGAACTACGCGGCCTGGCTGCACATGCGCCTGATCAAGGGCCTGCGCGGCGTGGTCGGCGCGTGGTGGGCGCTGATCGGGCTGCTGGTCACGACCTTCGCCTTCCTGGGGGTCAACATGTTCCTGTCGGGGCTGCACTCCTACGGCACGCTGTAAGACGCGGCGGAGCCTCCCCCAGGGCGGCGTCGGGCGGGAGCCCGGCGCCGCCCTTTGTCTTCCTGTGTCATGGCCGTGGCAGGGCGGCAGCGCGAACGGATCGCCTTCGCGTCGTCGCCCGTCGCTTCGGGAGAGGCAGACGGCGCCGCCGCACAGGGGCTGACAGTCGGAGGAAGCCAGCGACGCTGGGGAGGCCCCCCGATGAGCAACTTCTTCCGCACGCACTTCGGCGGGCGATCCTCGCCGTCCACGTCGACGACACCCGCCACCGGGACGGGCGGCGCCGGACCCACAGGAACCACCGGCGCGCCGCAGACGCCTCAGCAGGCGCCGCAGTCCTTCGCGCTGCGCAACCTGGTCACCCGCAACAACAACAACAACAACAACAACAACAACAACAACCACGCGACCCAGGCGCGGCCGCGCGGCGCGCCCCCGGCGCGCGCGGGCGGCGGACAGGCCGCGCCCCTGCAGCCGCAAACAGCCGCCCAGCGCCACCCGGAGATCGGCCGATCCTTGAACCAGGCCCGGGACGCCCACGCGGAGGTCCCGGTGCGTGCCGATCGCCAGTCGGACGCGAATGCGATCGCGCGTTCGCGCGGCGAGTCGATCCAGGATCTGCAGCGTCAACACACCGGCGCCGACGCGGAAGCGACGACGCAATTGACGGCCCGGCGCCAGACGGCGACCCAAGCGGCGACGGCCGAAGCCGCGGCGCAGACCCTGGTCGATCAGCGGCAGGCAACCTTCGACGGCCACCACCAGCAGTTCCAGCTCGCCGACGGCGCGACGGCCGGTCTGGTGGCCGCCCGCGACGCCGCGCGCGACGACCCCGCCTTCACCGCGGCGGTCCAGGCGCGGAACCAGGCCCAGACCGCCTTGGCGACCGCGCAGCGCGCCGCCGCGCATCCACCGCCGCCGACCGCGCCAGGTGCGCCCGGAGCGCCGACGAATCCACCGGCATTGACCGCTGCGCAGCTGCAGGCCAATGTCCAGCAGGCGCAAGCGGCCCTCACCCAAGCCACCACCCGGTTGCAGCCGCTTCAGCAGGCCTTGGACACCGCGCAGCAGGCGGTGGACGCCAATGCCACGGCCGTCGACACGCATCGCACCGCGCGCGAAGCCGCTCGGGCGCCGCTCGCCGCAGCGACCACGGCGCACGCCGCCGCGCAGCGGGCCAGGACCGCCGCGGACCAGGCGGTCACCGCGCTGGACACGGCGCAGCAGCGGGCCACGGCCGCGTTGAATCAGCATCTCGGCCCGATGACGGCGCACCACACCGCCGCGACCGCCGCCGCCACGGCCGCGACGACGGCGGCCGACGCGCATCGCGAACTGGCCACGCTGACCGCGCGCGTGGCCACGACGACCGAACAGGCGCATCGGGCCCATGACACCCTCGCCGCGCGTCGCACCGACCGGACGATGGCGCAGAACTCCGTCGACGGGCTCCAGCACCAGCTGGCCCCCGACGGTCCGCTGCGGCGCGCCGTCCGCGACGCCGAGCAGACGGTCCGCAGCCTTCAAGCCGGCCTGGACCAGGCGAACCAGGCCGGACCGTCGACCCGTCCCCAGGTCAACGTCACCGTTCTCCAGAGCCGGCTCACCGTGGCGCAGCGCGACCTGCGCAGTGCCCAGGCGCCGGTGACGCGCCTCAAGGGCGAATTGACCGCCGCCCAGACGGCCCTGGCCACGGCCGACACCGCGCTGCAAGCCGCGACCACGGCCGCACAGACCGCGAACATCGCGCGCGCCGCCGCGACCGCCGCGCACGGCACGCACCAGCGCCAGGTGGCCGGGCCGGCGGATGCCGCCGCGGCGCTGGCGGTCACGACCCGGGACGCACGCCAGGGCGCCGCCGACACGTCGAGGGACGCGCTCCATCAGGCCGTGACCCAGCTGTGCGAGGCGATGCGCCCCGCGCCGGCCACGCCCCCGGCGGACGACCGGGGCGTCGTGAAGAAGGGCACCGACGGCGTGGGCCGGGCGTTCGAGGCCCTGAAGAATCGCACCGGGCCCGCGAAGCTCGACTTCTCCACCCTCAACTTCAGCGGCTCCACCAACGGGGCCGCGCCGACGCGTTTCCGCGACAGCCCGCCGCCCGCGAACGCGGTCACCACGGCGACCAGCCCGGGGCAGTTGAAGGCCGTCGACAAGAAGGTGAAGACCGCCACCGCCGCCGCGGCCAACCTGCTCAGCGGCGGCGACGTCTCGACGAAACAGGCCGCGCGCATGCCGGACGCGTTCAGCAACGCGGTGGCGTTCACGACGGAGGTGAGCCGGAAGTTCACCGCGCACGCCGCCGGCACCGCCGGCGCGCCCACCGCCGCGCAGGCCACCGAAGCCACGCCCGCGGCGACCCGGCTGGCGCAGGGGCTGCTGGGGCATCCGCGCGCCAACGCCGCGAGCCGGCCCGACGGCCATCCGCTGCGCCACGACGAGGCGCTGCTCATCGCGTCGGTGCTGCGCTCGGTGACGCAGGATCCGGCGCAGGCCGCGGCGGTCTACAACCACATCTGGAACTCGCCCCCGCCGCCGCTGGCCAACGTGAGCGCGCGCGCGGCCGGCACGCCCTCGCCGCTGGCCGACGCCGGCGCCACCGCGCCCAGCACCGATCCCCAGATCCAGCGCATGGCCAACACGGCGCGCCGCGCGCTGGCGGCGACCGCGGGCGGCATGGAGGCGCTGCTCGCGATGCAGGGACTCAGCCTGCCCGCCGCCGGCCATGCGGACCGGCCCCATGCGGAGCACGCGGTCGAGCACTACAAGCTCAGCCTGCGGGCCGAGGATGCGCTGGTGAAGCTGCTGGGGGTCGGCGGCACGCAGTCGACGGCGGACATCCAGGCCGCCACCCATTCCCCGCAGGCCGGGCAGGCGCAGATGCTCACTGCCGGTTGGCTGGGGACCGGCAACGCTCGGCGCGACGGGATGGCCCGCCGCCAGGCCGAGCATCGCGCCACCCTGCCGGCGCAGGCGCTGGAATTCGCGCTCGCCAACATGAACCGGGCGTCCGGCACGCCCGAGCAGGCCCCCGCCATGAAGCCCGCCTACGTCGCCCTGCGCAACGGCTTCACCGAGAGCGGCCAGGGCAGCGATTTCCATCTGATGGCCAAGCGGCTGCACAAGTTCAACACCTACATCGAGCTGGCCTGCAAGACCTCGGTGGCGGGCCCGACGGCGCTGGACAAGCTCAAGGACCCGGTCGGCACGATCCGGCGCAAGGTGGGCAAGGACAAGACGCCGCTCAAGACGCTGATGCAGGCGGGGCCGCTGGGATCCAACCTCGGCACCGTGCCCGGCGAGCATGCGAAGCGCCTGACCAAGGCGCTCGACGACAGCCGCACGCTGCTGCGCAGCGACCTCACGGCGCAGTTCGGCACCCTGTCGGCGCAGGACCGCACGCGCAGCCTGATGCGCCTGGCCGCGATGGAGCTCTGGGCCGAGCAGGTGCCGGCGGCCTTCAATCCGAAGATCGACCTGACGCAGGGCACGCGCATCTCCACGGACGATGTGAAGGCGCGCGCGCAGGCGCTCAACCAGCAGATGGCCACGGCGGGCGCGCAGGCGCCACAGCCGTTGCACGATGCGACCATGACGAACGAGGCCAGCGCGCACCTGCGCCAGCCGCTGATGGCGAGCACGCTGGATGCGTGGTTCGGCGGCGGCAAGCTGGCCAGTTCCACGGCGGCGGCGATCACCACGCCGGCGATGACCGCGCTCAACGACGACGTGAAGATCCTGCGCGGCAAGGCCCAGCTGGACAGCAAGCTCGACGACCTGCAAACCCGCTTCGATGCCGCCAGCAAGGAAGACCGCAAGGACATCCTCCGCCAGGTCATGATCTCCGTCGTCGCCGGCGGCGACATGGCGGACTACAGCGACGGCCGCAAGAACGGCATCGGCGGGATGTTCGGCTACCTGGCGGCGCAGGTGGACGGCATCGGCGGCGTGAGCACCGGCATCACGCCGGTGGGCGAGTTCAACGTCGACCACACCCGCACGGCGGTGCTGCGCGCCGGCGTCGCCTCCAACACCGGCGTGATCTACCTGGGCAACGAGACCAAGGTGACCGAGATGCTGGGCGTCGGCGTGCGCGCCGGC
The DNA here is from genome assembly GCA_946886855.1 of uncultured Roseateles sp. Next base: position 5,793 of record CAMPJJ010000129.1, on the reverse strand, counting down.
GCCGCGCTGGGCCCGGTGGGCGTGACCGGGCAGGTGATGGGCCGCCTCGGCGGCTCGCACCTGTTCAGCGAAGGCCTGATGATCCGCACCAACAAGCAGGGCAAGGAGCACGAGTCGCTGCCGGATGCGGTGAAGCAGGGCACGCAGTCGGACAACTGGAAGCAGATGAGCGAGATGGTCGTCAACTCGGTGTTCGAGATCTCGCAGCAGCCCCCGGCGCAGCGGCCGAAGAACGGCGGCGAGATGTGGCGCGAGATGGTGGGCCGGGTCGGCGACTACCGCGACATCTCCTTCGGCTGGAACGCCGGCCAGAACCACCAGATCAATGGCTCGCTCAGCGCCGACGGCATGGTGGGCGGCTCGGTCGGCCTGGGCAGCGCGTCGGTGACCGGCAACGTCGGGCTCAAGCACACCTTCCTCAACCGCGGCAAGGCGCGCGACACCGGCGGCGCGACCCAGGCGGTGCAGGCCAGCAGCGGCTCGCGGACCTCGCTGGGCATGGGCGCGACGGCGGGGATCTCGCATCCCACCCTCAAGCACCACGACCATCCCGACGTCGGCCTGTTCACGCGGCACAAGGTCGGCATCGAGACCGACATGGTGCTGCAGGCCAAGAACGGCTTCGTGCGCATCACCACCGAGGACGGCAAGGTCAAGCCCAACATCTCCTACAAGCATCGCGAGTTCGCCACGCAGGACGCCTTCTTCAAGCTGGTCAACAGCCAGCCCGAATGGGCGGCCCGCCTGGGCGAGCGCGGACCGGACGGCGCGCTGCGCGGCGGCGACGAGATGCTGCAGGGCTTCCTCCAGCAGACGGCCAACCTGCCGCCGGGCAACAACCGCCTGTTCATCGAACGCAAGTGCCTGACCCAGGACGCGGCGGATGCGATCAATGCGTGCATGGAACAGCTGGCGGTGATCGAGCGCCCACTGCCGCCGGGCACCCCGCCGGACCCGGACGCGGCGGCGCAGATTCGGTCGCTGCAGAAGCAGATCGCCGCGCACGTCAGCGACGAGGGCAGCTGGCAGCCGTTCCGTCTGTTCGTGAACGAGACCAACCAGCGGGTGAAGGAGCAGTCGTCGACGGGCGGCGAGATCCGCGCCACGCCGAACAAGGTCGACGACAAGGAGGCGGGGCCCACGGGCATGGCCGAGCGTTTCCTGGGCGGCGGCAAGGTCACCCTCGGCGGCAAGATCAACAGCGCGCACGGCGGGCGGGACCTGATCACGATCGATGCGATGCCGGTGAGGGCCTGAGCCGGGCCTGAGCCGGGCCTGAGCTGGGGCATCGGACGGCCGCCCCGCCCTGCCCCGCCCCGGATGCGGGGGGCCTTAAGCGCAACCTCATGTCAACAGGCCGCGTCTGTCGTAAGGTTCGGACTTCCCTCCCCCGAAGGTCTGCCATGCATTTCCACAAGCCCCGCGACGGTCAGCGCATTCCGTCCTCCGAGATCACTTCCCGCGAGGTCTATGACAGCCGCCGCGACTGGTTGAAGTCGGCGGGCGCGCTCGGGCTGACCGGCCTGGGCCTGAGCGGCCTGTCCGGCACGGCGGGCGCGCAGACGGCCGGCCCCGGCAAGCTGGCCAAGCTGCCCGGCGTCAAGAGCACCGTGCCCGGCGCGACGGTGATGGAAAAGCTGACGGCCTACAAGGACGTCACCTCGTACAACAACTTCTACGAGTTCGGCACCGACAAGTCCGATCCGGCGGAGAACGCCCATACCCTCAAGCCGCGGCCCTGGTCCGTCGTCATCGAGGGCGAGTGCGCCAAGCCCGGCCGTTTCGGCCTCGACGACCTGCTGAAGGTCGCGCCCATGGAGGAACGCGTCTACCGGCTGCGCTGCGTCGAGGGCTGGTCGATGGTCGTGCCGTGGGTGGGCTACTCGCTGGCGGAACTGCTGAAGAAGGCGGAACCGACGTCCAAGGCGAAGTACGTCGAGTTCACGACCCTGGCCGACAAGGCGCAGATGCCGGGCGTCCGTTCGGGCGTGCTCGACTGGCCGTATGTCGAAGGCCTGCGCCTGGACGAGGCGATGCATCCGCTGACGCTGATGGCCTTCGGCCTGTACGGCGAGGTGCTGCCCAACCAGAACGGCGCGCCGCTGCGGCTGGTCGTGCCGTGGAAGTACGGCTTCAAGTCGGCCAAGTCCATCGTGAAGATCCGCTTCGTCGAGAAGCAGCCGGTGAGCAGCTGGACCAAGGCGGCGCAGCAGGAATACGGCTTCTTCTCCAACGTGAACCCGCAGGTCGACCATCCGCGCTGGAGCCAGGCGTCCGAGCGCCGCATCGGCGAGGACGGTCTCTTCGCCAAGCGCCGCCCGACGCTGATGTTCAACGGCTACGAGGCGCAGGTCGGGCAGCTGTATGCCGGCATGGACCTGAAGAAGAACTACTGACGCCCGGGATCCCGCCATGAGTGCCTCGCCCGCCGCGCCGTCCCGGCCGCAGCCTGCTCCGTCCACGCCGTCCACGCCGCGGCGCCCGTCCGCGAAGCGCCATCCGCTGCTGCATCCGGCGGCCAAGGTCGTGCTCTTCCTGCTGTGCCTGCTGCCGCTGGGCTGGTACCTCTTCGGCGCGATCGCGCAGCCGGACCTGCTCGGCGCGAATCCGGCGGAGACGCTGATCCGCGGCCTGGGCGACTGGACGCTGCGCTTCCTGTGGATCACGCTGGCGGTCACGCCGGTGCGCACCTGGACGAACCAGCCGGCGCTGGCGCGCTTCCGCCGGATGCTGGGGTTGTTCACCTTCTTCTACGCCAGCCTGCACCTGCTGGCCTACGGCTGGCTCGACAAGGGGCTGGACCTGTCCGACATCCTGCGCGACATCGCCAAGCGGCCGTTCATCCTGATGGGTTTCGTCGCCTGGCTGCTGCTGGTGCCGCTGGCGGCCACCTCGTTCAACCGGGCGATCAAGGCGCTGGGCGCGGCGCGCTGGCAGCTGCTGCACAAGCTGGTCTACGCGATCGCCATCGTCGGGCTGATGCACTTCATCTGGATGCGCGCGGGGAAGAACAACTTCGCCGAGCCCATCGTGTACGGGACGATCCTGGCGGTGCTGCTGGGATGGCGGCTGTGGAAGCGGCTGAAGCGCGCGCCGCGCTGAGCTGATCGAGGAGCGGCCCGCGCGTCGGCGTCGCGAGGCCGGGCGCCGCTATGCTCGGCGCCCATGCTGAGTCTCCATCCCGTCTCCGAGCGCGACCTCGCCGATCTGCGCCGTTTCGAATTCGACAACCGCGCGTTCTTCGAGGCCCACATCAACGCCAGGCCCGCGTCGTACTACGCCGACGGCGGCATCGAGGCCGCCATCGCGACCGCGCGCCGCGAGGCCGAGGCCGACACGGGCCATCAGTTCCTGATCCGGAACGCGGCGGGCGCGCTGGTCGGCCGCATCAACCTGAGCCAGATCAAGCGCCGGCACTACCACGCGTGCGAGCTCGGCTACCGCATCGCCGAGCGCGAGAACGGCAAGGGCCATGCGAAGGAAGCGGTGCGCCTGGTGCTCGGGAAGGCCTTCGGCGAGCTGGGCCTGATCCGCGTCGAAGCCAAGGCGCGGGCCGGCAACGCCGGCTCGATCAAGGTCCTGCAGCGCAACGGCTTCACCGAGTTCGGCCGCTCGACGCGCAGCTTCCAGCTCGACGGCGAGTGGGAGGACATGCTGTATTTCGAGTGCCGCGCGCCGGGGCGGTAGCGCGAAGCCAAGTCCCCGGCGACGGGCACATCCACCTCAGAACGCGCTCTTGACGACGCCCCCGTCCACCCGCAAAGCCGCCCCCGTCGTGGCCGAGGCCAACGGGCTCGCCACATAGGCGACCAGGTTCGCGGTCTCCTGCGGCGTCGCGAAACGCTTGATGAGCGAGGTGGGGCGCACATGCTCGAAGAATTCGGCTTCGACCTGTTCGAAGCTCTTCAAGTTCGCCGCGGCCAGGCTCTCGACGAAGTCGCCGACGCCGCGCGACTTCGTCGGTCCCGGCAGCACGCTGTTCACCGTGATGCCGGTGCCCGCGACCGACTCCGCCAGCCCCCGGGCCACGGCGATCTGGGTGGTCTTCGTCACGCCGTAATGGACCATCTCCGGCGGGATCTGGATCGCGCTTTCACTGGAGATGAAGATGATGCGACCCCAGTTGGCCTGCCTCATCGCCGGCAGCACGAGCCGGGCCAGTCGGACGCCGCTCAGGACGTTGACCTCGAAGAAGCGGCGCCAATCCTCGTCGGGAATGTCTTCGAAGGGCTTGGGCTCGAAGATGCCGAGGTTGTTGACGAGGATCTCGATGCCCGCAAACCGGCGCACCAACTCCTGCGCCGGTTCGGCCAGGCTCAGGTCGCCCGCGAATCCTTCGGCCGCCGCGCCGGTCTCCGAGCGGATGCGCTCGATGGCCTCGTCCACGGCGGCCTGCGTCCGTCCATTGACGATGACCCGCGCGCCTTCCCGCGCCAGGGTGCTCGCAATCGCATAGCCGATGCCGGCGGTGCTGCCGCTCACGAGTGCGAGCTTTCCATTCAACTGCAGGTCCATGTCGTTGCTCCTTTTCAATCCTCATGCGAGGTGGGGACGGTGTCGAAAGCCGGAGAGCTCACGTCACAGCGGGTCGAACTTTGCGCCAGTTCTTCGAAGGCTGCATAACTCCCCCGGGTGTGCCAGGCATTGCCCTTTCGAGTAATGCACGCCGAGCGATGACCGCCGGCCGCCGGCCGCCGGCCGCCGGCCGCCGATACTCACACGGTCTTCATCGCCTCATCGCGCTTCATGACCGACCACGACGAGTCCGACACGCCCAGGGAAGTCCCCACCGAGGCGCCCGAGTTGCCGCGAGCCCTCGCGGCCAGACTCGCCGGCTACGCCTGGCACCGCAACCTCGTCGGCGAGGCCGGCGCGAACGTCCATCGGCTGCATCGCGCCGATGCGCCCGCGCTGTACCTCAAGGATGGCGATGGGGACGCGGCGATCGCCATCGCCGATGAATTCGCCCGCCTGCAGTGGTTCGCCGATCGCTGGCCGGTGCCTCGCGTCGAGCACTTCGAATGGTCGGACGGCTCCGCCTGGTTGCTGACCCGCGCCCTCCCCGGTCGCACGGCCTACGAATGGCTCGAAGACGACCCGGCGCGCGCCGAGGCGATCGTGACGTCCATCGGTCGTCGGCTTCGCGACCTGCACCAGCTGCCCGTCGACTCCTGCCCGTTCAACGCGAACCACCGCTTGCAACTCGACCTCGCCCGGCAGCGCCTCGAGGCCGGTCTCATCGATGCCGACGACTTCGACGACGCCCGCCAAGGGTGGACGCCTCAGCAGGTGTGGGAGGCGCTCGGCGCGGTGCTTCCGCTCGCGGAGGATCAAGTGGTGAGCCACGGCGACTTCTCGCTCGACAACCTGCTCATGAACGAGGACGGCGACGTCGTCGGCGTGATCGATCTCGGCCGCGCAGGCGTCGCGGATCGCTACCGCGACCTCGCGATCCTGGCGAACTGCCTCGACGAGTTCGGTCCGGCGCTGCGCGACACGCTGTTCAGCGCGTACGGCATCGCCGAGCCGGACCTGCGCAAGCTCGACTTCCACCTGCTGCTCGACGAATGCTTCTGAGGCCGCGCCCGGCCGGGTGCCCCTCGATTCAGAGGTGCACGCCGCCCGACACCTCGATCCGCTGCCGGTCTCGGTGATGTTCCCGAAGCAGCATCAGATGATGCCCCGCGTTTGGGTGTTCATCGATCGGGTGGTCGAGCGCGCGTCCAGGAAGGATTGACGGCTGAATCCGGTTCGCCAAGGCCCCGGACGGGTCGTTCCGGCGCCCATCCGGGA
>CAMPJJ010000128.1 GCA_946886855.1 uncultured Roseateles sp. | reverse complement strand
TGCCGGCCGTGCCCGCCCTGCCCGCCCGGCCCGCCCGGCATATCGCTCGACCCCGGCGTGTGGTGAGGCGCCTGCGTCATCGTCCCGGGGTCCTCAGCGCGGCATCCAGACCCGGACCAGCGAGAGCAGCTTCTCGATGTCCAGCGGCTTGGCGATGTAGTCGTTGGCGCCGGCGGCCATGCATTTCTCCTGGTCGTCCTTCATCGCCTTGGCGGTCAGCGCGATGATCGGCAGCCGGCGCAGGTCGGCGCGCGCGCGGATCTCGCGCATCGCGGTGTAGCCGTCCATCTCCGGCATCATGATGTCCATCAGCACCAGGTCCACCGCCGGCATCGCGCCGGGGCCCTGCAGCGGTGCGGAGAGGCGCTCCAGCGCCTCTCGGCCGTTGCGGGCAATGTCGACCTTCACCCCCTTGGGCTCCAGCACCGCCGACAGCGCGAAGATGTTGCGCACGTCGTCCTCGACGACCAGCACGCGCCGGCCCTCCAGCATGTTGTCGCGCGCGCGGACCTCCTTGAGCATCTTCTGGCGCTCCGGCGGCAGCTGGGCCTCGACCTGGTGCAGGAACAGCGTGACCTCGTCGAGCAGCCGCTCGGGCGAACGCGCGCCCTTGATGATGATCGAGCGCGAGTAGCGCCGCAGCTGCTGCTCCTGCTGCGCGCTCAGCGTGTGGCCGGTGTAGACGATCACCGGCGGGAAGGCCACGTCATCCTGCGCCGCCATCTGGTCGAGCAGGTCGTAGCCGCTCATGTCGGGCAGGTTCAGGTCCATCACCATGCAGTCGAAGGTCGAGCGGCGCAGCGCCTCGAGCGCCTCGGCCGCGGTCGCGACGCCTTCGATGCGGACCTCGTCCGCGGCCAGCAGGTGGCGGATGCTGTCGAGCTGGCGCGCGTCGTCCTCCACCACCAGCACCGTGCGCAGCCGCTGCGAGAACTTGGCCTCGAGCTTGTGCAGCGCGACCTCGAGCTCCTCGCGCTTGACCGGCTTGAAGGCGTAGCCGATCGCGCCACGCTCCATGGCCTCGTGGGTGTAGTCGGCCACGGAGATCACGTGCACGGGGATGTGGCGCGTCAGCGGCTCGCGCTTGAGCTGGTCCAGCACGCCCAGGCCGGAGTGGTCGGGCAGGTTCATGTCGAGCAGGATCGCGCTGGGCGCGTAGCGCTGCGCGATGGAGAGGCCGTTCTCGGCGGTGTGCGCCATCAGGCAGACGAAGCCCATCTCGCGGATCAGGTCGCGCAGGATGAGCGCGAAGCGCTGGTCGTCCTCGATGATCAGGATCGCGCGGTCGCCGGGCACCCAGGACAGGCGGTCGTCGTCGAGCTGCGGCAGCCGCGGCTCGGGCGCCGCCGGCGCGGGTTCGCGCAGCACGGCCTCGGTCGTGGCCATGTGCGTCAGGTTCGTGCCCAGCGCAGGCAGCGCGGCGTCGAAGGCGGGCACTGCCGGCGGCGGCTTGATCGCGCCCAGCAGGGGCGCCTGGGCCGGCGACAGCGGGCGCGGACGTTCGTCGCCCAGCGGCGCCTCGTGCGCCAGCGGCAGCACCAGGCTGAAGACCGAGCCCTGCCCCGGCGTGCTCTGCAGGTGGATGTCGCCGCCCAGCAGCCGCGCCAGGTCGCGCGAGATCGACAGGCCCAGGCCCGTGCCGCCGTACTTGCGATGGGTGCTGCCGTCGGCCTGGCGGAAGGCCTCGAAGATGAGCGCCTGCTGGTGCGCCGGGATGCCGATGCCGGTGTCCTTGACCGTGAAGGCGAGGCGGCCGTCGGCGGTGGTGCCGACCTCCATGCGCACCGAGCCGCGCTCGGTGAACTTGAGCGCGTTGGACAGCAGGTTCTTGAGGACCTGGCCCAGGCGCGACTCGTCGGTCTCGATCCACTCCGGCGTGCCCGGCGCGAGCTGCAGGCCGAAGGCCAGGTTGCGCTGCGCCGCCACCGGCGCGAAGACCTGCGTCAGCTGCTGCAGCAGCCGCGGCACCGACACGCGTTCGACCTGCAGGTCGACCTTGCCGGCTTCGATCTTGGACAGGTCCAGGATGTCGTTGATCAGCATCAGCAGGTCGTTGCCGGCCGAGCTGATGGTCTGCGCGAAGCGGACCTGCTCGTCGCTCAGGTTGCCGTCCTTGTTGTCCGACAGCAGCTTGGCCAGGATCAGTGTCGAATTCAGCGGCGTGCGCAGCTCGTGGCTCATGTTGGCCAGGAACTCGCTCTTGTACTGGTTGGAGCGCTCCAGCGCCTCGGCGCGTTCGGTCAGCAGGCCCTGCGCCTGCGTCAGCTCGGAACGCTGCAGTTCCAGTTGCCGCGCCTGCTCCTCGAGCTGGGTGTTGCTCTCCTCGAGGTCGGTCTGCTGCTTCTCCAGCCGCAGCTGCGAGTCGCGCAGCGCATTGCCCTGCTCCTCGAGCTCCTCGTTGGAGGCGCGCAGCTCTTCCTGCTGCATCTGCAGTTCCTCGGCCTGGCGACGGCTCTCCTCGAGCAGGGCCTCGAGGCGGCTGCGGTCCTTGGCCGCGCGCAGGGCCATGGCGATGGGCTCGGCGACGCGCGCCAGCAGTTCGCGCTCGGCCTCGCCGACGGCGTGCAGGAAGCCCAGCTCGATCACGCAGTGCACGCGCTTGTCCAGCCCGACCGGCGCGATCAGCAGCTCGGTCGAATCGGCCCGGCCGAGCGAAGACGTGACCGGCAGATAGTCCGCCGGCAGCTGCGTCACATGCACCGGCCGGCGGTCGCGTGCGGCCTGCCCCAGCAGCGTGTCGCCGCCCCGCACGAGCGGCGGCGCCGCGTCCGTTCCCGTGGCCACGGGCAGCGCATAACCGCCGACGCGCAGGAAGGTGCCGTCGTCGTTGGCGAGGTAGAACGCGCCGACGCGGGCGTCGGTCCAGCGCGCGAGGAAGCTGGTGGCGATGTCGGCCAGCCGCTCGACGTGCGGATCGCCCTGCAGCTCGACGCCCAGGCCGGCCTGACCGGCCTTGAGCCATTCCTCGGTCTTGGCGGCGCGGTAGGCGCGCGAACTCAGCACCGCCGCGACCATGGTCAGCAACAGCAGCAGCGCGGAGCCGCCCCACATCACGCCGACCGTCTGCTGCACGGCGCCGTCCCACAGCGCGCGGCGCTCGGCGGCGCGGTCGCGTTCCTCGCGCTCCATCTCGCCGAGCAGCGTGCGGATGCGCTCCATCAGGATGCGACCGCGGTCGCCCTTCACGGTCGACACGGCGGCGGCGTTGTCGCCATTGCGGCGAGCCACGATGGTCTCCTCCATCTCCGCAAGCTTGGCCTTGAAGAGCTGCTCCGCCGTCTCCAGCCGCGCCAGCTGCGGGCGGTAATTCTGGAAACTGGCGCGCAGCCGCTCCGCCGCCGCGGGGATCGTCACCTGCGCGGTGTTGAAGGGCACGAGGTAGCTGTCGACGCCAGTCAGCAAGTAGCCGCGCTGGCCGGTTTCCGCGTCCTTCATCGCCGAACCGAGCGTCTGGATCTGCTCCTGCACGACCAGCGTGCGCGCCATCGCGTCGGCCGAATCGGACTGCGCCTGCTGCGAGCGCCACGAGAACCAGGCGGTGATCAGGATGGTGACCACCGCGAGCGCGAAGCCGAGCGCGGTGCTCAGCGGCAGCCAGTCGTGGCGGCGCACGCCATGGGCCAGGTGGAGTTCGTTGCCCGAATAGGCTTTCGAGGCGGCGGGGGACGTCGTGGTGTTCATGGAAGCGCAAACAGGGCGGCCGGAGCGGAGCCGCATGCTATCGCGTCCCCTCCCCGGCCTGCCCCAGGAATCCTCACTGGGTCGGTCGATCGATGACCGTGTCCGGCTACTCGCGCGGTTCGCCGCGCGCGTTGACGGTCACGGTGGCTCCCGGCGGCCGCCGGGTCTGCATGTAATGGTCCTGTCCCTTGAAGCGATAGGTCACGTCCCAGTACTGGGGGCTGCCGTTGTTGGGGGCCGCGCCGCAGCGCTGCACGTTGCGCACGTCCTTGTCGCGGTTGACGTTGCTGCCGACCACCGCGCCGCCGACCGCGCCCGCGGCCGTCGTCACGGCCTGGCCGGAGCCGCCGCCGAACTGGTGGCCCAGGATGCCGCCCAGCACGCCGCCGATGACCGCGCCGCCGACGTTGGGCCGGTCGCGCACTTCCTTCTGCTCGATCCAGCAACGCTGCTGCTCGTCGCCCATCACGGCGCGCACGGAGACGACCTGCGCCTGGTACACGCCTTCCTCGCCGCGGCGCAGGTAGGTCGGCTGCGGATCGGGACCGTAGCGGTCGCGGCTCACGTCCTCGCCGGCGCGGCGCGCGGAGCTGATGCGGTTGTCCAAGCCCATCGACTTCAGCGACGGGTAGCTGCCCGGCTGCAGCACGCGGCAGCGGCCGGCGTAGCCCGGGTCCTCGCAGACCTCCCAGCGCTCGCCGCGCACCTCGATCGAGGACGCGCGGTCATCGAAGCCGATCTCCTTGAGGAAGTTGATCTGCGCGTCGGCGCCCGCGGTGCGACCACGGAAGTTCTCATTCTCGTAGAACGTGATGTCGGCCATCGCCTGGCCGGCCAGCGCGCAGGCGGCCACCGCGATGGCGACCCGCAACATGGACTTCGGCACGGACTTTGGCGCGGACCTGGGCGCGAGCTTCATCTTCGGTGCGGAGGATCGGTTCATGGCAGTCCCCATCGTGGTTGCTGTGATGCCACCACTGTGGGCCGGCGCGCGCGGCCGGTCTGTCGGGCCACGCTGGCACCGCCTGTAGGACAACATTCCCTGGACTTTCAGCGTTCCGATTGCAGCCGCGGCAGCAGCAGCTCGAACATCGTGCCCTGCCGCGCCCGCGAGACGCCGATCAGCGAGCCGCCATGGGCCCGCGCGACGCGCTCGGGCTCCTGCAGCCCGGGTCCGACCTGCGCGGAGGACATGCCCGACACCGGCTCGTTGCCGCCGAACAGGTGGATGGAGGCTTCGGGTTCGAGCACGGTGTCGAAGCTGATGCGCAGCATCAGCGAGCGCTGCGCGCTGCCGTCGACCTGGATGCGGATCGCGCTGTCGCCGGCGTGCGTGGCGGCCTGCATCAGCAGTTGATCGAGGGTCTGCGCCATCAGCGCGACGTCGAAATCGCCGCTGGTGTCGCCGATGCGGTCGAAGACGGGCGGCGCCCACATCACGGCCTGGTTGCTCTCGATGTCCACCCGTTGGGCGGCCAGCGTCGCCAGGTCGCTGCGCGCGGGCTGCACCTGCAGCAGCTCGCACGGCCGGCGCGCCAGGCTGCCCAGGTGGTCCACCTGCCGGCCCAGCAGCGTCGCCGCGGCCTTGACCCGCTGGCCGGCCTTCTGCAGCGACGGCGATTCGGTCTGGCGGATCAGCAGTTCGGCGTTGAGCATCATGACCGACAGCGGACTGCGGATGTCGTGGCTCAGCGCGCTGAGCATCAGCGCGTTGACGCGCGCCAGGCGCTCCTGCTCGACGATGCGCTCGGCCAGCAGCTGCCTTTGGCGGTGCAGGTCGGCGAAGACGGCCACCTTGCTGCGCAGCACGTGGGCGTCCACCGGCTTGTAGATGAAGTCGACGGCGCCGGCCTCGTAGCCCTTGAAACTGCGCTGCGCCTCCTGCGAACCGGCGGTGAGGAAGATGATGGGGACATGCCGGGTACGCTCCGTGCCCCGCATCAGTTCAGCGAGCGTGAAACCGTCCATGCCCGGCATCTGGATGTCCAGCAGGGCCAGCATGACGTCATGCGTGAGCAGCAGTTCCAGCGCGGCCGGGCCGGAATCCGCCGTCAACACCTCCAGGCCGGAGTCGGCCAGCAAGGCTCTCATCGCGAGCAGGTTCTGCGGCTTGTCGTCCACCACCAGCACGCTCATCTGATCCGCCACGTCGTTCTCCCAATCATTCATCTTGAATTGTCTGACAGCGCCATTGGGCAACCGGCGTGCCCGCATCGACTCAGTAGATACCCTTCCCCAATCCTCGCCCCGGGATGACCGGGGGCGAATGGCGCAAAGAGTACGATCTCGCCCGCCTTCCCCTAACCCTTCCGCAACCCTTTCCCAGATTCCCGCGCGCCATCCAGCGCGTCGAGAGGACCCGATGAAACAGAACAGCGCCGCCGTCGAAGAACTCCTGTCCGTCCACCGCGACCAGGTCCTGGCCGACTGGCAGGCCGAGCTGGCGTCGGTGACCGGTGGTCGCGCCCTGGCCAGCGAAGGCCGCGAGACCGGCGAGCTGCTGACCGCCCTGCTTGCCGGCTTGCGCGCCGACGGCACGGACAACCTCGACGATGCCGCCTGGTCCGACGTGCGGGCGACGCTCGCCCAGCTGTCGGCCTCGCGCGCCGCGCAGGGCTCGAGCGCCGCCGACACCAGCCGCTTCGTGCTGGCGCTGAAGCGGCCCCTTTTCGCCGGCGTGCAGCGCAAGTTCGCCGGCGACGCCGCGGCCCTGGCCGACGCGACCTGGGCGGTGTCCTCGCTGCTGGACAACATGGCGCAGTACACCGTCACGACCTACCAGCGCAGCCGCGAGGAGATCATCGGCCGCCAGCAGATGGAGCTGCTGGAGCTGTCCACGCCGGTCGTGAAGCTGTGGGAAGGCGTGCTGGCCGTGCCCATGATCGGCACGCTGGACAGCGGCCGCACGCAGCTGGTGATGGAGGCGCTGCTGCAGCGCATCGTCGAGACCGGCTCCGCGCTGGCCATCATCGACATCACCGGCGTGCCCACCGTCGACACGCTGGTCGCGCAGCATCTGCTCAAGACCGTCACGGCGATCCGGCTGATGGGCGCCGACGCGATCATCAGCGGCATCCGGCCGCAGATCGCCCAGACCATCGTGCACCTGGGCATCGACCTGGACGGCATCACGACCAAGGCGACGCTGGCCGACGCGCTGTCGCTGGCGCTCAAGCGCACCGGCTTCGTCGTCACCCGCGGCCGCACCGCCGGCCTGACCGGCGGCGCGGGCAGCGTGGGCGCGGCATGACGACGCGCATCCCGATCCTGCGCATGGGCAGGACGCTGCTGGTGACCATCCAGGTCGACCTGCAGGACCAGACGGCGCTGGCGCTGCAGGACGACCTCGCCAACAGGATCCAGGACACCGGCGCGACCGGCGTGCTCATCGACATCTCCGCGCTGGAGATCGTCGACTCCTTCATCGGCCGGATGCTGGCGGGCATCTCCAGCATCGCCAAGGTGCTGGGCGCGCATTCGGTGGTCGTGGGCATGCAGCCGGCGGTCGCGATCACGCTGGTGGAACTGGGGCTGACGCTGCACGGCGTGCGCACCGCGCTCAATGTGGAGCGCGGCATGGCGCTGCTGCGTCAGGCCGACGAGATCGACGAGGCGTCGGCCTCCGAGCTGGCGTCCGATGCCCACGGCGACAGCGACGGCGACGACGCCTTCGGCCAGGGGCTGGGACGGTGACGGCCTCCGCCGCCACGTCGGGCTCGCTGCCCATCGGCAGCGAGCCCGACATCGTCCTGTCGCGCCAGCTGGTGCGCAAGCTCACCCAGGAGCTGAAGTTCTCCCTGGTGGACCAGACCAAGATGATCACCGCGGCCAGCGAGCTGTCGCGCAACACGCTGGTCTACGGCGGCGGCGGCGCGATGGAATGGGCCATCGTCCAGTCGGGCGTGCGCACGGGATTGCGGCTTGCCTTCGTCGACCAGGGACCCGGCATTCCGGATCTGGAGCTGGCGATGAAGGATGGATGGACCTCGGGCGGCGGCATGGGCATGGGCCTGTCGGGCAGCAAGCGGCTGGTGAACGATTTCGAACTCGATTCCGCGCCCGGACGCGGGACGCGCGTGACCATCACGCGCTGGAAGTAGCCGTGCGCGCGCATCGACGCTTCCCCATCGACGACGCGAGTCAGGTGGGGGAAGCCCGGCGTGCCGCCCAGGCGCTCGCGACCGAACTCGCCTTCGACGAGGAATCCGCCGGCCGGCTCGCGCTGGCGGTGACCGAACTCGGCACCAACCTGTTCCGCCATGTCGGCCCCGGCCGGCACGCCGCGCTGCTCATCGGCGTGGACGAGACGGACGGCCTCGGCGTGCAGGTGCTGTCGCTCGATCAAGGCGACGGCATGGACCTGCCGCGCTGCCTGCAGGACGGCTACAGCACCGGCGGCACGGCCGGGACCGGACTCGGCGCGATCCGCCGGATGGCCGACCGCTTCGGCGGTTTCTCCGCGCCGCAGCGGGGGACCGTCCTGGCCGCCCGCTTCGGACCGCGCGCCGACCGGAGCCGGGCTTCCTCCCCCGCCGCCTTGTCGACGGGCACCGCGCCCCCGATCAACGTCGCCGCGGACACCGCCTTCGACGTCGCCGGCCTGTCGCTGGCCGCGCCGGGCGAGACGGTCAGCGGCGACGCCTGGGCGCTGAGGTGCGACGCGGGTCAAGGTGGCGAGCGCTGGACGCTCGCCGTGGCCGACGGTCTGGGCCACGGCGTCGACGCGGCCGAGGCGGCGGACAAGCTCATGACGCTGCTCGCGCGCGCCGAGTCCGGCCACCTCGCTTCGCCCGCGGCCTTCCTGGAACGCTCCCACGATGCGCTGCGCAGCACGCGCGGCGCGGCTTCGGCGGCGCTGTCGCTGGCGCCGGACGGTCCGCTGCTGTTCGCCGGCGCCGGCAACATCTCGGGGCGCCTGATCTCGGGCGTGTCCGACCGCACGCTGCTGTCCCAGCACGGCACCTTGGGCGTCCAGATCCGCCGGCTGCAGGATGTCGTCTACGATTGGCCGCCGTACGCGGTGCTGGTGCTGTTCTCCGACGGTATCGTGTCCCGCTGGACGCTGGAGGAAACGCCGGGCCTGCTGCAGGCCGATCCGGCGGTGATCGCGGGCTGGATCCTCCGGGATCACCTGCGCGGCAGGGACGATGCGACCGTGGTGGTGGTCCGCCGCCGGGATCGCGCATGACGCTCATGAAGGACACGATGCCCATCGACGACCCCGTCGCCCTGCGCGACGCGCTGAACAGCTCGCAGGCGCAACTCGAGGCGCTGCAGGCGGAGCTCGACGAGACCAACCGCGGCGTCCTCGCGCTGTACGCCGAGCTCGACACGCAGGCGCAGCAGCTGCGCCAGGCGACCGAGCTCAAGAGCCGCTTCCTGGCCTACATGAGCCACGAGTTCCGCACGCCGATCTCGTCCATCCGCAGCCTGACGCGGCTGCTGCTGGACCGTGTCGACGGACCGCTGACCGACGAACAGGAAAAGCAGATCAATTTCATCCGCACCACGTCGGAAGAATTTGCCGACATGGTCAACGACCTGCTCGACCTGGCCAAGGTCGAGGCGGGCCGCATCGACGTGTCGCCGGGCTGGTTCGAGCTGGTCGACCTCTTCGCCGCGCTGCGCGGCATGTTCAAGCCGGTGCTGGTCAATCCGGAGGTGCAGCTGATCTTCGAGGAGCCGCAGGGCATCGCCCAGCTCTTCACCGACGACGCCAAGCTGTCGCAGATCCTGCGCAACTACATCTCCAACGCGCTGAAGTTCACCGCGCAGGGCGAGGTGCGCGTCAGCGCCGTGACCGCACCCTGCGATTCAGGCGTTCCAGGCGAGGAGGAGATCACCTTCTCCGTGACCGACACCGGCATCGGCATCGCGCCGGAGTTCCACGACGCGATCTTCCAGGACTTCACCCAGATCGGCTCGCCGATCCAGAAGCGGCTGCGCGGCACGGGCCTGGGCCTGTCGTTGAGCAAGCGGCTGGCGGAGCTGCTGGGCGGCCGCGTCGGCCTGCGCAGCGAGCCGGGCGTCGGCTCGGTGTTCTCGGTGACGCTGCCGCTGCGACTGCCGGGCGCCGTCGCGGAGGTGCCCGACGCATGAGCGAGGCGCGCTTCATCGATCGTTCGCAGCACTGCGTGCTGGTCGTCAACGACGACCCGATCGGCCGTTACACGACGGTGCGCCAGCTCCACGCGGCCGGTTTCCCCACGGTGGAGGCGGCCACCGGCGCGGAGGCGCTCCGGATCGCGGACCAGGGCCTGTCGGCGGTCGTGCTCGACATCCACCTGCCCGACATCGACGGCTTCGAACTCTGCCAGCGTCTGCGCGCGCAGGTCAGCACCTTCCGGTTGCCGGTGATCCACCTGACCGCCGCCTACCTGACCGACGAGGACAAGGTGCGCGGGCTGGATGCCGGCGCCGACGCCTACCTCACGCACCCGGTGGAGCCGGCGGTGCTGGTGTCGACGATCCAGGCGCTGGTGCGCACCCGCACCGCCGAAGACGCGATGCGGCGCAGCGAGGCCAAGTTCCGCGCCGTGTACGCGCAGGCGCCCGGGGGCATCTGCCTGCTCAAGGCCGGCGACGGCACGGTGCTGGACGCCAATCCGGCGATGCTCGCGCTGCTCGGCCTGCAACCCGACGAGGGCGATGCCGTCATCGGCCGGCCGCTGACCGACTTCGTCGGCGACGAGGACCAGGCCGCCGCGCGGGCCTTCGTGACGGCGCTGGGCAGCGACGGTCTGCAAGCCGAATTCCCGCTGCGATCGAACGACGGCGCGCAGGTGCCGGTCGAATGGACCGCGTCGCCGCCGATCGAACCGGGCGTGTGCATGGCGATGGCGGCGGACATCTCGCAGCAGCAGGTGCTGGCCCGTCAGCGCCAGGAGCTGCTCGATCGCGAACGCACGGCGCGCGGCGAGGCCGAGGCGCTGTCGCGGATGAAGGACGACCTGATCGCGGTGCTGTCGCACGAGCTGCGCACCCCGCTGAACGCGATCATGGGCTGGACGCACGTGCTGCAGCGGCACAGTCCGCCGGAGCTGCTGGTGAAGGGTCTCGCGGCGATCGACCGCAACGTGTCGATCCAGGCGCGGATGATCACGGACATCCTCGACATGTCGCGCCTGAACATCGGCAAGCTGCCGCTGACGCGCGAGCGCGTCGAGGCCGGGGAGGTGCTGCGCGCGGCGGTGGCGGTGATCCAGCACAACCTCGATGCCAGCGGGCACCGGGTGGCGCTCGACCTGCACGACGAGTCGACGGTGCTGCTGGCCGACAGCGGCCGGCTGCAGCAGGTGATCTGGAACCTGATGGGCAACGCGGCCAAGTTCTCGCCGCGCGGCAGCGCGATCACGCTGTCCCTGCGCGCGCAGGACGCGGGCGTGCTGGTCGAGGTCCGCGACGAGGGCCAGGGCATCGCGCCGGAGTTCCTGCCGCATGTCTTCGACCGCTTCACGCAGAGCGACGCCGCGAGCAGCCGCCAGCACGGCGGGCTCGGGCTGGGCCTGGCGATCGTCAAGAGCCTGATCGAGGCGCACGGCGGCTGGGTCGACGTGCGCAGCGAGGGCCGCGGTCACGGCGCGGCGATCCGCTTCTGGCTGCCCGGCGAGGCGGCGGCGCCGGAGATGACCGAGCTGGACACGGGATCCGGAGCTCTGAGCATGTTCGGCGCGCTGGCCGCGCCGGGCGACATCGGCGTCGGCGACGCGCCGTCCGTCCTGCTGACCGGACTGAACGTGCTGGTCGTGGAGGACGACGTGGATGCGGGCGCGATGCTCAAGCTGATCCTCGAGGAACGCGAGGTGCGCGTGACCCTGGTGCATCGCGCGGAAGAGGCGCTGCAGGCGCTGCAGGCGCGGCGGGCGCCCGGCGGCGATGCTTTCGATCTGCTGATCAGCGACATCGGCATGGCGGGTCGCGACGGCTACGAGCTGATCCGCGAGCTCCGCGCGATGGAGGCGCCCGGCGAACGCCTGCCGGCGATCGCGCTGACGGCCTTCTCGCGCGACCTGGACCGGCGGCAGGCGCTGCAGGCGGGCTTCGATGCGCACCTGGCCAAGCCGCTCAAGCCGCAGTTGCTGATGCGGCTGGTGGAGCAGCTCGCCACACGCTGAAGGTCGCCGTCGGCCCTTGAACCGGGCCGGCGGTTCGACAGTTTTTCCCTGCAGGCAGACGCGGCGGATGACGAATGTCAATTCGCTCCGCAAACTCCTGTCGGCTGTCGCGTGACAAAGCCCGTCTGTGCAACTTCCTGGCGTTGCCGGGCGCAACCACGTCGCGGCAACGAATCCGACATGCCGCTCTTTCGAAAGTCCCCGACGCCGGACACGCAAGGTCCCGCCTACGACCACACCTCGATCGCGCTGGACGGCTATGAAGTCACCATCGGGAAGACGGGCCCTTTCCGCCTGAACCCCGCGGAGCTCAGATTCACCGCAGCGCTCATGGCGCGATCCGATCGGGCGAAGCGGACGGGCGGTCTGGTGGACACGCCGTTCGAAGCGCATTTCAATGCGCAGATGCTGGTCGAATGGCACGAGTCGACAGAAGACGTGGCGTTCCGGACCCTGTGCGCGCTGGGGGTCGAACTCCTGGGTGCCGACACCGGGCAGATTTCCCTCGCCGCGCAGCGCACGGCCGACGCCGCCGACATCTTCCTGAAGACGTCCGCGACGCCCGATTCGCTGGCGTGGCAATTCGCTCGAGAGGTCCGGCAACGTGCGCGCGAGACGCATCAGGTCCGCATCGACAGGGCGTTCAACGGCCTGACCTTCAAGCCGTCGTCGCCCGGGCTGGGCCAGACCACGTTGGCTCGTGCCATCGCCATGAAGGACGCGTTCGGCGTCTTCGGCGCGGCCGACGAACTCGGACTGGACTTCATCCTCGACGCGCAGGGCAGGCCGGCCTACGCATTCAAGCCGATGACCGACATGGCGCCGCGGGCGCTGAGCATGTCCAGACTCCATGACCTGCTGATCGAGGCATTGGCTGAGGGGGTTGGCATCGCTGCCGCAACGAAACAGCGTCATGCACTTCTCGTGCAGATGCCGGGATCCTGGAGCGGGATGCGGGCGGACGACCCGCGGCATGCGGTGTCCAACGCCGGCGGCACGCTGGGACTGCTGATGCGCCCACCAGAGGGTTTCGATCTGTGCCTGTCGACGCCCGACGACACCGAGCGCGCTGGGCGGGACCGGCTCCTGGCGGCGCTGACCCGCCCGCCGGGGCCACGGGCCATGGAAGCGCTGAGCTTGGCGGCACTGTGTGCCGGTGAGACGCGGGCATCGCGGCAGGGCGTGCTCGTGGATGAGGCAGGGCATCACTGGGACCTGCAGCCTGAGCGATACCTGGCCGAACCGCCGGAGGACCGCCGTGGGCACATGGATGTGCTTACGAAGGCGTCCGTCCCCGCATCCACGGATGCGGACCCAGGCATGCCGATGCGCCTGGATCTCCAGCGCGCGGTCTCGCTGTTGAGCGGCAGCATGACCGCCGACCTCATCGCCAGCCGCTGCAGTCCGACGGCGCGGGACCTCGACCTGGTCGGCAAGGCCATGGGATTGAGCGGCCCGGCGGCGGCCGAGGCCGCGCTGGCGCGCTGGCCGAGCCGCGCGGTGGTGCAACGTTCCGCGGATCAGGTCCAGCGACTGAGCGATTGGGCGAAGACCTGCGTGGCCAGCCGAGAGCAACTGCTCGATCAACCTGCGGACGAGGTGGAAGCCTTGCGCGAAGCGGTCGAGCGGAGTTCCTCGTTGACCTGGTTCTTGTCGACGCTCGATGGGAAGGGGGACGCCTGAACCAACGCGGGTTGCCAGCGGACATACGGGGATGAGCACCCTGCCCCGCCC
>CAMPJJ010000127.1 GCA_946886855.1 uncultured Roseateles sp. | reverse complement strand
GTATTCGGCGCTCTACGGGAACGCGCCGGTGCGTGCGCTGACGCGGGCCAGCCGCCCCTTCTTCGATCAACCGACGGCGGGATTCGCCCACGTCCCCCTGCTGCGCGCGCGGGACACGCTCTACCTGATCGGCAGCGGGCAGCAGGCGGTCGCCGACCGGTTCGCCGCGGACGAGGACGTGCGCACGCAGACGCGCCGCCTGGACGCGGACGAGGTGATCCGGCGCCTCTCGATCCTGCAGCGCGACCGGATCGAGGGCGCGCTGCTCGACGACACCTCGGCCGACATCGACGTCGATGCGCTGCACCAGGGCTTCCTGCGGCAGGCCCGGGCCGGCGGCGTCCGCCTGCATCTCGGATCGCCGCTGCGCGAGCTGGTGCGGGAGAAGAAGGGCTGGCTCGCCCGCACCGACAGCTTCAGCGTGCGTGCGCCGCTGGTGATCAATGCGGCCGGCGCGTGGGCGGACGCGGTGGCCCGACTGGCCGGCGTCGCGCCCTTGTCGCTGCAGCCGCTGCGGCGGACGGCGGCCTTGATCGACGTGCCGGACGGCGTCGCTGCGGGCGAGGCGGCCGACTGGCCGGCGGTCATCGCGATCGACGAGAGCCACTACTTCAAGCCGGACGCCGGCCTGCTGCTGATCTCCCCGGCGGACGAGACCCCCAGCCCGCCCTGCGACGCGCAGCCCGAGGAACTGGACGTGGCGATCGCGGTGGACCGTTTCGAAACGCTCAGCGGACAGCGCGTGGCGCGTGTGCGCCATCGCTGGGCGGGACTGCGCGTGTTCAGTCCGGACCGCACGCCGGTGGTGGGACTGGATCCGACGGCGCCCGGCTTCTTCTGGTGCGCGGGGCAGGGGGGTTACGGCATCCAGACTGCGCCCGCGCTGGGCCGCGCCGCTGCCGCGCTCGCGCTCGGACAGGCGCTGCCCGAGGACATCGCCGCCGCCGGCGTGCGTGCCAGCGAGCTCTCTCCTCAACGATTCCGCAGTCTCTGAACCATGTCACGTCTCCAACTGTCCACCCAGGTCGAGCGGCTCGTGCTGCGCGAGCCCTTCGTCATCTCCGGCTATCGATTCACCGAGATGCCCGCGATGCGCGTCGTCCTGCGCGACGGCGCGTACGAAGGGCGCGGCGAGGCGGCCGGCGTCTATTACCTGAACGATCGTCCGGCCGACATGCCGGCGCAGCTGGAGGCGGTGCGCGAGGCCATCGAAGGCGGCATCGGTCGTCAGGCGCTGCGGCGCCTGCTGCCGCCGGGCGGCGCGCGCAACGCGGTCGACTGCGCGCTGTGGGAGCTCGAGGCCCGCCGATCGGGCCGGTCCGTGTGGCAGTTGGCGGGGCTCACCGAGCCGCGCCCGCTGACCACGACGATCACGCTGGGCGCCGATGACCCCGGCGCCATGGCGACGCGGGCGCTCGCGCTGCGCGACATGCGGGCGCTCAAGCTCAAGCTCACCGGCGAGACGGATGCCGACATCGCGCGGGTGCGCGCGGTGCGCGGCGCGCGGCCGGACGTGTGGCTCAGCGTCGACGCCAACCAGGGCTTCACGCCGGCCACGATCGAGGCGCTGCTGCCGGTGCTGGTCGCCTGCGACGTGAGCCTTGTCGAGCAGCCGTTCGCGCGCGGCCGCGAGGCCGACATGGCGCTCGTCGATTTCCCCATGCCGACGGCGGCGGACGAGAGCTGCCTGACGCTCGACGAACTCGAGGCCTTGCCCGGTCGCTTCGACGTCCTCAACATCAAGCTCGACAAGTGCGGCGGGCTGACGGAAGGCCTGCTGATGGCGCACCGTGCCCGGGTGCTCAAGCTCGGCGTGATGGTGGGCAACATGGGCGGGACCAGCCTGGCGATGGCGCCGGCGATGCTGGTCGGTCAGCTGTGCGACATCGTCGACCTCGACGGGCCGACCATCCTGGTCCAGGACGTCGTGCCCGGTGTGACGTACGGCGGAGGGAAGGTGGACTGTCCGGTGGCGGTGTGGGGCTAGGTCGACGCTGCCCGGCGCCGAGGCGCGTGCCGACGCGCAGACGCGCAGACGCCGAGCGTCCTCAGATCGCGTCCACCACTTTCGTGAAGCGCATGACCCAATTCGTCTCCCACGTCGTCCCGCCATCGGCGGAGAACGCCTGCTCCCAGCGCGGCTCATCCAGCTTGCGCTTGTCCCAGGTGAATCGGACCTTGATGTCGCGGCCGTCGAGCAAATCGTCGGCGTAGAACAGCCCGATCGGACCGTCGAAGCGGCCCTTGACCGGCACGTCCAGCGCATGCGGCGCGCGGCCGTCCAGCCACCAGATCGCCCAGAGGCCGCTCCCGGGATCGAAGGACCGCAGCGCCACCGCGCGGTAGCGGCCCTCCGGGAGATCCAGCTCGTTGTCCTCGATGTTGCCGAGGCCGCCGAGGATGGGCCGCGTCGTGCAGCGGCCCTCGAAGGTGGTCCAGTCCTCGCAGCCGCTCAGGCGACTGTTGAGCCGGCGGTGATGGACGGCGTAGGCGCCGAATTCGAAGTCGAAGTCATCGGCGCCTGGCGCTGGTGACGTGTGCATGGCTGGCCTCGGGTCGTGTTGTCGACCGGCCAAGTTTGCGCGCGAGCTTGTCCAGTCCTGACAGCAGGGCCGGCGCCGTGCCGCGCCACGTGGCGGCACGAGGCGCCTGCCGTCAGGGTCGATGCGCGAGGGCGAAGTCCAACGCCGCGCGCACGGCGACGACCTGCGCCTCGACGCATTCCTCCGGATTCGTCCGCGGGCTGTCGGGATACACCTCGGTGGTTGTCGTGAACGGCGCGCGCGTCACGCTCGCGCACAGGCCGGAGTGGCGGACGGGGAACTCGATGACGCCGCGGGCGCTCAGCGGCGCGCCGATGATGTGGCCGTCCGCGTCGGGCGGCGCGATGTGGGTGACCTGCTCCACCGCCGCGATGATCGCCTGCTGGAAATCGAGCCGGGTCGTCTCGCTGTCGCCAACCAGGTAGAAGCCGTCGGGAACTTCCTCCGCCTCCAGCGGCTTGCCGTCGCGGGCCGCCAGCGCCAGGCGGAACTCGGTGATGTCAGTGTCCGTCGTCTCGTGCAGGTCGATGTGCAGCAGGAACTGGCCCGCGTACGGCGCCAGCAGCCCGATCAGGGCCGAGGACTCCGCGGCCTCGCGGCGCGCGCCGAAGTTCCGGTTGGGATCGACCGCGTGATGGTTCCACCGGCACACGCGCTCGTAGGCCCAGGGACTGACGCAGGGCGCGACGAGGACATTCACGCGATCGCCGAAGGCTTCGGCATGTTCCTCCGCAAAACGCAGGGCGCCGAGCACGCCGCTGGTCTCGTAGCCGTGCACGCCCCCCGTCACCAGCGCCACCGGGCGCGACGGATCCCAGGCGCGGCTCTTCAACGCGAGCAGCGGGTAGCTGTCGGCGCCGTAGGTCAATTCGCCGTAGCGCACGACTTCGAAGCGATCCGCGAGGGCTTCGACGCGGGGGACGACGTCGTCCTGATAACGCCGGGACACGACCTGGCGCTCGCGCCAGGCGGTGCGTTCCGCGTCGCCCCACGGGACGCCGGGAGTGCCGATGGGATAGAAGCGCGCTGTGCTCATGAATGCTCCGAATCCGGGGAGGGTCATCAAGTCGGCGAGTGTCTCCCATTCACGATGGTCGACTATCCTGCGCCGGCATTGTTCGATCAGGAGCGGCAGGCATGAAGTACACGAAGCTGGGCAATAGCGGTCTGGACGTCTCGCGGCTGTGCCTGGGATGCATGACCTTCGGGGCGGCCGACGTCGGCAACCACAGCTGGACGCTGGACCTCGACGCCTCGCGTCGGATCTTCCGCAAGGCGGTGGAGAGCGGCATCACCTTCTTCGACACCGCCAACAGCTACTCCGGCGGCACGTCCGAGCAGATGGTGGGCGTGCTGCTGAAGGAGATGACGCGCCGCGAGGAGGTCGTGCTCGCGACCAAGATGTATTTCCCGTACGAGACGCCCGAAGGCGTCAAGCATCGCCGCGGCCTGTCGCGCAAGCAGGTGCTCGCCGAGATCGACGCGAGCCTGGCGCGCCTGGGCACCGACCACGTCGACCTGCTGCAGATCCACCGCTGGGATCACGACACGCCGATCGAGGAAACGATGTGCGCGCTGAACGACGTGGTGCGTTCCGGCCGGGCGCGTTATCTGGGCGCCTCGTCGATGTATGCGTGGCAGTTCGCCAAGGCGCAGGAGGTGGCGCGTCGCAACGGCTGGACGCCGTTCGTGAGCATGCAGAACCACGTCAACCTGCTGTACCGCGAGGAGGAGCGCGAGATGATCCCGCTCTGCGCCGACCAGGGCGTCGGGCTGATCCCGTGGAGCCCGATGGCGCGCGGCCGTCTCACGCGGCCGGCGGAGGAGGCCACCCGCCGGCTGCAGACCGACGACGTCGGCAAGCGTCTCTACGACAAGTCGGGCGAGCAGGACCGGCCGGTCATCCAGGCCGTCCAGGACCTCGCGGCGCGGCGCGGCGCGAAGATGGCGCAGATTGCCCTGGCGTGGGTGCTCGCGAAGCCGCAGGTGACGGCGCCCATCGTCGGCGCGTCGACGATCGGGCAGCTCGAGGATGCCGTCGGTGCGCTGGATCTGACGCTTGCCGCGGAGGAGATCGCCGCGCTGGAGGCGCCCTACGTGCCGCACGCGATCAGCGGCCACGAGTAGATCCGGGACGGCCGACCGGACGGACTGGCCCCGCCCGAGCAAGGGCCGACAGGCGCTGCGCTACCATCGGCCCATAGACCGTGAGGTTGTCATCCCGAAGTCCTTGCTTCGTTCGAGGGTCTCGAACGCGCCGCAAGTCCTCGCCGTGATCGCTTGGCGCTTCTGTTCGCGCCGCATGTCGTGGCGCGAAACGCGAGGAGTAGGGCAATGGCTGCACTGCAGGACCTGGAGGCGCTCCGGGCGTCGCTGCGCACATGCGTGGACGCACTTCACCGGCGACGCGCCAGCGAGATTCCCGAACTGCTGATCGACCGGCTTGTGCGCCAGCGCTGGCTGGAATGGCGGGGTGGGGCGCTCTGTCTCACCGAGGACGGCGAGCACATCTACTGGCAGGAGCTGGCGTGAGCTCCGCACAGGCGGCGTCATGCTGATCCGGACGCGTCTGTCCAACATCAGCGGCCTGCGGATCGAGTCGTTTGATCTGGTGTTCGTGACGGCGCCGGCGACGGACGTCGGGGCGGTCATTTTTCAGCGGCCCGGATTGCCGACGCGGAGGGTGCTCCACGTGGAGGGCGTCGCCGATGATCGCGAGGCGGCTGCGCAGGCGATCCGGAGAATGCTCGACCCGTCGCTGCTCAGCGACGGGTGGAGGCTGTGAGCCGGACTGGCAGGCCTGCAGAGCGGCTGGCCAGCGGGCTCACTCAGTCGGCGTTCAGATGACGCGGATGCCGGAGGCTTGCGGGCCCTTCGGACCGTCCTTGGTCTCGAACTCGACCTTGGCGCCTTCGGCCAGGGTGCGGAAGCCGCCCGAGCTCTGGATTTCGCTGTGGTGGGCGAACAGGTCCTTGGAGCCGTCGGTCGGGGTGATGAAGCCGAAGCCCTTGTCGTCGCTGAACCACTTCACGGTGCCGGTCTTGGTCGTCATGTTGTTTCCTTTGGAATGAATGACAGGAAAAAACCCGGCGCACGGATGCGTGCCGGGACAGAGACACTCAAGAGCTTGCAGCGGGGGGGTGTTGCTGAAGCAGCCGCTCGCGAGGCGGGTCCGGAGAGGACCGGCGGGGGCTGCAGAGAAGACCTCAGAAGAAAGGTCTTGTGCGAATCTATCCAGCCAATGTAGCACAGATGAGCACCTTCCGACAGCCTCGTGCTCACTTCCTCATTTCGTCTTGTGATCGTCGTTGAGGTAGGGCATGGGGATCCACCGGTAGCCCTTGCCATCGGCCTGCAGGTGCCCGACGCCGGGGAAGGCGACATGGTCGCCCGCGACCCAGTAGCGCCCCTTCAGCGCATCGGCGAAGGCCTGCTTGCGTGTGGCCGCCGCCGCCTTCGGATCGACGTCGAAGGCCACCGTCACGTCGGGGCGCGGCAACTGCACGTCGGCCACGTGGAGCAGGTCACCCCAGAACACCAGCTTCTCGCCCTGGCTCTCCAGCACGTAGAAGCTGTGGCCCGGCGTGTGTCCCGGCGCCGGCAGCGAGCGGATGCCCGGGAAGAGCGCGGTCTCGCCGCTGAAGGTCTTCACGCGGCCCGCGTCGACGTAGGGCTGGACCTTCGCCAGGGCCTGATCGAAGTAGACCTTCAGGGCTTGCGGCGCGCGCTCGCGCTGGCCGGCGCCCAGCCAGTAATCGAGCTCCCTGCTTTCGAGGTGCAGCGTCGCGTTGGGGAAGACCCGGCGCGAACCGTCCATCAGACCGCCGGTGTGGTCCGTGTGGATGTGCGTGATGAGGATGTCGGTGACCTGCTCGGGCGCGTAGCCGGCACCCTTCAGGCTCGCGCCGATCTTGTTGAGCGTCGGGCCGTAGAGCTCGCCCGTGCCGGCGTCGATCATCACGAGGCGATCGCCGGCCTTGATCAGGTAGGCATTGATCGAGGCGTCGACCACGGTGCCCTGATAGGTCGTGGCCAGACGCCTGGCGACCTCGTCGGCGCTGATCCCCTTGAGCACCTGCTGCGCCGGGATGGGCAGCGTGCCGTCGGACAGTGCGATGACTTCGAAGGCGCCGATCTTGAAGTGCTGGTAGCCCGCCTGGACGTGGCTGAGCTTGGGCGCGGCAGCGTCCGCACCTTGCGCGTGGACGGCGGGCGCCACGGTGGCGAAGGCGGCGGCGATGGCCAGGGTCAGGGTCAGGGTGAGGAATGATCGATGGGTCATGGTGTCGGGATAGTCGTCGTCGAGGTGAAGAGGCGATCAGGCTGACCGAAGCGGTGAGCCATCCATTGCGGCGATACCATTGAAGGCGGTCGCCCCGCGTGTCGAAGGCTTGAAGCCTGGGAACGAAGCGAAGCGTAGGGCGGGCGCGCCGGGGGGCGCGAGTCGTTAGATCCGATGGGAGGTATCGGAATCGTGGATATGAGACGTTCGGATCTGCATCTGCTGATCTCGCTGGACACGCTGCTCGACGAGCTCAACGTCACGCGCGCCGCGCAGCGCATGCACATCAGCCAGCCGACGCTGTCGGGGCATCTGGCCAAGCTGCGCGAGCTGTTCCAGGATCCGCTGCTGGTGCCCTCGGAAACCGGCCGCGGCATGGTGGCGACGGAACGCGCGCTGGCGCTTCGGCCCGCGCTCGCGCAGGCGCTCTCGCAGTTGCGCGAGGCGGTGGCGCAGCCGCACGACTTCGATCCGGCGACCTCGGCGCGGACCTTCACCGTCGCGGCCAATGACAGCGTGTTCACGATCCTCGCGCTCGATGTGATGGCCGAGGTGATGCGGCACGGCAATCCCGAGTTGCGCATGGCCGTCGTGCCGGCCTACGACGTCGGGCTGGTGGAGCGCATGGCGCGCGGCGAAGTCGACCTCTTCCTCGGCGACATCGACAAGGTGCCCGAGAGCCTGAGGGCGAGATTCCTGATGCGCGCCGATTTCGCCCTGGCGCAGCGCCGCGGTCATCCGCGCGGAGCGAAGCCGCCTGAGCTCGATGAATACTGCGATCTCGGCCACGTCATCGTGTCGGCCAAGGGGGAGTTCTCGTCTTCCGTCGACGATGTGCTGGCCAAGCGGGGCCGGCACCGCCGCGTCACCGCGGCGGTGCCCAGCTACAACCAGGTCGCGCTGGTGCTGTCGCAGACGGACCTCGTGACGACCCTGCCGCGACAGCTGCTGCAGCGCTACGAGTCCTTCGTCGAGCTGCTCGAACTCCCGTTCGAGCTGGCACCGTTCCGGCTCGCGATGGCGTGGCACCCGCGATCGCAGAACGACGCCGCCGGGAAGTGGCTGCGGAACTGCTTCACTGCGGCCGGTACGTGACCTTCAGCTGGTAGTTGCCGGCCGAGTAGCCGTAGACCAGCACGTACACGTCGCCGTTGGCCGTCATGGTCACGCTGCAGCCCTCGGTCGCGGTCGAGCCGTTGGAGCGGCAGGTGTAGGTCGAGGTGGTCGGCACCGCGCTCTTGCGGACGTAGAGGTCGATGTCGCCGGTGCCGGTCGTGCTCGCCGCGAGGCTGCCGCCGTTGGCGACCTTGAACGGGCCGAAGCTCTTGCTGGCGCCGCGCGCCAGGCTGCCGCTGAAGTTTTCCGTCCTGTCCGTCGGGGGCTGCGTGCCGGGGCCGTCGCTGCCGAGCTCCACCGCGTAGGCTGCGGCCATGCGCGCGAACTTCAGCGCGTGGTCGGCCTGGCTGCCCATGTTGGCGTAGGTGTCGTTGGCCGTGTGGATGTTGGGGTTGTCCGCGCTGAAGCTCGACTCGAAGGGCATGCTGGCGAAGAAGCCCTTGGCGTTCCACGACGCATGGTCCGAGCAGGCATAGCCGCAACGGTCCGTGCCCACGCGCAGCGTCGGCAGGTAGGTCGCGATCACGTTCGTGAGGAAGGTGTTCTGCGCGCTGTCCGTGTAGTCGGTGAAGATGTAGATGTCGTTGACGGCGCCCTTGTAGTTGGTCATGTCGAGCTGCAGCACGCCCACCACGTTCGTGTTGGCCGCGGCGAAGCTGTTGGCGATCTCCTGCGAGCCGCGCAGGCCGACTTCCTCGGCCGCATAAGCCATCAGCTTGATCGTGCGGCGCGGCTTGTAGTTCGCCTGCACCAGCGCGCGCAGCACTTCCGTCAGGCTCGCCACGCCGGAGGCGTCGTCGTCGGCGCCCGGCGCGCGCATCGTCTCGCCCGATCCGCCGGACTGGTTGATCGAGTCCAGGTGCGCGCCCATCACGATCACTTCGCTGCCGTTGTCGGAGCCCTGGATCGTCGCGATCACCGACTTCTGCGCCCAGCCCGCGTGGGTGAACTGCTCGACGGTGATGTCGCTGCGCCCGGCGCCCAGCGTCGTCCACTTCTGCTTGAGCCAGTTCGACGCCGCCACGCCGCTGCTGCTCGTGTAGTAGCGGTTGAGGTTGGCCGAGAGATCGACGATGGTCTGGCCGATGTTGCTCGCCTGCATCTGCGACAGGATGGGCGTCACGACGGCCTGCTGGTCGATCGTGTAGTTCGGCCGCGTCGCGACCAGCGCGGCCGCCAGCCGCTGCGAGGCGCCCGGCGTGCTGTGGCGCTGCAGCGCGGCCAGGCCGGCCTCCTGGCTCGGGTGGTACATGTAGCCGCCGCAGCGGCGCAGCTCCTCGTGGATCGAGTGGCTCAGCGAGGCGAGCGCGTCCTCGTCGACCTCGACCAGATGGATGCCCTCTGGTTTGGCGGCGACGGACAGCGCCGACGCGTCCTGCGCGGCGTCGGCCTTGACACTGGCCACGGCGCGCGCGGAAGGGCGGTGTTTCTGCAACTGGACCAGCGCGGCGTCGCCGAGGCTGATCCAGACCTTGTCGCCCGCGTAGGCGGGCGTGAGCGCGGCCAGGCCGACGCACACCGCGGTGATGGTGAGGAATGAACGCATGGGTGTTGTCTCCGGAATCGTTCCAGGAATGGCGAAGCCGGCGCGCCGCGCAGGGCAGCGCGCCGGAGCCCGCGGCGCCGCGCGAGGCGGCGCGTCGGGGTCGTTCAGCGGGGATCAGTAGGTCCCGACCAGCGAGGCGCCGCTCACCGTCGCGTACGCGCTGACCAGCACGTAGTACACGCCGGCCGTCGGTGCCGAGAAGCTGATCGTCTCGGCGTTGGTCGAGCCGATCGAGCGCTTGTCGTAGGTCGTGGTCGTCGGCGCGGAGCCGCGCTTGACGTACAGGTCGCCATCACCCGAGCCGCCGGACAGCTTGACGGTCAGCGTGGTGCGACCCGCCGGCACGGTGATGCTGTACAGCTTGGTCGCGCCCTTGGCCAGCGAGATGCCGGACACCGGCACGCCGCTGGTCAGCGGGGTCGCGGTCGGCGGCGGCGTGGTGCCGGAGCAGCTCACGCCGACGCTGGCGAAGGCGGCGGTCACGTCGGCCTTGGCGTAGCCGCGGTTGGTCGCGGCGGTCTCCACGCCGCAGGCGCCCTGGTTGAAGGTGCTGTTGGCGGTCCAGTACAGGCGGTTGGCGTCGACCATCACCTCGAAGGCCTTGCGCGTGTTCCATCCCGGCTTGGTCGCCAGCAGGTAGAAGGCCTTGTTGTAGACGCCGCTCGAGTAGTGGACGTCCATGCCGCTGCGGTAGTCGGCGGCATTGCCGATCGAGCTGCCGTCGCGGGTCGGATCGCTGAAGTAGCGCAGCGCGCCGGAGCCCTTGAAGATCTGCGCGCCGACCAGCCAGTCGTTGCTGCCGTTGTTGCGGTAGTACTCGGCGGCCTCGCCGGCCATGTCGGAGAAGGCTTCGTTCATGCCGCCCGACTGGCCGGAGTAGGTCAGGCCCGAGTTCTGCTCGGTGAAGCCGTGGCTCACCTCGTGCGCGGAGACGTCCAGCGAGACCAGCGGATAGAAGGTGGTGCGGCCGTCGCCGAAGCTCATCGCCGTGCCGTCCCAGAAGGCGTTCTCATAGTTGCTGCCGTAGTGCACGCGCATGTACAGCGTGCCGGTCAGCGGACGGATGTTGAACCAGTCGCCGTACATCTTGAAGATGATCTCGCCGAAGTAGTGCGCGTCGTTCAGCGGCGAGTAGGCGCCGTTGATCTGCTTGTACTCGTTGCGCGAGCAGGTGAACTGGAAGGGCGTGTTGCTCGCGCCGGTGCTGCCGTTGAGGTTGACGGTCACGACGTTGCCGGAGTTCATCTGGCAGGTGTCCGTCACCTTCAGGGGCGGGTAGTCGGTGCCGTACTCATAGCGGCCGGTCTTGGCGTTGCCGCCGGGGCCGGTCGCGTCCTTGTGGGCCAGGCCTTCCCAGCGCTCCAGCACCGCGCCGGTGGTGGCGTCGATCATGAAGTGCGGGCGGCTCGGCTGCTTGGCGTCGTGGCGCACGAAGGACACCAGGTAGAACAGCTGGGCCTTGTTGTTCTGGTTCAGCCGGACGTAGAGCTTGACCTGCTCGTTCTCGGTGATCGCGGCGTTGATGGCGCCCTTGGCCTGCGCCAGCGCCCCTTGCGCGGTCAGGCTGGCCTGCGCGGTGGGCAGGTCCTGCTGGATGTTGGCGAGCATGCTGCCGGAGAAGCGCGAGCTGCCCGCCTCGCTGCTCTCGACCACCCCTTCGCCCCACACCGGGACGCCCTGGTAGTACTGCTGGTGGCGCGTCACGACCTTGCCGCCGGCGTAGGCCTGGCTGCGCACGGCCTGCAGCTCGCCGGTCCCGAGTCCGAGCGCCGTGGCGGCGGACTGCGGCGCGGCGCTCGAGGCGCGCATCTGCGTGTTCACGGGGGAGGAGTCGTCGAGCAGGACGCGGTCCGCGGCGATCGCCTGGCAGGCAGCGGTGGCCGCGGCGGCGAGGATGCTGGCGCGAATGGCGCGCTGGATGAATGCCTGTGTGGAAACGTTAGACATAAGCCTCTTTCATTCGTGATGGATCGATCAGATCTCCCGAAGAAATGGCCGTGCTCGCTCAGGTAGGAACGGGACGGCCCCCTCTGTGCGCGACCCAGTGGTGGGGCCGTGTCAGATGTTCTTGGAGGTGCGGCTGGCGCCGCGTCCCGAGGTGTCGCCGGGTGCCCCGGAGGTCCCGAGGTCAGGTCTTGTGTGTCCGGACGACTGGGCGAATGTAGGGGCATCGCGGGCCGGTTCGGACTGTCAGGCCTTACAGGCGGTGTAACCCTTGCAACCAAGTTTTCGGGCACGCCAGTGGCTGGCATGCGCGCGATAGGCGAGGATCGGCATCGCCGCGACCCTGATCCAGAGGACATGCGGGATCGGGGGACGTCTCAGGAGACACACACCATGACCCCCATGGAGACAAACCCTAGGCCCACCGCCACCAATGCCGATGTCGATGTCGATGCCGATGCCGATGCCGATGCGGACCGCCCCGACGCCGCCGCGAGGTGGCGCACCCATGAGGTCGCCAATCAGGTCGACGAGCTCAGCGGCTACTCGCTGCTCGAGACCGATCCGGCGCTGAAGGAGGCGCTCGCGCGCGCCGGCGCCGAGGCCTTCGTGCCCGGCCTGAGCGCGTACGCCGACGAGCTGGGACGCGCCGACACCTATGCGCTCGCCGAGCGCATCAACCGCGTCACGCCGACGCTGGACAGCTTCGACAAGCGGGGCCGCCGCATCGATCGCGTCGAGTTCGACGCCGGCTGGCACGAACTGCTCGCGATGTACCGCCGGGCGGACCTGGTCGCGATGCCGTTCCGCGACGAGCGCCCCGGCCGCTGGGCCGCGTGGGCCGCCGGTTTCTACCTCCACGGGCAGGTCGAGGCCGGCACCTTGTGTCCCGCGACGATGACGCAGGCCAGCATTCCGGTGCTGCGCCGCGAGCCGCGGCTTTGGGAGGCGCTTCGCGATCAGTTGTTCAGCACCGTGTACGACGGGCGGGACCTGCCGCTGGCGCAGAAGCGCTCGATCTGGCTCGGCATGGGCATGACCGAGAAGCAGGGCGGGTCCGACGTGCGCGCCAACACGACGCGCGCCGAGCCGGCCGCGCACCCGGGCGGAGGCGGCCGCGGCGGCGAGTACCGCCTCACGGGCCACAAGTGGTTCTTCTCCGCCCCGATGTGCGACGCGCACCTGGTCGTCGCCAAGACACCGGATGGCGCGCCGGGCTGCTTCTTCGTGCCGCGCTGGCGGCCCGACGGGACGAAGAACGCGGTCCACGTGCAGCGCCTCAAGGACAAGGTCGGCAACCGCAGCAACAGCAGCTCGGAGGTCGAGTTCCAGGACGCCTACGGCGTGCTGATGGGCGAAGAGGGCCGTGGCATCCCGACCATCATCGAGATGGCGACCTACACGCGTCTGAACTGCGTCGTCGGCAGCGCGGCGATGCTGAGGCAGGCGCTGGTGCAGGCCTTGCACTACACGCGGCATCGCCTGGCCTTCGGCAAGCGGCTCGCGGAGCAGCCGCTGATGCGCGCCGTGCTCGCCGACCTTGCGCTCGAGAGCGAAGCCGCGATGCAGTTGAGCCTGCGTCTGGCCCATGCCTTCGAGCATCAGGACGATGCGCGCGAACGCACCTGGATGCGGCTGGTCACGCCGGCGGCGAAGTTCTGGGTCTGCAAGCGCGCGGTCGAGCTCACTGGCGAGGCCATGGAAGTCCTCGGCGGCAACGGCTACATCGACGACGGGATCATGGGACGCCTGTACCGGGAGGCGCCGGTGAACTCGATCTGGGAAGGCTCGGGCAACGTGATGTGCCTGGATGTGATGCGCGCCGTCGCGAGGGATCCGCAAGCCTTCCTGGCGCTGCTCGACGAGATCGGTGCGGACCTCGGCGACGACCGCGAGCTGCGCGGCGAGCTCGATGCCTTGCGCGGATTGCTGGCCACGCCGCCCGATCAGCTGGAAGCGCTCGGCCGTCGTCTTGCGTCCCGGCTGGTGCTGCTCGCGCAGGCGGCGCTGCTGCGCCGGTACTCGCCCGCGTTCGTCGCCGATGCGTTCATCGCCAGCCGGTTCGACCCCCATTGGGGCGCAGTCGCCGGAACGCTCGATGCGCGGCCCCTCGCAGTGGAAGCGCTCCTGCGGCGGGCCTTCCCTGCGTGAGACCGTGCCCGTCGGCAGGCGCCG
>CAMPJJ010000126.1 GCA_946886855.1 uncultured Roseateles sp. | reverse complement strand
GCCACCGCGCCGGCGCGCCGCTCGCGCGCCCGCACGGTGGCCGCGAACGCCCCCGATTCCGACCCCGCCCCCTACCTAGGAGCCTTGTTATGAGCCACGCCGTCCGCCCCTCCGTCCGCTCGCCCGTGCCGCGCCGCCTGCTGCTGGCCGCCGGCCTCGGCCTCACCCTGGGCGTCCTGTCGCTGGGCGCGCAGGCGCAGACCGCGCTGGACACCATCACCAAGTCCAAGACCATCAAGATCGCGATCCCGACCGACTACCCGCCCTACGGCTTCGTCGGTCCGGACATGAAGCCGCAAGGCCTGGACGTGGCGATGGCCGAACTGATCGCCGCCAAGCTCGGCGTGAAGGTCGAACTGGTGCCTGTCACCAGCGCCAATCGCATCCCGTACCTGCAGACGAAGAAGGCCGACCTCGTCATCTCGACGCTGGGCAAGAACCCGGAGCGCGAGAAGGTCATCGCCTTCAGCTCGGCCTACGCGCCGTTCTATCAAGCGGTCTTCGCGCCGAAGAGCCTGGCGATCAAGAGCTTTGCCGACCTCGCCGGCAAGACCGTCGCGGTGACGCGCGGCGCGATGGAAGACCAGGAGCTCGCCAAGGTCGCGCCGTCGACCCTGGAGTTCAAGCGCTTCGAGGACAACAACGCGACCATCGCCGCGTTCGCCGCGGGCCAGACGCAGGTGGTCGCCACCAGCGCCGCCGTCGCCGGCAACTTGATGCAACGCCAGCCCGGCCTGAACATCGAATACAAGCTGCTGCTCAAGGACAGCCCGTGCTTCATCGGCGTGGCCAAGGGCGAGGACGCCTTGCTCGCGAAGGTGAACGCGATCGTCGCCGCGGCCAAGCAGGGCGGTGAACTCGAGGCGCTCTCCAAGAAGTGGCTGGGCCGCGGCGCGGGCGAGCTGCCGCTGTGAGCGGCGATCTCGCTGCACCTCGGCATTGATCGCGCCCAGCAGGCACCCCGGGAGCCGCCCATGATCGAGTTCGACTTCGGCGCCGTCCTCGCCGAATGGCCGCTGCTGCTGCGCGGCCTCGCGTGGACGGTCGGCCTCACGGTGATCGCCGTGCCGCTCGGCCTGCTGATCGCGACGCTGGGCGCTTGGGCCCGCGCCTGCGGCTCCGCCGCGCTGCGGCGCGGTGTCGGCGTCTACGTCGAGCTGCTGCGCAACACGCCCTTCATCGTGCAGCTGTTCTTCGTGTTCTTCGGCCTGCCGGCGCTGGGCGTGAAGCTGTCGCCGGAAGCGGCCTCGCTGATCGCGATGACGCTGAACCTGGGCGCCTACGGCACCGAGATCCTGCGCGCCGGCATCCAGGCCGCGCCCAAGGGCCAGTGGGAGGCGGCGCAAAGCCTGGCGCTCGGCCCCACGCAGGTCTTCACGCGCGTGATCCTGCCGCCGGCCTTCAAGCGCGTGTGGCCGGCGATGACCAGCCAGATCGTCATCGTGATGCTCGGCACGGCGGTGTGCGGCCAGATCTCCACCGAAGAGCTGAGCTACGCCGCCAACCTGATCCACAGCCGCAACTTCCGCGCCTTCGAAGCGACCTTCGTCGCGCTGGCGATCTACCTGGCGCTGTCGCTGATCACGCGGCGCTTCCTGCTCTGGGCGGGGCCGAAGTGGTTCTTCGGTGGCGGGAGACGCTCATGATCGAGTTCAGCCTCTGGGACATCCTGCGCAACCTCGCGCTCGCCCTGCGCTGGACCGTGGCGCTGTCGCTGATCGCCTTCATCGGCGGCGGCCTGGTCGGCGGAACACTGCTGTGCCTGCGCATCGGGCTGGGTCGCAAGACGCAACGCGTGATCGGCGCCTACGTCGCGATCTTCCAGGGCACGCCGCTGCTGATGCAGCTGTTCCTGGCCTACTTCGGCGTGTCGCTGCTGGGCATCGACGTGTCGGCGTGGACGGCGGCCTCGCTGGCGCTCACGCTCTACACGAGCGCCTACCTGGTCGAGATCTGGCGCGGTTGCGTCGAGGCCGTGCCGCGCGGCCAGTGGGAGGCCGCGCGCAGCCTGGCGATGAGCTTCGGCGAGCAGCTGCGCCACGTGATCCTGCCGCAGGCGGCGCGCCTGGCGATCGCGCCGACGGTCGGTTTCCTGGTGCAGGTCATCAAGGGCACCGCGCTGGCGTCGGTGATCGGCTTCGTGGAACTGACCAAGGCCGGCGGCATGATCGCCAACGCGAGCTTCAAGCCTTTCCTGGTCTTCGGCTGCGTGGCGCTGTTCTATTTCGTGCTGTGCTTCCCCGTGAGCCTGGCCGCCCAACACCTGGAAAGGAAGCAGCATGGCCGCACTGCCTGACAAGGCGATCGATCACGTGATCGACGCCCCGATTGACGACCCGATAGCCGACCCGGTGGCCGACGGAACGCCGCCGCCGACGATGCCCGCTCCGGGCGTGCCCATCGTGCGCATCACCGCGCTGCGCAAGTCCTACGGCACGAACGAGGTGCTCAAGGGCATCGACCTCGACGTGATGCGCGGCGAGGTGATCGCGCTGATCGGCAAGAGCGGTTCTGGCAAGAGCACGCTGCTGCGCTGCATCAACGGGCTGGAGCAGTTCCAGGACGGTTCGCTGCGCGTGGCCGACAAGCCGCTGTTGCACGACAGCGCGATGGCGATGCGTGCGCTGCGGCAGCAGGTCGGGATGATCTTCCAGAGCTTCAACCTGTTCCCGCACCTGAGCGTCGGGCGCAACGTGATGCTGGCGCCGACGCTGGTGAAGCGGCGCGCCGACAAGGATGCGGCCGAGCAGGCGCGCGCACTGCTTGCGCGAGTAGGTCTTGCGGAGAAGTTCGATGCGATGCCCGATCAGCTGTCGGGCGGTCAGCAGCAGCGCGTGGCGATCGCCCGGGCGCTGGCCATGGAGCCGCAGGTGCTGCTCTGTGACGAGATCACCTCAGCGCTCGATCCGGAGCTGGTCGGCGAGGTGCTGCGCGTCGTCGAGTCGCTGGCCGACGAGGGCATGACGCTGCTGATGGTCACGCACGAGATGAACTTCGCGCGCAAGGTGGCCGATCGGGTGATCTTCATGCACCAGGGACGCGTGCATGAGATCGGTACGCCGGCCGATGTGTTCGGCTCGCCGAGGACGCCGGAGCTGAAGCAGTTCCTGAAGTCGCTGGATGACTGATGGCAGGGTCCGGGGTGCGATCTAGACTGGGATGCACTCCGAGGAGCCCCGCCATGCCCGACCGCCGCTCGATCCTCCGATCCACGCTTGCGCTGACGTCCGGCGCATTGAGTGCGACTGCCATGACCTCATCGAAGGCTGTGGCGCCATCCGTTGCAGGCGACAGCAATCCTGTGCGCGACGCCGAGATCGCCTTCGCCGCCACGATGGCCAAACGCGACTTCAAGGCCTTCGCCGAATTCGTCGCCGAGGACGCCGTCTTCATCGACGGCAAGCAGCCGCTGCGCGGCCGTGCCGCGGTGCTGGCGCACTGGAAGCGCTTCTTCGACGGCGCCGAAGCACCGTTCTCCTGGGCACCCGATCTTGTCGAGGTGCTGCCCGACGGCAAGCTTGGCTACTCCACCGGCCCGGTGCTGGTGAAGGACAAGCTGGTGGCGCGGTTCGCGTCGACGTGGCGGCTCGACCCCGACGGCCGCTGGCGCGTCGTCTTCGACAACGGCAGCGAGGTCTGCGAGTGCAAGGACAAGTGATCGGGACCGTTCAATCGACCAGGCCCCGTCCGCTCACGCGAACCAGTCTTCGTCCGGCAACTGCTCGAACACCCGCTTCAAGCCGCCGCCCCAGCCCTGGCTGATCGTCTTGAAGTAGGGATCGTCCTTCGTGATCCGGTGCGGCTCGGCCGGCGCGAAGCTGTCGGTCTTGTAGAGCAGCATGTCGATCGGCAGCCCCACCGACAGGTTGCTGCGAATCGTCGAGTCGAACGAGATCAGCGCGCACTTCGTCGCCTCGGCCAGCGAGCTGTCGAAGTCGATGACGCGGTCGATGATCGGCTTGCCGTACTTGGACTCGCCGATCTGCACGTAGGGCGTGTCTTCCGTCGACTCGATGAAGTTGCCCTGCGGATAGACGTGGAAGACCCGCGGCGCCTCGCCCCGGATCTGCCCGCCGACGATGAAGTTGGCGCCGAAGTCCACGCCCTGGTTCAACTGGCCGACACCATCGCTGTCGCGCGCCACGACTTCCTTCAGCGTCTTGCCCACCAGCTCCGCCACGTCGTACATCGAGCTCAGGTTCATCAGATGCCGGCCGTCGGCGATGGCGCGCTGGCGCAGCAGGCTCACCACGCTCTGCGTGGTCGCCAGATTGCCGGCCGTGAGCAGGGTGATGAGGCGCTCGCCCGGCTGCTCGAACAGGTTCATCTTGCGGAACGTGGCGATGTGATCCACGCCCGCATTCGTCCGCGAATCCGACGCGAACAGCAGGCCGGCACGCAGCCGCATGGCAACACAGTAAGTCATGGAGCGGAAGGTTATCGCATCAGGCTGGCGGCGCGCCGTCGTGGTGCACGCTCATTGCTGGCCGGTCGTGCCGGGTTTCACGTGCACCTGGGCCCGCATCGTCTCCATCCCGCCGCCCGTGCGCACGCCGCGCACCGGACACGCGTCCAGATAGTCCGCCCCCGTGGCCAGCTTCACGTAACGCCCGTCCGCCAGGCACTGGTTGCTGATGTCGTACCCCAGCCAGCCGCCCGCCATGCCGTGCGCCGCGGCGGAACCGGCGTCGGCCGCGGGCAGGCGCACCTCCGCCCAGGCGTGGCTCGCCACATGCTCGAAGTCCGTGGCGAGGTAACCCGAGACGTACCGCGCCGGCAGCCTCAGCAGCCGCGCGCAGCACACGAAGACCTGTGCGTGGTCCTGGCAGACGCCGTGGCCGGTCTGGAAGGCCTCCGCGGCCGGCGTCGCGGCGTCGGTGTAGCCGCGCACGTAGGGCATGCGCTCGCCGATGGCCGCCATCATCGCGAGCAGCGCGCCATGCGGATCGGCCTTCGCCGCCGCCGCGAAGCCGCTGGCGAACTGCCGCAGCGCGTCGTCCGCCCGGGTCAGCGGGCTGTCGCGCAGGAACAGCGGGGAGGGCAGCTCCTCTTCCGGGTCCGGCGTGGGCGGCGCGTCGTCGGTGTCCACCTCGCCGATCGCGCGCAGGACGATGTCGCGCCGCGGGCCGTCCAGGCTCAGCACGTGCATCGTGTTGCCGAAGGCGTCCTTGCAGGCGCTCGCGGGCGACGGCAGCTCCAGCTGCCAGTGCAGGACGCGCAGACCGCGCGCGGGCCGCGGCGTCAGCCGCAGGTACTGCGTGCTGCGCGCCACGGGTGAGTCGTAGGCGTAGACGGTCTCGTGCGAGATGTGCAGATGCATGGCGCTGTCCCTGGTTTCACTGCGCCTCGAAATAGGCCTGCTGGATGTCGCGGCCGAGCCGCGCCGAGTCCTGCAGGAAACCCGTCAACCACGGATGCAGTCCATGCTCGAGGATCTCGTCCACCGCACCATACTCCAGTCGCAGCGCCAGGCGACCGGCGCTCTGCTTGACATTGCGCCCTGCGTCCTCGGCGCCTTCGCGCGCCTCGATCTGCGGCAGGACGGCGCGGATCTCGTCGCAGCAAGCGCGCAACGAGCGCGGCACGTCCGGTCGCAGGATCAGCAGCTCGGTGACGCGGCGGCCGTTCAGGCTGTCGCGATAGGCCGCGTGGTAGGCCTCGAAGGCCGACAGCGAGCGCAGCAGCGCGTTCCACGCATAGAAGTCCGGCGCGCTTTCACTCGGCGCGTCGACCGGCGCGAGCGTGTCCACCGCCGGGGCGATCAGCTGCGACTTCACGTCCAGCAGCCGCGCAGTGTTGTCCGCGCGTTCGATGAAGGTGCCCAGCCGGATGAAGCAGTACGCGTCGTTGCGCTGCAGCGTCCCGTAGGTCGCGCCGCGGAACAGGTGGGACCGCTCCTTCACCCAGTCGAAGAAGGACGACGGCTCGGCCACGCCCTTGCGCGCGAGCTCGCGGGCTTCCAGCCAGCTGGTGTTGATGGCTTCCCACATCTCGGCGGTGATCTGGCCGCGCACGGCATGCGCGTTCTCGCGCGCCTGCCGGATGCAGGACAGCACCGAGGCCGGGTTCTCCAGGTCGATCCCCATGAAACGGAAGAGCTGCGCGGCGCTCAGCTGCGGGTGGCGCGCCTGGTAGGCCTCGAGCGTGCCGGTCACGGCGAGCGGCGCGGCCAGTTCCGTCGCGGCGCCGCGCGACTGCGGCAGCAGCGACAGCGAGTGCGTGACGTCGAGCATGCGCACCAGGTTCTCGGCGCGCTCCATGTATCGGCTCATCCAGTAGAGCTGTGCGGCGGTACGGCTGAGCATGGGCTTAGTTCTCCAGGATCCAGGTGTCCTTGGTGCCGCCACCCTGGGACGAATTGACGACCAGCGAGCCCGCCTTCAGCGCCACGCGCGTCAGGCCGCCGGCGACCATGTTGACCTCGCGCCCCGAGAGGACGAAAGGCCGCAGGTCGATGTGGCGCGGCGCGATGCCGCGCTCGACGAAGGTCGGGCAGCTCGACAGGCACAGCGTCGGCTGCGCGATGTAGTTCGACGGATCCGCCTTGACGCGTTCCTTGAAGTCCGCGATCTCGGCCGCCGTCGAGGCCGGCCCCACCAGCATGCCGTAGCCGCCCGCGCCGTGGACCTCCTTCACCACCAGCGCCGCCATGTTGGCCAGCACGTGGTCCAGGTCCTGGGCCTCGCGGCACTGCCAGGTCGGCACGTTGTGCAGGATGGGCTCCTCGCCGAGGTAGAAGCGGATCATGTCCGGCACATACGGATAGATGGACTTGTCGTCCGCGACGCCGGTGCCGACCGCGTTCGCCAGCACCACATGCCCCTGCTTGTAGACCGACAGCAGCCCCGGCACGCCCAGCATCGAATCGGACCGGAAGGCCAGCGGGTCGAGGAAGGCGTCGTCGATGCGGCGGTAGATGACGTCGACGCGTTTCGGTCCGACGGTGGTCCGCATGAACACGAAGCCGTCCTTGACGAACAGGTCCTGGCCCTCGACCAGCTCCACGCCCATCTGCTGGGCGAGGAAGGCATGCTCGAAGTAGGCCGAATTGAACGGTCCCGGCGTCAGCACCACGACGGTCGGGTTGTCCGCCAGGCTGGCCTGCCGCAGCGTGTTCAGCAGCAGCGCCGGGTAGTGCGCGACCGGCGCGATCGGATACTTCGCGAACAGCTCCGGGAAGAGCCGCATCATCATCTTGCGGTTCTCCAGCATGTAGCTGACGCCCGAGGGCACACGCAGGTTGTCCTCCAGCACGTAATAACCGCCGTCGGAATGGCGGATCAGGTCCACGCCGGTGATGTGCGCATAGACGCCCAGCGGCAGGTCCAGTCCCTGCATCGCCGGCTGGTACTGCGCGTTGGCGAAGACCTGCTCGGCGGGGATCAGGCCGGCCTTCACGATCTCATGATCGTGGTAGATGTCCCACAGGAAACGGTTGAGCGCGGTGACGCGCTGGCGCAGGCCGCGTTCCAGCATCCGCCAGTCGTCGGCGGGAACGATGCGGGGCACGGTGTCGAAGGGGATCAGGCGTTCCGCGCCGGCCTCGTCGCCGTAGACGGCGAAGGTGATGCCGACCTTGTGGAACAGCAGGTCAGCTTCCGACCGTTTCTTGGCGAGGGCGTCGGGGGTCTGGGCGTGCAGCCAGTCCGCGAAGTCCTGGTAACTGGGCCGGATCGCGCCGCTTTGCAGCAGCATCTCGTCATAGTGGCCGGGGGCCGGAAGGGTCAACGCATGCATGAGGTCTCCAGGGACGGACCGCCTCCGGGTGGCGGTCAGAAGGGGCCGGTTGCAAGCGCCGTGCCCACCCCCGTCCGGCGGACGGGCCGGCAAGGCCGCCAGCTTGATCGCTTTTGGTGCGCCTGCACAGCCCGCCCCGCGACGGTGCCCGGACAGGGTCGGGCTTTGCCCGCCGCTGGTGCAGTGGCACTATCCCGCGTTGCGGCTTGCGCCCGCTCTCGCTACAACTGCGGTGATGCACGACAACGCCCAGGTCCTGCCGTCCCCTCCCACGCCCGGCAGTCCTCCCGGACCGGGCGAGAGCGCCGACGGTTTCCTCCCGCCGCGCGGCTCGCGCGCCTCCCTCGGACGCTGGCTGACCATGATGGTCCTGGCGGCCGTGGCGGTCGCGCTGCTGACCTCCGCCCTGCTGATCGAGAACTTCGCCCGCGCCCATGCCGAACGCCGCGCGGTCGGGTCGCTGCGCCAGGTCGCGGTCGATTTCCGCGACGCGCTGGACCGCGGCATGGCCCAGCAGTTCAAGGAAGTCCGGGTGCTGGCCCAGCTGGAGCCCTTCCGGCGCTTCGACGACCCCGAGGCGATGCGCCGCGCGCTGGACCAGGTGCAGGTCGGCTTCGACCATTTCGCCTGGCTGGGCGTGACGGACGGGCAGGGCCGGGTGCTGGCCTCGGCCGGCGGCTTGCTGGACGGCGTCGACGTCTCCAAGCGTCCGTGGTGGCAGGGCGCGAAGGGCGGGCAGCCCTTCGTCGGGGACGTGCACGCGGCGCTGCTGCTGGAAAAGCTGCTGCCGCGCCAGAACGAACCCTGGCGTTTCGTCGACTTCGCGATCCCGCTGCTCGACCAGCGCGGCCAGTTGCAGGGGGTCTTCGGCGTGCACCTGAGCTGGGGCTGGGCGCGCCAGATCAAGAGCGAGCTGATCGACGCGACGATGTCGTCCCACCAGGCGGACGCGCTCGTGCTGGGCAAGGACGGCGTGGTGATCCTGGGACCCTCGGACCGGGAAGGCAAGCCGATGCCGATCGGCGACGAGAACGGTCAGGGCCTGCGGCATCACGAGGTCGACGGCGTCGAGTACTTCGCCGTCAGCGTGCCGAGCCAGGGTTACGGTCCGTATCCCGGTCTCGGCTGGACGGTGCTGGTGCGGCAGCCGGTGGCGGTGGCGCTGGCGGACTATTACGGCCTGCGCCGCCAGATCGCACTCAGCGCGATCCTGCTGCTGGCGGCGGCGGTGCCGCTGAGCTGGTGGCTGGCGCGGCGCATGAGCCGCCCGCTGAACGAGCTGGCCGACGCGATCGCGCAGCGGCGTCACCTGAGCGAGGACGCGCTCCCCTCCGTCGGCGGCTATCGCGAGGCGGCGATGCTGTCTCACGCGCTGACCGACCTGGCCCACCGGCAGGCCGAGCAGGACCGCTCGCTGGCGGAACTCAACGCGTCGCTGGAACTGCGCGTGCAAGCGCGCACGCTGGAGCTGCACGAGGCGCTGGTGCGCCAGGAGGCCAGCGAGCGCCGGCTGCACACGATCGCGGACAACCTGCCGGTGCTGATCTCCTACATCGACGCGGAGGAGCGTCTGCGCTTCCTCAACGCGACCTTCCGGACCTGGATGGGCACGGAGATGGAAAACGCGCTGGGCCGCACCTTGCTGGAGGTGGTGGGGCCGGTGCTGTATGCGCAGCGGGAGCCTTTCCTGAAGGCGGCGCTGGCGGGCGTGCGTCAGCGTTTCGAGACGCGCTCGGAGAGCAACGGCGTGGCACGCGACATGCTCGCCGAGTACGTGCCCGACCTGCGCCCCGACGGCAGCGTGGCCGGCGTCTACACGCTGGCGACCGACATCACGCCGTTCAAGCAGGTGGAGCGGGAGCTGGACCAGCTCAGCCGCGTCGACCCGCTGACCGGGTTGCCGAACCGGCGCCAGTTCGAGTCCCGCCTGTCCGAATCGATC
Organism: uncultured Roseateles sp.; assembly: GCA_946886855.1. Next base: position 4,022 of record CAMPJJ010000126.1, on the reverse strand, counting down.
GCCCGCACGCGGCGCGTCCAGCGGACCATGGCGTTGATGTTCATGGACCTGGACCACTTCAAGCAGATCAACGATTCGCTGGGGCATGCGGCCGGGGACGTGGTGTTGCGGGCCTTCGCCGACCGGGTGCGCGGGACGCTCCGCGAGACCGACCAGCTCTGCCGGCTGGCCGGCGACGAGTTCGTGCTGATCCTCGAGAACCTGAACACGCCGCAGGAGGCGACGCTCGTGGCCCAGAAGGTGCTCGATGTGGTGCAGGCGCCGCTGACCTTGCAAGGTCAGGCGTTGCGGATGTCGACCAGCATCGGGATCGCCTGTCATGACGGCGGGGCGGAGGACGACGTGGCGCTGCTGGGCCGCGCGGACGACGCGCTCTATGCGGCCAAGGCGGCCGGGCGCGGTTGCTGGCGTCTGGCGGATTGAGGGACGGCGGCGTCGGGTGGCATCGGGCGGCTTCGGGTGTAATGCGACCCATGGTTGCCCGCACGACTCCCGCCCCTTCCGCGCTCAAGCCGACGCTCAAGCTCCGCATGCGCGTCACCGTCGGCGAGGTCATCGCCATCGGACCGGGCAAGATCGCGCTGCTGGAGGCGCTGGACGACACCGGCTCCATCACCGCGGCAGCCAAATCGCTCGACATGTCCTATCGCCGCGCCTGGCTCCTCATCGATGAAACCAACAAGGCGTTGAAGGAACCCGCCGTGACCACCGCCGCCGGCGGCGCCAAGGGCGGCGGCAGCGTACTCACCGACTCCGGACGGGCGTTGATCTCGCTTTATCGTCAGATCGAAGACACCGCGCTCGCAGCTTGCAAGTCGGACATCAAGCAGCTGCTGAAACTGCTCGCGTCCTGAGATCGGCGCGCACGCCGGCAGCGCCGGTGCCCCTTTCCGCTCAATCTCCTCCTCGCCGCTCGGAATTCGCTCCAAGGGGCACCGGCGCCGCCGGCGTCGAAGCACCGAGATCCTCGGGCCCTGGCCGTGCGCAAAGCGAGGCGGCCATCGTTCCAGCGTCGTTCGCGCAATATCCTGGGATATATTGCGAGCCTCCTCTCCTCCTCTGTGTCCGCCCGTCGAAGGACTCGCCATGCGCTCGATTCGCCCCGTCCAGATCGCCCGTCGCGCGGCCGTGCTGACCCTCGCGTTGATGGCCGCCGGCCTCGCGCAGGCCGCGGAGGTGACCGTCTCCGCCGCCGCCAGCCTGACCAACGCGTTCAAGGAACTGGCGCCGGCCTTCGAGGCGGCACATCCGGGGACCAAGGTCCAGTTGAACTTCGCTGCATCCGACGCGCTGCTCGCCCAGATCGCCAAGGGCGCGCCCGTCGACGTGTTCGCCTCGGCCGACCAGGAAACGATGGACAAGGCCCAGCAGCAGAAGCTGCTGGTCGACGGCACGCGACGCAACTTCGTCTCCAACGCGCTGGTCGTCATCACGCCGGCCGAGCACGGCGTGGCGCTGAAGTCGCTGGCGGACCTGCAGCAGCCGATCGTGAAGCGCATCGCCATCGGCAAGCCCGAGGGCGTGCCTGCCGGCCGTTATGCCAAGGGCGCGCTGGAGAAGGCCAGGCTGTGGACGGCCCTTGAGCCCAAGGCGGTCTACGCGCAGAACGTGCGCCAGGCGCTGGACTACGTCTCGCGCGGCGAGACCGAGGCCGGCTTCGTGTACGCGACCGACGCCTTCGTGCTGAAGGACAAGGTCCGCATCCTGTTCAGCGTGCCGACCGGGACGCCGATCGCCTACCCGATCGCCGTCACCAACGGCGGCTCGAACGTCGACGGCGGCAAGCAGTTCCTGGACTTCGTCGCCTCGGCCGCCGGCCAGGCGGTGCTCGCCCGGTACGGCTTCCAGAAGCCCTGATCGTCCGACGACGTCTGGCCGAGGAGCGCCATCCCCCGTGGAATCCGCCTGGATCGCGCTCGCGCTCTCACTGAAAGTCGCCGGCTGGGCGACGGCGCTCAACCTGGTGCTCGGCGTCGCGGCCGGTTTCGCGCTCGCGCGCCTGCGTTTCCCCGGGCGGGAGCTGCTGGACGCCGTGCTGACGCTGCCGATGGTGCTGCCGCCGACAGTGCTCGGCTACTACCTGCTGGTCGTCATCGGCAAGCGCGGCTGGCTCGGGGCCTGGCTCTGGGACACCTTCGGCATCCACCTGATCTTCACCTGGCAGGGCGCGGTGATCGCGGCGACCATCGTCGCCTTCCCGCTCGTCATGAAGTCGGCGCGGGCCGCGTTCGAGGGCGTGGATCCGCAGCTGGAGCGCGCCGGGCGGGTGCTGGGCCTCGGCGAAGGGGCGCTGTTCTTCCGCGTGACCCTGCCGATGGCCTGGCGCGGCGTGCTGGCCGGCGTGCTGCTGGCCTTCGCCCGCGCGCTGGGCGAGTTCGGCGCGACGCTGATGGTCGCCGGCAGCATCCCGGGCAAGACGCAGACGCTGTCGGTGGCCGTCTACGAGGCGGTGCAGGCGGGCCAGGACGACACCGCCAACCTGCTGGTGCTGATCGTGTCGCTGACCTGCATCGTGGTGCTGCTGGCCGCCGGCCGGCTGGCCGGCCCGAGGAGCGCCGCATGAGCTTCGAGGTCCGCATCCGCAAGCACGTCCAGGGCGGCGGCCGTCGCTTCGAGCTCGACGTCAGCTTCAGCACCGACGCGCGGCGGACGGTGATCTACGGGCCGTCGGGCGCCGGCAAGAGCCTGACGCTGCAGGCCGTCGCGGGCCTGTTGAAGCCCGACGACGGCACGATCTCCATCGACGGCCATCCGGTCTTCGACAGCGCGTCGCGCATCGACGTGCCGGCGCGCGAGCGGCGGCTGGGCTACCTGTTCCAGGACTACGCGCTGTTCCCGCGGCTGACGGTGCGGCAGAACATCGCCTTTGCGCTGAAGCGCGGCTGGCGCAATCCCTCGCGCCACGAGGGGGGCGAGGCGGTTGACCGCTGGATCCAGGCCTTCGAGCTGGAGCGCGTCGCGCAGCAGCGGCCGGACCAGCTGTCCGGCGGCCAGCGCCAGCGCACCGCGCTGGCCCGCGCGCTGGTGAACGGGCCGCGCGCGCTGCTGCTCGACGAGCCGTTCTCCGCGCTCGATCCGGAGCTGCGCGGCCGCATGCGCGCGGAGCTCGACACCTTGCTCGAGCGCGTCGGCGTGCCGATGCTGATGATCACGCACGACCCCGAGGACCTGGCCCGCTTCGGGGACCGCCGCGTGATGCTGCGCGACGGTGTCGTCCGCGGTATCGAGTCCGGAGGATCCTGACAACGGTTGTCGCCGGGCCCCTGAGAATCAGGCGTCATGGAGAGCGACGACATGCGGCAGTCAGAGGCAGGCCCCGGCACCGGGCCCAGACCGGAAGCGGGGACGGAAGCGGGGACGGAGGCGGGCGGGGTCAGTCATTGCGACCTGGTCATGAAGGGCGGCGTCACCAGCGGCGTGATCTACCCGCGGCTGGTGGCCGGGCTGTCCGAGCGATACCGGTTCAAGAACATCGGCGGCACCTCGGCGGGCGCGATCGCGGCCGGCGCCAGCGCCGCGGCGGAGCTCGGCCGCCAGCGCGGTCATGTCGGCGCCTTCGATCGGCTGGCCCGCCTGCCGGAGGAACTCGGTGCGGAGACCCCGGGCGCAAGACCTGGCCCCGATCGCCACCGGCTGTTCACGCTCTTCCAGCCGGTCCCCGCGTTGCGCCGGCACTTCGAGGTGCTGACGCGGGCGCTCGGCAAGCCCGCGGGCGCGGCGGCGGCGTCGGTCATCGGCGGCATGGTGGCGATGCATGGTCTGGCCGCGTTGGCGGTCGCGGGTGTGGGTGCGGCGCTGCTCGTGCCCTATGTCCGCCTGCTCACGCCGGACGCCGGGACCGGACCCTGGCAGACCTTGGCCGCGGTCGCCGGGTTGGCGGCGATCGTCGCGCTGGTGACGGGCGCGGTGGTCGGCACGGTGCTGGCACTCTTCGCCCGCAGCCTGCTGCGCGGGCTCAAGGACAACGGCTACGGCCTGTGCAGCGGTCTGACGCAGCCGGGGCAGGGCGCGCCCGGTGGGAC
>CAMPJJ010000125.1 GCA_946886855.1 uncultured Roseateles sp. | reverse complement strand
CAGCCAACGGCAACTTTCCACTGGCCCCCCACCGCGGGGGGGGCTCCCGGCGCGCCGCGCCGCCGAGGGGGGTGTGGCGTGCAGGCCGCGGCGCACCTGAGCCCCTGGGCGCGACAGCGAACAGGGGCGACGACGGGAGACGCTGGGTCTCCGAGCCCAGCGAGGTGGCTGTGGGTGCTCTACGTCTTCTCGGACCGCCTCGGCGCGCGCGCGTGCTCGTGGACAAGAACAACGGCGGGCGCTGGCGGTGGATCAGCGAGCCGTTCGGAACGACCATTGCGGAAGAAGCGCCCGGCGGCCTCACGCCCGTCGCCCTCAACCTGCGCTTCCCCGGCCAGTACTTCGACAAGGATTCGGGGCTGAGCTACAACTACTTCCGGGACTATGACGGGACGACGGGGAGGTATGTTCAAAGTGATCCAGTTGGACTGAATGGAGGGATCAATACTTATGTTTATGTCACTGGTAGCCCGCTGAGTAAATTAGATCCGAACGGATTGAATCCTGTGGCAGGTGGCGAAGAAGGATTGGTGGGCGGCACGCTTATATGCGGCCCAGTGTGCGGTGCAGCAGGAGCGGTTGCGGGCGTTGGTATCGGCGCCTGGATCGGCCGGGATGTTGTTGGCCCAGCCGTAAGCCGATTGCGGGGCCCTCGCGCTCCGGTAGTAATTCCACCTCCGGAATCGGCGGCCGGGGCCCCGATGCGCAGTCCCAACGAGAGCGATGGCAACATTTATGCAGCCCCGCCTGCAGATGCGAAAGATCCTAAAGGCCCAAAGGCACCTGGTAAACCTGGGACAGCGGAAGGATTCGAAGATCCGAAGGGTGGAGAGGATTGGGTGAGAAATCCAAATGGTCGGGGTTATGGCTGGCGAGATTCGAAGGGCAATGTCTGGGTGCCGACAAACCCAGGTGACTTGGCGCATGGCGGGCCTCACTGGGATGTGGAGCTTCCCGGTGGAGGTTATGTGAATGTTTATCCGGATGGAGCACGTCGATGACAAAGGTAGATACGGTTTTTCTTGAGGCGACAGGGGTGCGCTTCTACTCGCAATACGATGAATCGGTCCTCTTCAATTGGTTTCGCAGTCTCCCTTGTGTGGAGAAGCTCGAAGGGCGAGGTCTCACATTGTACGTCGCCGTCCGACCGAGCGCCATTGACGAAGATGCACTAAGGGAGTTGCTGGCCTTGTTTCATCGCTACAGTATCGAGAAGCGTCAGTTGGCTCATTTTGATCGCCCTGAGTTTGCGGAATGGTTCCGAGATCCAAATACATTCTGGTTTTCCGAGGTCTTTGACCAAGCGGATTAAGGGCATGAGATGTTCGAGTGGCATCCGCATTTGTGGTGGGACTATTGGGGCTTGGGTTATTCCAGCTGATGAGGTGGTCATCCAACGTGCGTCCTGAATCGCCCCATTGGGCATTTCCCAGGATCTGGACGCACATGTTCGTTACCCTCCGACGCTTGGATCGCATCCCGCTTCTTGCCTTCGTCGCCGCCACATTAGCAGCCGCAATGGCGACCGCTTCCGACCTTTCGGCACCACCTCACACAGTCGTCACGCGCTGGGATCCAGCGCTCCGGCTGGTCGAACGGTCCGATTGGTACGCCACAGGCACGCTGGCACGCTGGCGAGGGCGCATCACGCTGACTGGCGCACCTCGTGCTGGAGTTCGATCGCGATCCTGAAGGCGAAGAGCGGGGCCCAAACAACGTCGACATCGACGGCGTGGTGCACTTCGAACCTGATGCACGGTCGCTGGTCCGGCTTCCGGCAGCGACGAACTTCTATCCGCTCGCGCCGAAGATCCTCTGTATCGGCTCGACCGGGCGTGAGGCGTTCGTTCCGCTCATCGGCTGAGCGGCGTTCAACCGGCTGCAGGCCGATTGCGCAAGCCGTTTCGAATTCCCCGCGACGCTCACATTGACCGAGGTCATCACCTCGGTCAAATGCGATCACCGCGACTTCACGGCAACGGTCGGCGCGATCCGACTGCTCAAGGCGTCGATGTTAGCCAGGAACGAGCCTTGGAGCGTTACCTGCTGAGCATGCGAATCCGCCGGCAATTGCATCGGCGCCCGAAGATCCAGATCGCCCCCGCCTGCGTACAAGCCGCGTCCTCCGCTTACAGGCGTCCCCATGGATCTCGACCTTTCCTCGATCGCCGTCCGGCTCGCCGAGCGCGGCCTGCTGCCGGAGGCCGCCTTGCGGCTGGGCATCCGGCGTCTGCTCCGCCAGCGCCTGGACGAATCGCATCACCACGACCACGAAACCGCCGCCGCGTTGACGCAGGCCTTCCTGGCCTCGCTGCGCGCCGCGCCGCTGGCCGTGCAGACCGAGAAGGCCAACGAGCAGCACTATGAGCTGCCCGCCTCGCTGTTCGAGGCGATGCTCGGCCCCCAGCGCAAGTACAGCTGCTGCTGGTGGCCAGAGGGCGTCGAGACGCTCGAAGCCGCCGAGGAAGCCGCGCTTGAGGCCACCGCCGCACGCGCCGGGCTCGCCGACGGGCAACGCATCCTCGAGCTCGGTTGCGGCTGGGGCTCGCTGAGCCTGTGGATGGCGGCGCGCTTTCCTGCGGCGGACATCCTCGCCGTGTCCAATTCGGCCTCACAGCGCGCCTTCATCGAGGGCCAGGCCCAGGCGCGCGGACTGCGCAACCTGCGCGTGCTGACTTGCGACTTCAACGCGTTCGGCGAGGACGGCAGCCTCGATCGCCGCTTCGACCGCGTCGTGTCCGTCGAGATGTTCGAACACCTGCGCAACTGGCCGCGCGCGTTCCGCAAGGTGGCCGGCTGGCTGCGCGACGACGGCCGCTTCTTCATGCACGTCTTCGCTCACCGCGAGGCGCCGTACGCTTTCGAAGTCCGCGACGCCACCGACTGGATGAGCCAGCACTTCTTCTCCGGCGGCATGATGCCCAGCGACGACCTCGCGCTGCTGTGCCAGGACGACCTCGCCCTGCTGGAACGCTGGCGCTGGGACGGACGCCACTACGCGCGCACCGCCGCCGCCTGGCTGGAGCGCTTCGACGCGCATCGCACCGCGCTGTGGCCGGTCTTCGAGTCGGTCTACGGCGCCGCCGCCGCGCCGATGTGGTGGCAGCGCTGGCGCCTCTTCCTGCTGTCCGTCGAGGAACTCTTCGGCTACGACCGCGGGCAGCAGTGGTGGGTCAGCCACTACCTTTTCGCGCCGCGGCGTTGAGGCCGTCGCCATGAGCTTCCTCGACACGCTCCCCGCCACCCCCGCGCTGGCGATCACCGGCCTGCTGATCGCCGCCGCGATCGCGGTGCCGACCTGGCTCGCGAGCCTCCCGCTGCGCGATGCGAGCCTCGCCGATCGGGTCTGGTCGGCCTTCATCGCCGTGCCCGTCGCGTTCTACGTCTGGAAGACCGGCGGCGACGCGCGCGCGTTCGTCATGCTGGCGATCACACTCGCGTGGGCGCTGCGGCTCGGCCTCTACGTCACGGTCCGCAACTGGGGCCATGGCGAGGACCGCCGCTATCAGGCGATCCGTGCGCGCAATCAGCCGAACTTCGCGCTCAAGAGCCTGTGGCTGGTGTTCCTGCTCCAGGCGGTGCTCGGATGGATCGTGGGCTGGCCGATGCTGGTGGCGACCGCGCCGGACAGGGCGTCTTGGAGCGTGTGGGATGGCCTCGGTGCCGCGCTCGCCGCGGGCGGCCTCCTGATCGAGACGGTGGCGGACGCGCAGCTGGCGCGCTTCCGCCGTGAGCCTGCCAACCGTGGCCAGGTGATGGACGGCGGCCTGTGGCGCTACTCGCGCCACCCCAACTACTTCGGCGAGACCTGCGTCTGGTGGGGCCTCGGCGTGATGGGCCTGGCCGCCGGCAGATGGGCGGGGGTGTGGTTGCTGGTATCGCCGCTGCTGATGACGGTCCTGCTGTTGAAGGTCTCCGGCGTCACCTTGCTGGAGCAGGACATCGGCGAGCGTCGTCCCGCGTATCGCGACTACATCGCCCGCACGAGCGCCTTCATCCCATGGCCGCCGAAGCGCGGAGCGGCGCGATGACCGCGGCCTCGTCGCCGGCATCGAGCGCCGTGGGCGCGCGTGTCGCGGCCTTCGTCGGCGCCGCCATGCTCTGCTGCGTCGGGCTCGCCGCGCCGGCCTGGGCCGAGACCTGGAACTTCGACGTGCGCCTGGACGGCAAGCCGATCGGCACGCACCGCTTCGTCGTCGACGGACCGGCCGAGGCGCGCGTGGTCTCGAGCACCGCGGCGTTCGATGTGAAGCTGCTCGGCATCACCGTCTTCCGCTACCGCCACGAGGCGCGCGAACGCTGGCGTGGCGATTGCCTGCAGGAGATCCGCAGCAGCACCGACGACGACGGCAAGCCTGTCCAGGTCGATCGTCGATGGGAGCTCGCTGCGCCGACTGCTTCTACGGCTACCGCCGCGACCGGTGCGACCGGTGCGACCGGCGCCGCTGGAACCGGCGCTGCGGCTGACTCGGCCTGCCTCATGAGCTACGCGTACTGGCATCCGGCGTTGATCCGGCAGCAGCGGCTGCTGAATCCTCAGACCGGCGAGGTGGACGAGGTCCGCATCGAGCGCTTGCCCGATGCGACGATCCCGGTCGGTGGTCGGGACGTGGACGCCTCGCGGTGGCGCATCACGTCGACGGCCACATCGACATCGACCGGCAAGCCCGCCCCCGCCCGTCAGGTGCTCACGCTGTGGCGCGATCGCGCGGACGGCCGCTGGATCGGCCTCGACGCGCAAGTGAAGGGCGATCGCCTGTTGACCTACCGCCTGCCTTGATCCGGAGACCCCCATGCACTTTCGCGACGACCCGATTCCCACCCGCGCACCGGCCTGGCGCTGGCCGCTGGCCTATGTCCTGACGCTGCTCGTCTTCCTGGCGCTGGACGGCGTCTGGCTGAGCCTCAGTGCGAGCGCGCTGTACCGACCCGCCATCGGTCACCTGATGGCGGCCGACTTCGACTGGCGCGCCGTCGCGGTGTTCTATCCGCTCTATGTCGGCGGGCTGGTGTTCTTTGCGGTGGCGCCGGCCTTGGCGAGTCGTCCGTTCGCAGGCGCGCTCGGTCGCGGCGCGCTGTTCGGCTTCCTCGCCTATGCGACCTACGACTTCACCAACCAGGCGACGCTGCGCGACTGGCCCTGGCACATCACGGTCATCGACCTCGTGTGGGGCGCGACCGTCAGCGGCGTGTCCGCCGCGGCCGCTTCGGCGCTCACCGCCGTCACATGCCGACGAGCGACCCGAACCATCGGGCGATGAGCCCGTCGAAATGCAGGCGGCCCTCGACGGCCGCCACGCAGATGCACTCGCTGCCCTCCTGCACCACCGGTTGATGGTGGACGTCGTCGTCGGCGAGGTCGAAGTCCCCCGGCCCGAACAGCGCACGGCCGTCATGGAAGCGGCCGTAGATGATCTGCGTCAGCTCGGTGCCGCGGTGCGTGTGCTGCGGCAGGTACTTGCCGGCGCCGATGCGCAGCAGGAAGACGTTGGCTTCGGGCGCATCCGGCACCGTCACGCGGCTCCAGCGCATGCCGGGGCCCAGCCAGCGCCAGCGCGTCGCGCGGCAGCCTGCCAGGGCCTTCGGCCAGACCGCGCCGGCCGGCAGCGGCGGCGGGGCGGGCACCTTGCGCGGCACAGGCGCGCCGTCGGCCCGCCCGGTCCGCTCCAGCTGATCGACGCGATCGAAGGCCCGCGCCAGCGCGTCCTCGCGCATCGTGGCCTCGGGCTGCTCCTCCAGCACCGCGCCGCCGAGCGCGCGCAGCATCGCCATGCGCTCCCGGCAGGCCGGGCACAGCTCCAGGTGGGTCTCCGTCACCAGCCGCATGCCGATCGGCAAGGCGCCGCTGGCGAGCGACAGCAACAGCTCGTCGGCGGGGTGGTGGCGGATCTCGGGGGACGGCAGCATGGTCGGGGAGGGCAGCAGGAGTCGGGACATCACAGATCGATCATCCGGCGCAGGTGCGCGACGGCCAGCCGGATCCGGGACTTGACGGTGCCCAGCGGCAGGCCGAGTTCCGCAGCGATGCGGGCATGCGGTTCGTCGTCGTAGAAGGACAGGCGCAGCACCTGCGCCTGCTCGGGCGGGAGACGGTCCAGCGCCTCGCGGACGCGGCGCGCCTGGCGCGTCGCATCCGCATGTTCGGCGACGCCGGGCTGGTCGGCCTCGAGGCGGTCGAATTCGAAACACTCGTCGCCGGCGCCGTCCAGCTGATGGCGCCGCGCGGCATCGATGCGCAGCCGGCGCGCGATCGTGAAGATCCAGGTCGACACCGCCGCCTGCGCCGGATCGAAGAGCGCCGCCTTGCGCCACACCATCACCAGCGCGTCCTGCGCCAGGTCCTCGGCGGCGCCGTCGGTGCTGCCGGTGCGGATCAGGTAGCTCTTCACCCGCGGGGCGAAGTGCGAGAACAGCCGGCCGAAGGCTTCCCGATCCCGCTGGTCAGCGACGCGACGCATCAGCGCCGCCCAGTCGTCCCCGGCCGGGGACGGCGGCGCGCTGCGGTCAGGATCGATCGGGACGATCTTCAAGTGACGGACTTTCGGGGCAGGGACGGCGGTCGACACGGTGGTCGACGCGACGTTCAAGGAGACGGACACTGGCACGGCCGCCGGCCGGATGGCCGGGGTCGAGGAGGTGTCGTCGCGTCGAAGGGTGCCCATGGGCGCTCTTACGCGGCGAACGGCGTGCTGGATCATCGCTCGTTCCGCGCAGGCCCACCAGGCGGGCGACCCTCGCCCGGGCGGTCGGGAGTTCCTTCACGGGCGAAGAATCCAAATCGCAGACCCGCGCGTAGAAGCGCGTAACGACAAGAAAACACAAGAAAGCATTGGACGCGCCCATGGACCGCCCCGACACCCCCTCCAGCCTGCCCACGCCGCTCCTCGACGAAGGACGCCGCTTGCGGGTGGCCGTCGTCGGCGCCGGCATCTCCGGATTGTCCTGCGCGTGGCTGCTGTCCCAGCGGCACGAGGTCCAGGTGTTCGAGGCCGACGGGCGCGTCGGCGGGCACAGCCACACGGTGGACGCGCCCTGCGGGCTGCTGCAGGTGCCGGTCGATACCGGTTTCATCGTCTACAACGAACCCGCCTATCCCAACCTCAGCGCGCTGTTCCGCCACCTGGACGTGCCGACGCGGGCGTCGGACATGTCCTTCGCGGTGAGCCTCAACGACGGGGCGCTGGAGTACGCGGGCACCGACCTCAACGGCCTGTTCGCCCAGCGCGGCAACCTGATCCGGCCGCGCTTCTGGGGCATGCTGCGCGACCTGATGCGCTTCTACCGCGAGGCCCCGCGCGACGCCGCCGCATGCGGCGATCTGCCGCTCGACGACTACCTCGACGCGCGAGGCTACGGCCGCGCCTTCCGCGACGACCACCTGTACCCGATGGGCGCGGCGATCTGGTCGTCGTCGGCGGCGGACATCGGGCGTTATCCGGTGGCCGCCTTCGTGCGCTTCTGCGAGAACCACGGGCTGCTGAAACTGACCGACCGCCCGGTCTGGCGCACCGTCGAGGGCGGCAGCCGCGAGTACGTGCGGCGCCTGGTGCGCAACTTCGAGGACCGCCTCCACCGCGACGAGCCGGTCATCGCCGTCGCGCGCGAGCCCGACGGCGTGCGCCTGCGCACGCGGCGCGGGTCGTGGACGCCGAGCTTCGACCACGTGGTGCTGGCCACGCACGCGGACCAGTCGCTGCGCATGCTGACGGCACCGACGGCGCAGGAGCAGCGGCTGCTGGGCGCCTTCCCCTACACCCGCAACCTCGCGGTGCTGCACCGCGATCCCGCGCTGATGCCGCGCCGCCGGGCCGTGTGGTCGAGTTGGAATTACCTCGCGGGGCAGGCGGACGACCCGATCCGGCTGCCGCCGACGGTGACCTACTGGATGAACCGGCTGCAGCCGCATCTGCCTCAGGGCCGCAGCGCGGTGCCGCTGTTCGTGTCGCTGAATCCGTCGGTGGCGCCGCGCCCCGAGCACCTCATCCGCACCGACGTCTACGAGCATCCGCGCTTCGACGCCGGCTCGATCGCCGCGCAGCGCGAACTCTGGTCGCTGCAGGGGCGGCAGCGCACCTGGTTCTGCGGCGCGTACTTCGGCTCCGGCTTCCACGAGGATGGCCTGCAGGCCGGGCTCGCGGTGGCCGAAGCGTTGGGCGGCGTGCGCCGGCCGTGGACCGTCGAGAACGAGTCCGGGCGCATCCACCTGCCGGGGACGGTGTCCGCATGAGCGCACAGCCGGATGCGGTCCTGCACTCCGCGATCTACCGGGGTCGGGTGATGCACCAGCGGCTGAAGCCGCTGCGGCATCGGCTGCAGTACCGCATGTTCACGCTGCTGCTCGACATCGACGAGCTGCCCGCGCTGGACGCGCGGCTGCGGTGGTTCTCGGTGGGGCGCTTCAACCTTTTCAGCTTCCGGCCGGCCGATCACGGCGACGGCAAGGCCACGGACGTTGCCGGCCTGCGCGCCTCCATGGAGGCGCGCCTGGCGCAGGCCGGACTGCCGATCGGCGGCGCGATCCGGCTGCTCGCGATGCCGCGCCTGTTCGGTTATGCGTTCAATCCGCTGAGCGTCTGGTTCTGCGACGCGCCCGACGGCACGCTGCGCGCCATCGTCTACGAGGTCAACAACACTTTCGGCGAGCGGCACAGCTACCTGATCGAGGTCGACGAGGCGCAACGCGCCGCTGCCATCGTCGAACAGCGCAGCGGCAAGCAGCTGTACGTGTCGCCGTTCCTCGGCATGGCCTTGAACTACCGGTTCCGGATCGAGCCGCCGCGCGAGCGGCTCTCGATCGGGATCAGCGTTCACGAGAATGGCGGGGATGGCAGCAACGGCAGCAGCAGTGGCAGCGACGGCGCGGCCGTCCTCAACGCGCGGCTCGACGCGACCCGCGCGCCGCTGAGCGACGGCGCGCTGCTGCGGCTGCTCGTGACGCATCCGTTGCTGACGCTCAAGGTGGTGGTCGGCATCCATTGGGAGGCGCTGCGGCTGTGGCTCAAAGGCGCCCGGCTGCATGAGCGGCCCACCGCACCGGATCACCTGATGACCATCGTCCGTGCCGGCTCGCCCACGCGGTCCGGGTCGATCCGATCTGAATCCGTCCACGCGGCCCAACCGGCCCAACCGGCCCAACCGGCCAACACAGCCCACATGGCCCCACCGGCCGATCCCTCCGAGGCAAGCTTGCATGCATGAAGAGAGCTCGTTCATGACCGCGCCCGCGGTCCTCGAGATCACCCCCGCGACCGTGAGCGGCGACCGGCTCGGCGCGCGCCATGACACGCTGCGGCGCCTGCTGTCGCGCGTCCAGGCGGGCCGACTGGCGCTGACGCTGCCCGACGGACGCTGCGTCGAGGCCGTCGGCCCGTATCCCGGTCCGGCCGCGGCGCTGCATCTGCATCGATGGCGGCCGGCGCTTCGGCTGCTGCTGCAGGGCGATCTGGGGCTGGCCTTCTCCTACCGGGATGGCGACTGGAGCACGCCCGACCTGACGGCGCTGCTGTGCTTCGGCATCGCCAACGAGGCCGCGCTGGGCAAGGTGGCCGAGACGCGCGGCCCGGCGCGCTGGATCTCCCGGCTGCTGCATCGCGCGAACGCCAACACGCGTCGCGGCAGCAGGCACAACATCTCCGCCCACTACGACCTCGGCAACCGCTTCTACGAGCGGTGGCTCGACGACAGCATGCTGTATTCGAGCGCGATGTACGACGAACTGCATGAGGGGAAGGGCGCGGTCACCGATGACGCGGACTTCCGGGTCGACGTCGGCTCACTGGAGCAGGCGCAGGCGCGGCGGCTCGATCGCATCGTCGAGCTGCTCGACCTGCGGGCGGGCCAGCGGGTGCTGGAGATCGGCTGCGGCTGGGGCACGCTGGCGGCGACCTTGGCGAAGCGCTGCGGCGTGCAGGTGGTCGGTCTCACGCTGTCGACCGAGCAGCTGCGCTTCGCGCAGGCGCGCGCCCAGCAATGGGGCGTGGCCGATCAGGTCGACCTGCGGTTGCAGGACTACCGCGACGTCGAGGGCCGCTTCGACCGCATCGTGTCGATCGAGATGATCGAGGCCGTGGGCGAGGCCTATTGGCCGGTCTACTTCTCGACGCTGCGGGACCGGCTCAAGCCCGACGGCCTGGCCGTGTTGCAGGCCATCACGATCGACGAGCAGCACTTCGAGCGCTATCGCGCCAATCCGGACTTCATCCAGCGCTGCATCTTCCCGGGCGGCATGCTGCCGACGCCGGAGCGCATGGCCGAAGAGGCGCGCAAGGCGGGCCTGGGCTTCTCGACGCAGGCGCGCTTCGGGCGAGGCTACGCGGCCACGCTGGTCGAATGGCGCCGCCGTTTCCTCGCCGAATGGCCGGCCATCGAGGCGCAGGGCTTCGACCTGCCGTTCAAGCGGCTGTGGGAGTACTACCTCTGCTACTGCGAGGCCGGCTTCCGCTCCGGTCGGGTGGATGTGGGGCTGTACCGGCTCACGCACGCGTCTTGAGCGCAGGGCCCGGGTCAGGACTTGAGGTCGGACCGCGGCGGTGCCCAGCGATAGAGCTGTTCCTCGAAGGCGGCCAGCGCGACGACGCGCAGCAGGATATCGAGTTCCTCGAGCACCTGGACGATCACGGCATGGTCGTGGGCCTGCCGGGAGCTGGTGTCGTCGGTGCGCATCACCTGCACGTGCTGTTGCAGCAGGTGGATGCGGTCGCAGAGGCCGTCGAAGGCGGCGCGTGTCGTGATCTTGCGGTTCAGCATGATGAGCTCATGGGACGGACGGGTTGATCCGCGCGATCGGGTGGGCGAGATGTCGAAACACGTGATGCAGGTCCGTGTGGCCGTCCTCGCGGAGTGGCCCATCTCGCCCAATGAACACGCAGCGTGAGGGCGACAGTGGCCGCGCTTTCGGGGCGACCGACCGCTGCATGAAGGTGCTTCGAACACCTGGGACCTATCGTCGCGAATGACGACCCTCCGCGCCATGACCGACTTCAGTGCAAGTCGGAGGTCCGATGCCTGGGATCAGTGGGGGCGCCGACTTGGATCCGGGAGGTACCGCCGAGTGGAGGCCCGGACGAGCGGACATGCCATGCCCCGGGGCCGGACGATCACTGCAGCTTGTGATCCTCGCCCTTGGCCTCCTGCATGGCCTCGGGCTCGAGCTCTTCGGCGGAGCGGTTCAGGTGGATGAACAGGCCCCAGCCGGTGAGCAGCGCGCCGACCGCGAAGACCATCGCCGCAGCGTGCAGCAGCAAGGTCGAATCCGAATGCGCGGCGCGGAAGGTGGCCACCAGCGCCTCGATGGCGAGCGCGACGACGATGACCACCATGAACCGGGACAGGAAGCGCCGCACGCGGGTGGGGGCGCTGATGTGGGCGGTTCGGATGACCTCCTCTTCGGTGACCGTCTGGGCGATCTGCAGCGCGACCACCGCGGCGGCAAGCACGCCCATGGCCTCGATGACCATCTGCGCGGCCTTGTCGTCCCAGTCCAGGTGGAGCGCCATCCAGGCTTCCTTCGCCGAGATGGCCAGCAGCAGCAGCGCCATCGCCGTGAAGAGCAGCGCCAACGCGGCGTGCACCACCGAGAAGCCGCGCAGCAGCAGCGGGACGGTGTCTTCGTCGGAGGAGATCGGCTTGCTGTCGGGGGAAGGGACGGTCGGCTTCATCCCCTCACAGTAGGCGATGGGCGCGGCGAAATCTGTAGGAAGGAGCGCCATCCGGATGACGGACGCGGTGTGATCCGGAACGGATCGTCCCGCATACTATTCACCGGTCGGTGTCGCGGAACGGCAGACGGAGTGCCATGGCCATCCCGCCAGGGCGCCAGGCGTCTTCCGCCGCCGACCCCTACAAGAAGGAAGTGCAGTGAAGACGATCGACGAGATGTTGAACCTGGACCTGATCACGGTGGCGCAGCACCAGGAGATCGATGCGTGGATCGCGAGAGCCAGCTCGCCGGAGGAGATCCTGCAGATGCCGGCCGACCTCTGGCAGGCCGTCGAGCGCGCCAGCGAGGCGATGGGCGTGGACGTGGACCTGCTGCGCCCGCCGGCCCTGGACGCCGGCGGTCACGCGGTCGAATAAGCCTCAGCGCTTCAGGCTGGCCGACAGCTCGGCCAGTCTGGCGAACTCCGCGCGGTGGCCGTACCGGTCCTCGCCGCGCGCGCCGCGGGCCAGCGGCACGAACTGGTCCGGACCGTAGTCGCCGATCAGCGTGCTGCCCCGCAACCACTGGCCCCAGGCGGCCACCGCCACCGCGAACCGCGTGTCGGCGTCCTGCGCGGCGAGCGCCGGCATCGTCGCGGGCTTCACGACCGGCAGTTCCACCAGCTGGCTCGCCTCCTGGCCGGGCGGCTTGTAGCGCAGCTTGATCCACGCCAGTTCGCCATTCCTGCCGGCGCGCGTGTCTTGCTTTGCCGCCTTGTCCTCACCGCCGTAGCGCAGCGGATCGACATTGCCCTTCGCGCCCGCAGGCACGAATTCGTACAGCGCCGTGACCTGGTGGCCGGCGCCGATGTCGCCCGCGTCGACCTTGTCGTTGTTGAAGTCCTCGCGCTGGAGCGCATGCAGCTCGTAGCCGATCAGCCGGTATTCCTGCACCGTCGCCGGGTTGAACTCGACCTGCAGCTTCAGGTCGTGCGCGATCGTGGCGAGCGTCGAGGTCATCTCGTTGACCAGCACCTTGTGCGCTTCCTGCAGCGAGTCCAGGTAGTGGTAGCTGCCGTTGCCGGTATCGGCCAGCTTCTTCATCAGCGCTTCATTGAAATTGGACTGGCCCACGCCCAGCGCCGTCAGCGTGACGCCGCTCTTGCGCTCGCCCTCGATCATCGTCCTGAGCGCCTCCTGGCGGGTCTCGCCGATGTTCAGGTCGCCGTCGGTGGCCAGCAGCACGCGGTTGATGCCTTCCGGGATGAAGGACTCGCGCGCCTGCGCGTAGGCGAGCCTCAGACCGCCTGCGCCGTAGGTGCCGCCGCCAGCCTGGAGCTGGTCGATCGCGTCGTTGATGGCCGTCTTGTGGTCGCCCGGCGTCGGCGGCAGCGCGACGCGCGTTCCGCTGGCGTAGGTCACGACGCTCACGCGGTCCACCGGACGCAGCTGCGCGGTCAGCAGCTTCAGCGCCGACTTCACCAGCGGCAAGCGGTCCTCGGGCCCCATGGACCCCGACACGTCGACCAGGAACACCAGGTTCGCCGGCGGCAGGCTCGCCTTGGCCACGTCCTTGCCCTTGATCGCGATGCGGATCAGTCCGCGTTCGGCGTGCCACGGCGACGCCAGCACCTGTGCGCGGACCTTGAACGGATGCCGATCGCCGGCCTCGGGGCCGGGGGCGTCGAAGCCGAAGTAGTTGACCAGTTCCTCGACCCGCACGGCGTCCTGCGGCGGCAGCTGGCCGCGGTTGATGAAACGGCGCACGTTGGCGTAGCTGCCGGTGTCGACGCTGGCGCTGAAGGTGGAGACCGGCTGCTCGGTGGCGCGCTGCCAGGGGTTGTCGGAGAAGGCGGTGTACTTGGCCGTCGAGTCAGGTGGCGGAGGTGTCCAGTGAGGGGCATAGGCCGGGACAGTGATCGCCGCGCGCGACCGGTAGTCCGCGACCGAGGCCGCCGCCGCCGGGGAGGGTGAAGGCGGCGCGTAGGCGGGGTTCGCTGGAGCCGGCATCGGCATCGGGATCGGTGTCGGTGTCGGAGCCGGCGTGGTGGCGACAGGTGAGGTCGGTCGGTGCTCGGCGGGTGCCTGCTGCTCGACGGACGGGTTGCCTGCTTGCCGCGGGATGGTGGAACAGCCGAGGAGCGTGGCGATCGACGCCGTCAGAAGGACGGCCTGCGCGACCGCGGAGCGGGACGGAAATGACATGGTTTCTCCCTCTGTGGTGCAGCCGACCGGCGCTGCGGGCGCCGAGGGCTCGACCGGCGGCGACGCAGGGCATTGAT
>CAMPJJ010000124.1 GCA_946886855.1 uncultured Roseateles sp. | reverse complement strand
CGGCCGCGCGGCCGTGGCCTGATGCAGCCGGGGTCGTCCTTCGGAGGCGCCCCCCGGACGCGTTCCAGCGGGGCGATCGGGCTGTCGCGCCGCGGCGGGGGGAAGCGCTGTCATCCTCCCTGAGGCCATGGGTCTGTTGAGCTATATTTCCGCAACTTCAGAGAAGTCGTCATCCCTCTCGAAGTCCCGTCACCCCCCTACGGACCATGCGAACCAACACGAGTGGCGGCTTGCCGCCGCTCGCTTTCGGACGTTTTGTCCTCGATCGCGCGAGCAAGCAATTGCTGCAGGACGGCAAGGCCTTGCGCCTTGGCGGGCGCGCGTACGACCTGCTGTGCGCGCTCGCCGAACGATCTGGCGAGGTGCTCAGCCGCTCGGAGCTGGAGGCCCGCGTCTGGCCGCACACCATCGTCGAAGAGACGAGTCTGCGCGTGCACATCTCCGCCTTGCGCAAGGCGCTCGGCGACGGCGTAGGCGGCGCCCGTTACATCGCGAACGTGCCGGGCCGAGGCTACAGCTTCGTGATCCCTGTCGTGGTGGTCGACGCACCACAGGCCACCGGGCCGCGGGCCGAGGCGGCACCGGTTCCCGTCGTGCCGCCGCCTGCGCGCCGGCTGCACAACCTGCCGGCTCGCTTGAGCCATGCCATCGGGCGGTCGACGGTGACCCGCGCGCTCCGCGAGCGCCTGGCCACGCATCGCCTGGTGTCGATCGTGGGACCCGGAGGCATGGGCAAGACCACGGTGGCGCTTGCGGTGGCCGATTCCCAGCTGGAGCGTTTCCCGGACGGCGTCTGGTTCGTCGATCTGGCGCCGTTGTCGGACCCGGCGCGGGTGCCGCTGGCGCTGGCCTCGGCGCTGAATGTCTCGGTCTCCGCCGGCGACCCCTGGGCGGGCTTGCGCGAGCCGCTGCGCGACAGCCGCATGCTGATCGTGCTCGACAACTGCGAGCATGTGATCGAGGGCGCGGCTGCCCTGTGCGAACGGGTGCTGCGCGAGGCGCCGCGCATCCACATCCTCGCCACCAGTCGGGAGGCCCTGGACGCCGAGAGCGAATGGGTGCATCGCCTGGCATCGCTCGAGTCGCCCGTCCCGGAGGATCAACCCTCGCTGGAACAGGCGCGCACGTTTGCAGCGGTCCAGCTGTTCGTCGAGCGGGCCAGCGCCAATTCGGACGACTTCGTGCTGAACGCGTCCAACATCGAGGTGGTGTGTCACCTGTGCCGACAGCTGGACGGCATGCCGCTGGCCATCGAGCTGGCTGCCGCGCGCATCGACAGTCTGGGCCTGCAGGGGTTGGCGGCGCGCCTCGACGTGATGTTCACCCTGCTCACGCGCGGTCGGCGCACCGCGCTGCCGCGTCACCGCACCTTGCAGGCGCTGCTCGACTGGAGCCACGACCTGCTGACCGAGGGCGAACGCGTCGTCCTGCGCCGGCTGTCGATCTTCCGCTCGTCGTTCACGCTGGACTCCGCCGCCGCCGTGCTGGCCAGTGACGACCTCTCGCCCGAGGCGGTGGTGGACGGCGTCCTGGGTTTGACGAGCAAGTCGCTGGTGGGCGTGGAAGTCGATGGCGACACGGTGCTGCATCGCCTCCTGTACACCACCCGGACCTATGCGGCCGGCAAGCTCGCGGCAGGCGGCGAAGCCCGACGGCTCGCGGCCGCCCACGCCGCGCACTTCCGGGACGTGCTGCAGCAGGTGCTGCCCGAGCGCGACATGCTGCCCATCGACGAGTGGCTGCAGCGCTATGGCCGGATGATGGACGACGTCCGGGCCGGCATGGACTGGGCGTTCTCGCCCGACGGCGACGCGCTGCTGGGGGTGCAGCTCACGGTGGCTGCGATGGACCTGGTCTACGAACTCGGGCTGGTGGACGAATTCCGCGGCTGGGTGGACCTGGCCATGGAGGCGGTGGACACCCTGCACCCGCCGCAACCCGGCCTGGAACTGCGCCTGTGTTCGGCGCGCAGCTTCCTCAGTTCGTCCACGAAGGGGCGCAGTTTCGCTTCCGGCGCGCACATCGAGCGCACGCTGGGACTGTCGGCGCAACTTGAATCGGCTGCGCAGAGCATCGAGGCGATGTTCAGTCTTTGTGCCAATGCGTTCGGCGCGGGCGACTACCGGGAGGTCGGTGAGGTGGCGCGCCGCATCCGGCATTTCGCGCCCGAGCCGGACGAGCCGGCCGCGGTGCTGCTGTCCGATCGATTCCTTGCCTTGAGCCACCACTACCTGGGCGACCATGAGGTGGCGAAGCCGCTGTCCGACCGCGTGCTGCACTATCCGGCCGGCAATGCCTACCGCCAGTACATCGGCCACATCCCCAGGGCGGTGTCGATGCGCATCCTCCAGGCGCGCACGCTGTGGATGCAGGGGGCTTGCGACAGGGCGGTGGAGCGGGCCGCGGAAGCGGAGGCGCACGCCGAATGCGCCAACCCCCTGGCGCTGAGCCAGGCGCTCGCCATGGCCACGATCCCCATCGCCCTGTGGCGCGGCGAGAACCAGCGCGCCGGCGCGCTGCTGTATCGGCTGCGCCGTCATGTCGACCGGCATTCGCAGGCGTACTGGCAGTCGTGGGCGCGCAGCTACGAGAAGGTCCTGGCCGCGAGAGCCAGCGGCAGGCCGCTGCGCCCGGGCATCGAACTCGGACCGATCGAGACGCTGTCGGGCCTGGGCGAGCTGGACATGGTCGGCACGCTGGTCGAGAGCGCTGTTTCCACCTTCGGCGTGGAGCGGGCCAGCAGCGGCGTGGTCGGGTGGTGCACCGCCGAGATCCTGCGGGCCCACACCGAAAACGGCCTGCGCAGCGCGCCGCAGCGGACGGGCGACGCCGAGGCGAAGCTCACGCGGGCGCTGGACATCGCGCGTTCGCAGAGTGCCTTGTCGTGGGAGCTGCGCAGCGCCACCAGCCTGGCGCGGCTGTGGCGCAGTCAAGGCCGGCGCGAGAACGCGCATCGCCTGCTGTCCGACGTCTACCAGCGGTTCGACGAGGGTCTCGGCACCGCCGACCTCGTGACGGCCCGGCAGCTGATCGACGAGCTCGGCTGAGGTCCTCACCAGATTTCACACCGATTCACGCGGCCTGCCCAGGCACCCCGGCGATCATGCCCGCCATGCGCGTCACGTCGACGCGCCCACATCGACATCAGTGAGTCGCGGAGCAGGCATGGCGCACGGCGGGATCAGCAAGGGTTGGCAGAGGGGCGGGATCGGGGTGATCGCCGGGCTGCTGCTGGCCACGTCAACCGGGCGCGCCAGCGCGCAGGACGCCGCCGTGCCGTCAGATCCGCCGGCGCCGGCGCGGGCGGCGTCGGCCGCCTCTGCCGCCGTGACGATGCAGCCGGTCATCGTCACCGCGCAACGCACGCAGACGGTGCTCGGCAGGACGCCGCTGTCGGTCGGCGTCGTCGACCAGCGCGCCATCGACTCGGGCGGCACCGCCCAGCTCAGCGACCTGGTCGGCACCGTGCCCGGCGTCACGGTGCCCAACGGCTTCAGCAACCAGCCGCAGGCGGTGGGCATCCGCGGCATGGGCGTGTCGGTGCCGGCGATGAGCCAGGCCGTCGGCATCTATGTGGACGACGTGCCGCTGATCCGCGGCTATGCGACCGCGCTCTGGGATCTGCCCGACATCGTCCGCATCGAGGTGCTGCGCGGTCCCCAGGGGACGCTGTACGGCCAGAACTCGACCGCCGGCGCGGTGCGGGTCATCTCGATCGATCCGACCCGCACGCCCGCGGCGTGGGGCTCCGTGAGCGTGGGCAACTACCGGGACGCGGAGGTGCACGGCTACGTCAACGGCCCGATCGGCGACGGCCCCCTGTCGGGCAGCGTCGCGCTCTCCAGCCGCCGCAACGACGGCTTCGGCTACAACGCATCCACCGGGGAGGGCGTCAACAAGCTCGACGCGACGCAGTTCCGCGCCAAGCTGCGCCTGAAGCGGCCCTCGGGTCTGGACGCGATCCTGGCGGTCGACGGCCTGCGCGACACCTCGGACACCAACACGGGCAACTTCCCGCTCAACGATCCGCAGTCGTCGCCGCGCGTCACCTTCGTGACCGCGACGCCGGGGCCGTTCAAGCGCGTGTCCGGCGGCCTGCAGCTCAAGGTCAGCCATCCGCTGGGCGAGGGCATCGACTTCCATTCGATCACGGGCTACCGCGCGTACAAGGACGACCCCACGATCGCCGACCTCGGCGGCAAGGCGGTCCTGCGCTACCTCCTGACCCAGACGGTGGAGCAGAAGGCCTTCTCGCAGGAGCTGCAGCTGCAGGCCAGGCAGGATCGCCTGGACTGGACGGCGGGCCTCATGCTGGTGTCGGACCGCTTCGACTTCGACCGCATCGTCGATCAGATCCCGTTGCCGCCGCGCTCGCGCGTCGACACGGAGGGGCAGACCCATCTGGAGACGACCGATGTCGGCCTCTACGGGCAGGCGCACTATGCGTGGACCGACGGCATCGGCCTGACCGCGGGTCTGCGCGCCTACCGGACGAAGCAGACCGGCGACAACCGCTTCTGGACGCTGGACGCCGACCAGCAGCGCACGCGGCAGGTCTACGACGCGACCGACCTGTCGACGTCCAGCCACGGCCTGCTGCCGCGGCTGGGCGTGGACTGGCAGCGCAACGAGGACCACTTCCTCTACGCCAGCTTCGCGATGGGACAGAAGTTCGGCGGCTTCAACCGGGCGACGGCATCCGAAACGGCCTCCACCTACGCCACCCGTCCGGAGAAGGTGAGCACCTGGGAGTTGGGCAGCAAGTGGCGCCTGGCGGGCGGACGCCTGACGGCCGACCTCGCGCTGTTCCTGAACCGGTACGGGCAATACCTGGCCTCCTTGCAGAACACGGTGATCAACGGCGTGACGGTGCCCGACCAGGTGCTGGTCAACGCCGGCCGCGCGAAGACCTACGGCGCCGACATCGACCTGGCCGCCAAGCTGGCCGAGCGCACCGAACTGGCGCTGGCCGTGGAGCTGCTGCGCAGCCGCATCGACGCGTTTGCGAATCCCACCGGCGCCGCCATCAGCAACTACGTCGGCAACCAACTGCCGTATGCGTCGCACGTGTCGCTGTCGGCCCGGTTCGGCCATGTCCAGCCCTTGCACGACGGCTCGTCGCTGGAGTTCACGGCGACGGTGCAGCACCTGTCGCGCCAGTACGCCGACGTGCAGAACACGGCGGCGATTGCGATCGCACCACAGACCTACCTGAACCTGGCCACGAGCTGGTCCAGCCCCGACCGCGGCTGGACCTTCTCGCTGCGGGTGCGCAACGTCACCAACCGGACCCACGTGGTGCTGCGCACCATGATCCCGTCCGTGGACGTCGACGCGGCCAACTACAACGCGCCGCGCACGTGGGTGGCCACGCTGCGCCACGACTTCTAGTCCCCATGTCCGCCGTGAATCCCGCGCCGGCGCCGGACCCCGCGTTCGAGAAGGTGCTGCGCTTCGGGCCCTTCACGCTCGACCCGGCCCGCAAGCTCCTGTTGGACGACGGGCGGGCCGTGCGCGTGGGCGGGCGTGCGCTGGATCTGCTGATCGCGCTGGTGGAGCGGGCCGGCGACGTGGTGAGCCATGACGAGTTGTTCGCGCGGGTCTGGCCCCGCACGGTGGTCGAGGAATCGAGCCTGCGCGTGCACCTGTCCTCGCTGCGCAAGGTGCTCGGCGACGGGCTGGACGGCAGGCGATACATCGCCAGCCTGCCAGGGCGGGGCTACAGCTTCGTCATGAGCGTCTCGACGACGCCCGCCCCGGGCTTCCCCGCCGGGGTGGCGGCGTTCGCAACGGCAACGACGTCCACGTCAGCCGCGGCAGCCTCGGCAGCGGTCGCGACGGCCGCGCCGATCGCGCCGATCGCGCCGATCGCGCCCCGCGTCCTGCCCTACCGGCTGACGGGCGTGGTCGGCCGCGAGCAGGAGCTGGCGGTCATTGCCACCAAGCTGGAACGGTCCCGGCTGGTCACTGTCGTGGCCACCGGTGGCATGGGCAAGACGACCGTCGCCCTGGCGCTCGCCGGCGAAGCCGTCGACCGGTATGCCGACGGCGTGTGCTTCGTCGACCTGGCACCGCTCGACGATCCGGCGTTGGTCCCCCACGCCCTGGCCCATGCGATCGGCGTCACCGCGCCCGATCCGTGCACATGGGCCATCCTGGAAGAGACGATCGCGCCGCGCGACCTGCTGATCGTGCTGGACAACTGCGAACACCTCGCCGCGGCCGCTGCGGACCTGGCGGAACGCGTCCTGCGCATCGCACCGCGGATCCGCATCCTGGCCACCAGCCGCGAGCCGCTGGAGGCCGAGTCCGAAACCATCTACCGCCTCGACCCGCTGGCGGTGCCGCCTGTGGCGACCGGGTCGGACGTCGAGGACGCGCTGGCCTTCTCGGCGCTGCGCCTGTTCGTCGAGCGCGCCACCGCGAGCGCGCACGACTTCCGTCTGTCGTCCGCGAACCTGGCCACGGCGATCACCATCTGCCGCCACCTCGACGGGATGCCGCTGGCCATCGAACTCGCCGCGGCGCGCGTCGGCAGTCTCGGCATCCACGCGTTGGCGGACCGGTTGGACGATGTGTTCCGCCTGCTTCGCCGCGGCCGCCGCACCGTTCTGCCGCGCCACCAGACCTTGCAGGCGCTGCTGGACTGGAGTCATGCGCTGCTGGACGACGTCACACGCACGGTGCTGCATCGCCTGTCGGTCTTCCGATCGAGCTTCGACCTTCTGGCCGCCACGGCGGTGGCCGCCTGCGGACGCATCGCGCCTGAGCGTGTCGTCGCCTGCGTGCTCGACCTCGTGTCGCGCTCGCTGCTCGAGCTGGAACCGGGGGGACATGCCCGCTATCGCCTGCTGTTCGTGACCCGGGTCTACGCGGCGGAGCGGCTGGTCGAAGACGGCGATGCCCTGGAGGTGGGGCGACGCCATGCGCTGAGCATGCGCGCCGCGCTCGCGCGGGCCAATGCGGAACTGCGCGACCCCCGCACGCCGCTGATGGCGTGGCGGTCGGCGCACGCCGCGTCCATGCCGGACGTCCGCGCCGCGCTGGACTGGGCGCACGGACCCGGTGCCGACCGCCTGCTCGGCGCAGAGCTGATGGTGGAGTCGGGCCGCCTCCAGCTGGAGATCGGCCTGATCGACGAGTTGCTGCCGCGCGCGCTCGACGCGCTGCCGGCGCTGCAGGCGCACGGCGAGCTTCAGTCCGACCTCGGACTGCGGCTGCTGACCCTCCTGTGCATGATGGGCGGCCATTCCCTGCTGGACCGCGCCGTCCCCGCTGAGCTGCCTGCCCAGCTCGACGCACTGGCCGGGCGCATCGGATCGCCCGAACAGCAGCGTCTGGCGTTGTTCGCGCTGTGCGTCAACGCGTTCGGTCGTGGCGACTACCCGACCGTCGTCGCGCGGGCCCGCCGCTTCGCCACCCTGCCGCTGGATCCTCTGGACCCCACCCATGCCGCGGCCACGCTGACCGGCCTGCGCTTCGACGCGCTCGGCCGGCACTACCTCGGCGAGCACGATGCGGCCTGGACCAGCGGTATGCGGGTCCTCGAGCATGCCGGCCCCTGGCGCGCGGGCACCTACATGCAGATGCCGCTGCCCGTGTCCATGGGGGTGCTGCAGGCGCGCATCCGCTGGTTGCAGGGCTTTGCCGACGAGGCCCTGGACCGGGCGCTGGAACTGCTGCGATTCTGCGAAGGCGGGCATCCGTTCGCGCTCAGCCACGCGTTGTCGCTCGCGATCATCCCCATCCTGCTCTGGCGGGGGGACGACGAGCGTGCGCTGGGTTTCGTCGCCCGCCTGGTCGACCACGAGCTGATGCATTTCCAGAGTTTCTGGATCGCCTGGGCACATACGTACTGCAAGGTGCTCGCCCTGCGCGGTCTCGATGTCGAGGCGATGCGCGCCAGGCTCGGCGACACCGCGCGCGCCAACGACATGCAGTCGGACATGCTCTGCACGCTGGCGCCGCCCTGCGTCGGACCGCACGACCTGTCGCGGGTGGAAGCGGGCATCGTCGGCTGGTGCGCGCCGGAGGTCCTGCGTGTCCAGGGCGAGCGTCTGGGCTCCGAGTCGCTGCTCTTGCGCGCGTTGACGCTGGCGCGCAGCCAGGGCGCCCGCGCCTGGGAGTTGCGCGCGGCGACGAGTCTGGCGGCGCTGTGGCGGTCCGTCGGCAGGCCCGACGCCGCCAAGGCCATGCTCGGCGAGATGCTGGCCGGCCTCTCCGAGGGCCGGGGGTGCGTCGACGTGCGGCGCGCCATGGCGTTGCTGGCCGCCTGCGACACTGTCAGCTGACCGTCTGACGTTCCAGTCCGCGCGGCGACGCGGCCAGCACCCCCAGCGTGGCGACGAGGCTCGCGGCGACGACCGCGAACATG
Source organism: uncultured Roseateles sp. (assembly GCA_946886855.1). The sequence continues at coordinate 5,674 of CAMPJJ010000124.1, read as the reverse complement.
ACGGCCGGCCCCGCGCTGCGCAGCGTCGGCACCAGCAGCAGCGGCCCCAGCGCGCCCCCGAGGCGGTTGATCGACCACGCGATGGACGTGGCCGAGGCGCGCTGGCGGGTCGGGAACAGCTCGGCGCTGTAGACCGTCAGCAGCGGCACGTAGAGCGACACGGAGAGGTTGAACAAGGCCATCGCCACGATCAACGACGCGGTGCCGGTGCTGAAGTTGAACGCTGCGCCGCAGGCGAGCATGGCGACGATGCAGGCCGCCATCGCGACCCGGCGATCGACCCGGTCCATCAGGGTGGACGCGAGCAGGGTGCCCAACAGCGGCCCCAGGGAGGAGAGGCCGAAGATCAGCAGCGCCGCGTCCAGTTGAAAGCCGCGTTGGGCGAGCACGGCGCCCGTCAGCAGCGGAAAGGCGATGGTCGCCCACGGGCTGAGCGAGAACAGCCCCACCACCGCCAGCCAGCGCCGGTGCGGCGGTGCCGGGGCGACCGACGCCGGGGTGGCGGCGGGCGCGCCGACGACGGCATCGGGCGGCGCGGCCATCACGGTGGAGGAGCGTTCGAAGGCGTGCAGGACCGCCTCGGCCTGCGCGTTCCTGCCCCGCGCGCGCAACCAGCGCGCCGACTCCGGCAACGCGAGGAAGGAGAGGGCGGACAGGAGGGCGCAGGCGCTGCCCACGAGGAAGCCCCAGCGCCAGCCCTCCAGGCCGAGCGGCTGCAGCGGCGCCAGCCAGCGCACCAGGAAGATCGCGGCCGGCGGTCCCAGCAGGGAGGGCGTGAGGCTCAGGAAGATCAGCGTGCCGCGGCGCTGCGGCGGCAGCAGGTCCGTGAGGTAGGCGATGACGATCGGCGGATAGCCCCCGAGCGCCAGGCCGGCGAGGAAGCGGCACAGCGTGAGTTGACCGACGCCGTCCGCCATCGCGGCCCCCAGCGACGTGAGCGCGATCCACAGCATCAACCCGACCAGCGCGCCTCGCCGTCCGTGCCGGTCGGCCCACCAGCCCAGCAAGGGCGCGCCCAGCACGGCGCCGATGAACACGGCGGACAGCAGCAGGCCGAGCTCGCCGGGCGGCACCCGCGGAGACTGCGCCGAGAACACGGTGCCGAGCACGCCGCCGAAAGCCATCTCCAGGGTGTCGATCGTCATGCCGATGCCGCAGGTCAACATGGCCATGAGGTGCAGCCGGGTGAGCGGCAGGCGGTCCATGCGGCCGGCAAGGTCGGCAAGGTCGGTGTTTGGCGAGGGGGGCATGTCTGGGCAGGCGAGCAACGGGACTCGGCATCGATCGATGGCGTGACCATACCGATTGCGCGACGGGCGGGCGGCGGCGGCCTTCAGGATTCACGCAAATTCACGCCTGGGCGCAGGCACCGGTGCGACCATGCGAGCCTCCAAGACGCCTTGAAAGAGTCCCCCTCCCCGTGGTCATGAGCGAGACCGGATCCCTCGCCTTCGGGCCCTTCCTGCTGACCGGCTCGCCGCTGGGCCTGCGCGTCGGCGCGCGCGCCGTCGATCTTGACGCCCCGGCGATCGCCTTGCTCGCCGCGATCGCAGCCGCCCCGGCCGGCCTCTCGCCAGCGCAACTGGCGACGTCCGGCTCCGCCAGCTCGGCCGGCCAGGACGAGGCGCTCGAGCGCCTGTGTGCGCGCGTGGGCGAGATCAACAACGCGCTGGGCCTGCATGCCGAGGGCTGGTACGTGGCCTGGTATCCCGACGATGCGGAGCCCCGCTTCACGCTCGTGGATGCCAGCCGCGCCAGTGCGCCGCAGGCCGCACTTCCGGCCAGGCGCCTCGACATCCTGGGCCGGGAAGAGGCCATCGCCCGGGTGGTGGCGCAGCTGGACCAGCATGGTTTCGTCACCCTCCTCGCCGCGGGCGGCATGGGCAAGACCACCGTCGCGGTGGCGGCGGCGCATGCGGCGGCCGGCGACTATCCGGACGGGGTCTATGTCGTGGATCTGGCGCCGGTCGTCGATCCCAGCCTGCTCGCGCAGCGGGTCGCCGCCACGGTGGGTTGTCTCACCGACTACACCTCGGCGCAGACCGTGTTGCAGCAGTGGGCGAACGCGCGCCGCGCGCTGGTGGTGCTGGACAGCTGCGAGCACGTCATCGAGGCGGCCGCCGACCTGGCCGAAGTGCTCGGCGGCGCGGGGTCGCGGGTGGCCGTGCTCGCCACCAGCCGGGAGCCGCTGCGGGCCCGCGGCGAGTGGATCTTCCGGCTTCCGCCCCTGCGCCTGCCGCAGCCCGGCGAGGTGGTCGCCGCCGACCACGCGATGAGCTTCCCCGCGCTGCGCCTGTTCGTCGAGCGCGCGAAGGCGGCCTCGCCCGGGTTCACGCTCAGCGATGACGACGTGCCGCAGCTGGTCTCCCTGTGCACCCGCCTGGACGGCATCGCGTTGGCCATCGAGATCGTCGCCGCGCGGGTCGACGCGCTGTCCATCGCCGCCCTGTCGGACCAGCTCGAAGGCCTGCTCCTGCAGCTGCCGGTGAGGCGCCGCCACGCGCCGGCCCGGCACAGCACGCTGGCGGCGCTGCTGGAATGGAGCTACCGGCTGCTCTCGCCGGTGGAACAGACCGTGCTGCGCCGGCTGTCGGTGTTCCGCAGCGGCTTCAGCGCCGCAGCGGCGGAGCAGGTGGTCGCCGATGCCGCCGTGGGCGCCGACGACATCCAGGACAGCCTGCTCGATCTCATGGCCAAGTCGCTGGTCGCCCCGGCCCGCGGCGGCAATCCCGAATTGCGACGCCTGCTCGACACCACCCGCGCCTACGCCGGACAGAAGCTGGACGAGGCCGGTGAGCGCCAGGCCGTGAGCCTGCGCCATGCGCGCTGGTTGTCGGGCGTGCTCGCCGAGGCCGAGGGGGCCTGGAACCGGATGAGCCGGCAGCAGTGGATGGCCCGCTACGCGCCGTTGATCGACGACATCCGCGCCGCGCTCGACTGGGCCTTCACGGCGGAGGGCGACATCGCGCTGGGCGTCGACCTGACGATCGCCGGTTTTGCGATCGGACGTCAGATGCTGCTGGTGGACGAGTTCACCGACCGCGTGAAGCGCGCGATCGATGTGATCGCGCGCCAAGGCGACGACCCCGTCGCCGCGCTCGACCTGGCGGACGCCGATGCGCGTCGCAAGCGGTTGACCTTCCTGATCGCGTGCCTCGGCCTGGCCACGGACGCGTCGCTGGCGCTGACGCTCGAGACGGCCGCCACCTCGCTGACCAGCGGGGATCAGCTGCTTCAGCGTTTCGCGGGCTGCAACGGGATGTGGGCGATGGCCGTGTTCCGCGGCGATTTCAAGGAGGGCGGCGTCTGGGCGGACAAGATGGCGCTGCTCGCCGACCACATGGCGGATCCCGTCGCACGCCTCGTGTCGGGGCGCATCCAGGCGCAGACGCTGCACTTCGCCGGTCGGCACGCCCTCGCCGCCGACAAGGCGCAGGGCGTCCTCGGCGAGTCCTGGCGGACGATCCCCTTGAGCTACAACCCGTCGCCCGTCGAGCTGCGCGTATCCATGCGGGTGATGCTGGCGCGGACCTTGTGGATGCAGGGGCGTCCCGACAGCGCTGCGGCGATGGCGCAGGAGGCGATCGAGCAGGCCCTCACCGACTCACCTCTGGCGCATTGCCAGGTCATCGTGATGGGCTCGCTGGTCATCGCCATGTGGAGCGGCCTCGCCGAACCCGCCAGACTGTTGGCGAACCAGCTTGTCGACCTCGAGAAGCTGCTCGGGTTTTCGCACTGGCTGCGCTGGAGCCGGGGACTGCGCACCATGGTGGCGTTGCGCGAAGGCGGCGAGGTGCCGCCGGACGCGGACGCCAGCTGGTTCGAGGAGCCGCTGCCCGTGCTGGCCGACCACCTGGCCACGCTCGACGACCGCTGGCTGACGCCGCGCTGCATCCAGCGCGTCGAGTCCGGCATGGTGGGCTGGTGCGCCGCCGAAGCCCTGCGCCTGCAGGGGATGCGGGCCTTGCGGGCATGCTCCCGAGAGGGCGATGTCCGCGGGGAGCTGTTGCTGCACCGCTCGCTGGCACTGGCCCGCGAGCAGGAGGCGGCCTCCTGGGAACTGCGCACCGCCACGAGCCTGGCACGCCACTGGCAGGCGCAGGATCGCCTGGCGGAAGCCCGGGCCGTGCTCGAACCCGTGTTCGCCCGCTTCAACGAGGGCTTCGGCACCGCCGACTGGCGGGCGGCGCGGTCGCTGGTCGAAGCCCTCTGAGGACGCGAGCGGTCAGACGTTGAACAGGAAGTTCAGCACGTCGCCGTCCTTGACGACATAGTCCTTGCCTTCCGCGCGCATCTTGCCGGCGTCCTTGGCGGCCTGTTCCCCCTTGAACTGGATGAAGTCGTCGAAGGCGATCGTCTGCGCGCGGATGAAGCCGCGCTCGAAGTCGGTGTGGATGACACCGGCCGCCTGCGGCGCCGTGTCGCCGATGTGGATGGTCCACGCGCGCACTTCCTTCACGCCCGCCGTGAAGTAGGTCTGCAGGCCCAGCAGCTTGAAGCCCGCGCGGATCAGGCGGTTCAGGCCCGGCTCGTCCTGGCCCATCTCGGCCAGGAACATCGCGCGGTCCTCGTCTTCCATCTCCGACAGCTCGGCTTCGGTCTTGGCGCAGATCGCGACCACCGGCGCGTTCTGCCCGGCCGCGTACTCCTTCAGGCGGTCCAGGAAGGGGTTGTTCTCGAAACCGTCTTCCGCCACGTTGCCCACGAACATCGCCGGCTTGGCCGTGATCAGGCACAGCGGCTTCAGGATGACCAGCTCTTCCTTGCTGAAATCGATGGACCGCACCGGCCGGGCCTGGTCCAGCGCGACCTGGCACTTCTCCAGCACCTTCACCAGCGCCGCCGCGTCCTTGTCGCCGGCGCGCGCCACCTTGTTGTAGCGGTGCAGGCTCTTCTCCACCGTCCCCAGGTCGGCCAGGCACAGCTCGGTCTGGATCACCTCGATGTCGGAGATCGGATCCACCTTGCCGTTGACGTGGATCACGTTCGGATCCTCGAAGCAGCGCACCACGTTCACGATCGCGTCGGTCTCGCGGATGTGCGACAGGAACTGGTTGCCCAGGCCTTCGCCCTTCGACGCCCCCGCCACCAGGCCCGCGATGTCCACGAACTCGACGATCGCCGGCACGATGCGCTCAGGCTTGACGATCTCCGCCAGCTGGCCCAGCCGCGGATCCGGCAGTTCGACGATGCCCACGTTCGGCTCGATCGTGCAGAAGGGGTAGTTCTCGGCAGCGATGCCGGCCTTCGTCAGCGCGTTGAAGAGGGTGGACTTGCCGACATTGGGCAGGCCCACGATGCCGCATTTGAGGCTCATGGTTGGCTTTCGGGGAAATGCTTGGGGGAATGCTGGAGGCGGTTCTGGCCTGCGGCAGCGCGCGGGCGAAACCGGCATTTTAGTCAAGCGGCGCTCCCGCCGCCGTTCCGCTGCCCTTCCGCGCCCCTGCATGCCCCTGCATGCCCCTGCATGCCCATACGCGCCCATACGCGCCCATACGCGCCCATACGCGCCATTCACACCGCCGGTCCCGCCGGTGATCCCGCCTGGAACTCCGCCGGGCACGCTCCCATCGCCCCTGCCTACAATCGTCCTCCATGGAAAAGTTCGATGTCCTGGTGCGCGGCGACGGCTGCGTCGGTCGCAGCCTGGCGCTGGCGCTCGGCGCCCGCGGCC
>CAMPJJ010000123.1 GCA_946886855.1 uncultured Roseateles sp. | reverse complement strand
CGCCTCGCCATGTCCCAGCCCACGCCAGACCGACTGCCCGCCCGCCTGCCCGCGCTCGTCGACGCCGCCATCATCGGCGGCGGTCCGGCCGGCTGCAGTGCCGCGAGCTGGCTGACGCAGCTGGGATTGAGCGTCGTGCTGATCGAACGCGCCCCGCGCCTGTGCGACAGCCTGCGACCCCTCGATTACCAGCAGGACTGGCTGCTCGGCGCGCCCGGCGAATCGCTCGCCGAACTGGGCGAGCGCTACGCCCGCCACGCCAGCGCCCAGCCCGGCGTGCACACGCTGCTCGGCCAGACGGTCCACACCCTCGACTGGCAGGCCGAACAGGGCTGGACCCTCTACCTCGACGGCGGCCCGGCCTTCGCCGCGCAGGCCGGAGACAGCGCCGACCCCGCCGGACCCACCCTCGGCGGCGGCCTGCGCCCGTTGAGGGCGCGGTCGCTGCTGCTCGCCACCGGCCTGACCCCGCGTCATCCGTCGCCGCTCTATCCCGAAGGGGACCGCCACGATCGCGTGCTCGACGCCATCGAGCTGACCGCCGTGCGCGACCGCCTGCCGCCAGGCAAGGTGCTGCTGCTCGGCGGCGGGGACAACGCCATCGAGAACGCGCTGTACCTCGCCGGCCGCGGTCATGCGGTGACGCTGTGGTCGCGTTCCGAATGGCGCGCGCAGAGCCACCTGATCCAGCAGCTCGACGGCGTGAACGGCCTGCGTCGCCGACCCGCCCAGTCTCTGCCGACCGCGGTGACCGCTTCTCCGGAGGGCGTGACCGTCACGTCCAAGGCCTACGGCGAAGAGCGCTTCGACCACGTCGCCGTGCTGCTCGGCTACGAGCCCGCGCCGTCCGCCTGGCTGCTCGTCGCCGATGCGCTGCAGCGCGCCGGCGTCACCGCGCCCTCGCAGCCCTTCCGCGATGAACCGCGCTTCGGCGTCCTCGGGCTGTTCGTCGCCGGCGACGCCAGCGGCCGCCAGCATCCCTGCGTGCAGACGGCGCTGGGCGACGGCGTCGTCGCGGCCAAGCAGATCGAGGCCTTCCTGCGCCCGCTGCGCGAATCGCAACCGCCGCCGGCGCTGCGTCGCAACAACCGCCAGGTCATCCACATCAACGGGCTGCGCTTCGGCGCCAACCTCGGCGTGCTCGACGTCGAGCGCGAAGGCCCGCAACCGATCCTCGTCGACGCCGAGATCAACCTCGGCGCCCAGACCATCGTCTCGCGCGACGCCGACATCGGCCACGTGCTCGACTACCGCCGTGTGCGCACCATCATCATCGACGAGTGCACCGCGGAACACACCGACCTGCTCGAAGCCCTGCTGGGCAAGCTCTCCGTCCGGCTCATGAAGCTGCCCGGCGTGGTGGGCGTGCGCATCAAGGTGACCAAGCTCGAAATCTTCCCCGACTGCCAAGTCGCAATCTCTGCCGAATGTGGCCAGTGGTGATCCCATGACAACCGAAATCCTTTCCACCGACATCGCCATCGACAACGCCGCCGAGGCCATCCAGGCCTCCGAGGCCGCGAAGAAGCACGCGCACGAGATGAACAAGCTCTCCAAGCGCCTGCACCGCCAGGTCGGCCAGGCGATCGGCGACTTCAACATGATCGAGGACGGCGACAAGGTCATGGTCTGCGTGTCCGGCGGCAAGGACAGCTATTCGCTGCTGGACATCCTGATCAACCTGCGCGACCGCGCGCCGATCAAGTTCAGCATCGTGGCCGTCAACCTCGACCAGAAGCAGCCCGGCTTCCCCGAGGACATCCTGCCCGCCTACCTGAAGTCGCGCGGCGTGGACTTCCACATCGAGGAGCAGGACACCTATTCCATCGTCAAGCGACTCGTGCCCGAGGGCAAGACGACCTGCTCGCTGTGCTCGCGCCTGCGCCGCGGCATCCTGTACCGCGTGGCGGGCGAGCTCGGCGCGACCAAGATCGCGCTGGGTCACCACCGCGACGACATCGTCACCACGCTGATGCTGAACATGTTCTTCGGCAGCCGCATGAAGGGCATGCCCGCCAAGCTGGTCAGCGACGACGGCAAGAACGTCGTCATCCGGCCGCTGGCCTACGTGAAGGAATCGGACCTGGAGCGCTGGGCCGAGCACCGCGAGTTCCCCATCATCCCGTGCAACCTGTGCGGCAGCCAGCCCAACCTGCAGCGCGCCACCGTCAAGGCCATGCTGCAGGACTGGGACAAGCGCTTCCCGGGCCGCGTGGACAACATGTTCACCGCGATGGGCAACATCGTGACCTCGCACATGATGGACCGCGAGCTGTTCCCGTTCCAGACGATCAAGGCCACCGGCGCCCCGGTGGCCGACGGCGACATCGCCTTCGACGAGGATGAGCAGTGCGGTACCCCGGCGCCGGCCGCCGGCGTCGTCAACTTCGTCCGCCCGGGGGCCAGGGGGCAAGTCCCGGCCCCCGTCGACGACGCGGGCGAGGCCTACTCGGCCGCCGACTGAACACAGGTTTACCGCGCCGTCACGTCCTCCGCACGCGCGGGTCAACCGGCTGGGGCCACAATCGTTGCTCTGTCACGCCGCACGTCGGCGTCGGACGGGGCGTCACCGGGAGCGGCGCCTGCCCTGGACGACGACCCCGAGCGGTATCCGACTGGAGGTCCCCATGTTCACCTTGAATCGTCGAGTCGCCCTGCTGAGCCTGGGCGCGGCGGCCGCGCTGGCGCTCACCGGCTGCGCAGCCCTGAACACCGTCACCGCCGATGCGCAGACCTTCGGCAGCTGGCCGGCGGGCCGGCAGCCCGGCACCTTCGCCTTCGAGCGGCTGCCGTCCCAGCAGCGCAACGAGGCCAGCCAGGCTTCGCTCGAGGAGGCCGCCCGTGGCGCGCTGCTGAAGGCGGGCTTCACCGAGTCCGCCGACGCGAAGGCGGCCGACGTCGTCGTGTCGCTGGGCGCGCGCGTCAGCCGCTCCGGCCCCGCCCCGTGGGACGACCCGCTGTGGTGGCGCTGGAACGGCAGCTACTGGGGCTGGCGCTACGGTCCGGCCTGGCGCCCGTACTACAGCCGCTGGGGCTATTCGTACCCGATGGATCCGATGATGGAGCGCCGCTACGACCGCGAGGTCGCCATGCTGCTGCGCGACCGCAAGACCAACGAGCCGCTGTATGAGGCGCGCGCCTCCAACGACGGCCTCACCGAGGGCGGCAAGGAACTCTTCGGCGCGCTCTTCGAGGCCTCGCTGGCCGACTTCCCGCAGACGCGCCCCGAGCCGCACCGGGTGAGCGTGCCGCTGACGCCGTCAAGGTAGGACGCGCGCCTGCCCGCGGGCGCCGGCCGGCACCCGCAAGCGGCGACAACCGGTCACCGCGACGCCGTCAGGCGCGTCGCGGGCGACCCCGATAATCGCGGTCTCTCCAACAGGGAACCGCGATTCTTCTTATGTCGCTGAACATCGTCGTCATGGCCGCGGGCAAGGGCACCCGCATGAAATCCAGCCTGCCCAAGGTGCTGCACAAGCTGGCCGGCCGCGGGCTGCTCCAGCACGTGCTCGGCAACACCGCCGCGCTGGCGGCGGACGCCCGCATCGTCATCACCGGCCATGGCGCCGACCAGGTCGAGGCCGCCGTCGGCGGCGAGGGCCTGCGCTTCGTGCGCCAGGAGCCGCAACTCGGCACCGGCCATGCGATCCAGCAGACGATCCCGGCGCTGGTCGCCGGCGGCACCACGCTGATCCTGAGCGGCGACACCCCGCTCATCAGCACCGCGACGACGCGCGCGCTGGTCGAGGCCTGCGGCGGCGACCAGCTCGTGCTGCTGACCATCGAGTACGCCGACCCGACCGGCTACGGCCGCATCATCCGAGGCGGCGATGCCGGCGACCAGGTCAAGGCGATCGTCGAGCACAAGGACGCCAGCGACGCGCAGCGCGGCATCCGCGAGTGCTACACCGGCATCATGGCCGCGCCGACCGAGGCGCTGAAGCGCTGGGTCGGCCGGCTGGACAACAACAACGCGCAGGGCGAGTACTACCTGACCGACATCGTCGCGATGGCCGTGGCCGAGGGCGTCTCCGTGGTCGGCGTGAAGACGCGGGACGAAACCGAGGTGCTGGGCGTCAACAGCCCGTCGCAGCTGGCCCAGCTCGAACGCCGCTTCCAGCTCGTCCAGGCCGAGGCGCTGATGACGGCCGGCGTCCGTCTCGCCGACCCGTCGCGCTTCGACCTGCGCGGCACGCTGGACTGCGGCAAGGACGTCGAGATCGACGTCAACTGCGTCTTCGAAGGCCAGGTGACGCTGGGCGACGGCGTGCGCATCGGCGCGAACTGTGTGATCCGCAACGCGACGATCGCCGCGAACGCCCGCATCCACGAGTTCACCCACATCGACGGCGAGGCCGCCGGCGCCAGCGTCGGCGAGGGCGCGCTGATCGGCCCGTTCGCGCGGCTGCGTCCGGGCGCCCAGCTGGGCGCGGAGGTCCACATCGGCAACTTCGTCGAGGTGAAGAACTCGACGCTGGCCAAGGGCGCCAAGGCCAACCACCTGGCCTACCTGGGCGACGCGACCGTGGGCGAGCGCGTCAACTACGGCGCCGGCAGCATCACCGCCAACTACGACGGCGCCAACAAGCACCGCACCACCATCGGCGCGGACGTCCACGTCGGCTCGAACTGCGTGCTGGTGGCCCCGGTCACGCTGGGCGAGGGCGCCACCATCGGCGGCGGTTCGACCATCACCAAGGACGTCGAACCGGGCGGCCTGGCTGTGGCGCGGGGCCGACAAACCGTGATTTCGGGCTGGAGCCGTCCCAAGAAGGCGAAGTGATTCACCCAAATCGGCGAGTCAGCCCTTAAGCTTGGGGCTGTTCGTGTCACGAAGTGTGACAGGTTCACGTGAACCGGCCTCCCGGGTGCTTGCGCCTCGGGGGTTCCCCCCGAGCTGTGGGAGGCGCGTTTGCCGGTAGCTGCCTAGCATCTGCTTCGTTGATTGGCTGAACCGCTGTTCCCCAGCTGAACTCTCATGGCGAACTCCAAGACCGCTTCTCCGCTGCTGCCCCAGGACGACGACCGGATCGCCGTCGCGCCGGCGTCCGCCGCGCTGGACGCGTTGGCGGACCGCTCGGACGATCCGGCCGCCCAGGCGGCCCGGGCCGAATCGCTGGAGCAGCTGGCGATGTCGCACGCGATGTCGGATCAGGCGGCGGAAGCCTGCTTCTACCTGTGCCGCAGCCTGGGGCTGGCTCGCCAGCAACGGGCGCCGGACGCCGAGCCGGATCTGGAACTGCTGTTCCAGCTGCTGGGCGCGCTGGCGGACCTGCCGGGCGAAGTCTCCGCGTTGCCGATGCCGGAAGGCGAAGCCGACGGCCTGGGCGTCGCCGAGCTCTGCCATCAGCTGAGCGCCGCCCGCGACATGACGACGGCCGCCTGGAATGAGGCGGCCGAATCGGATGATTCAGTGGCAGCCTGCCCCGCCGCTCCCGCGCGGGCGCTGCATTGAGCCTTCAAAGTCTTCAGCCGCTTTTCAGCGCTGACGCTCATGGCCGGCAATCAGCCGGCTCACTCGAGAGACTGACAGTCCCAATTCCCGAGCGAGTTCGGTCATCGACTGACCACCTTCGGTGTGCGCGCGATACAGCGCTTCTTCCCGGCTGCCGCTGGATTTGAGCCAGTCACCCCAGCGACGCGGACGCGGGGTGCGGGGCGGGTGTTCGCTGAGCCGCACGGTCCGCTGCACGAAGGCCGCATCGCCCAGGAAGATCTGATGCCGCAGCTGGGTCCAGATGTCCAGGTCCGGTTCGGCTTCCACGATCGCCTGATAGCGCTGCGCGGCCTTGCGGCGGTCCGCCGCGTTCTGCGGCACGCGGCCCAGGACGTTGGTCCACAGGCCGTCGACCTCCAGCCAGTCCGGCGCGGTCACCAGACCGGCGTGCGCCTGCAGGCTGCTCCAGCGCCAGGCCGTCGGCGACGAGGCCAGCCCGGCGCGCCGGCCGATCAACTCCACGTAGCGGCAGGCGTCCAGCAGCAGATGCTCGCGGTCCACCAGCACGGCCTTGAATCGCCCCTGGAAGACATGCCCGATCTGCCCATGCCGGCGGTTGTGCGCCTGGGTGTATACACCGTTCAGATGGCGCATCAGCCGGGAGAGATTGGCCTGCCGCGTGAACAGCAGCAGTTCGTAGTGTTCACGGCCCAGTCCGTAGGCAAGGACCTGGGCGTCGAAACGCTCCGCCGCCTGCTGGATCAGCCCGAGCATCACCTGGCGGTCCTCGTCGTCGGTGAAGACATGCGCGTCGCCGCGCGTCGCCACGTGATAGACGGCGCCGGGGAATTCGATGCGAAGGGGCCTGGCCATGCCCAACAAATAGGCGATGGCCGCACAAAAGACAAGCGTCCGGGTCGGGATTCCGGCCTGGACGCAAGACTTGACCCCTGATCGCGGGGCCTGCGGGCGTGCTGCAGCGCAGAAGAGACTGCCCATCGGTCCTGGCGATGGCCGGAGCGCGCTCGGGGGTCAGGACTCAACAGCACACCCTGGACCCCTCGTCCGGACCTGGATCCGGATCGGAATGCCTGCCTACGCAGGCATTCCGCGCCCGCCGGGTCAGCTCTTGCCGAGCGACTCCAGCACCTTCAACACGGCGTCTTCGCCCATGTTGCGGGCGTCGGCGAGTTCGCCGCCCTTGGTCGTTCCCAGGACCTGGCCGTCGGTGCCGAGCACCGCGACGGTCGGGATGCCCTTCTTCAGCGTCACGCCCATCTGGTTGGCGACATCGACGTTCTTGTCGAAGCGGCCGACATTGACCTTGACCGTGACGAAGCGCTTGTCGACGGCGGTGCCGAGGTGGCCGTCGCCGAAGCCCTTGTTCAGCGCCAGACAGTCCTTGCACCAGTTGGCGCCGTAGACCACCAGCACCTGCTTGCCGGCCTTGGCCGCGCGGGCGACGGCGTTGTTGATATCGGCGCGGGCGTCGGCCTGCTCGTCGTAGGGACCGGGTCCCGGGGCGGCGTCGGCGGCGTGGACCGAGGTCACGGACACCGCGGCGAGCGCGGCGGCGAACAGCAGGGAGGCGGTGCGGCGTTTCATGACGCCGGAGTGTGCCACCGGCTGCAAGGCCGCGATGGTGGCGCGGGTCGGAAAACCGCCTCCGCCGGCTCGAAACGCCGATGGCTTGCGGTACAAAGGCGGGCTTCGCACAAATCATCACTTTCAGGGAACGGGACTCTTCCGCCATGGCCTCCAGCCTGCTCGCACTGCTCGACGACATCACCACCGTCCTGGACGACGTGGCCCTGCTCTCCAAGATGGCCGCCAAGAAGACGTCCGGCGTCCTCGGCGACGACCTGGCGCTCAACGCGCAGCAGGTCACCGGCGTCAGCGCCGACCGCGAACTGCCGGTGGTCTGGGGCGTCTTCAAGGGCTCGATGGTCAACAAGGCCATCCTGGTCCCGGCCGCGCTGGCCATCAGCGCCTGGGCGCCGTGGCTGGTCACGCCGCTGCTGATGATCGGCGGCGCCTACCTCTGCTTCGAAGGCGTCGAGAAGCTCGCCCACAAGTGGCTGCACACCGAAGAGGACGCCGCCCAGGAGGCGGCGCTGTCCGAGGCGGCCAAGAATCCGGCCGTCGACCTCGCCGCGCTGGAGCGCGACAAGGTCAAGGGCGCGATCCGCACCGACTTCATCCTCTCCGCCGAGATCATCGCGATCACGCTCGGGACGGTCGCGGACGCGAGCTTCACCACGCGTCTGCTGGTGCTGTCCGGCATCGCCATCATCATGACGATCGGCGTCTACGGGCTGGTCGCCGGCATCGTCAAGCTGGACGACGCGGGACTCTGGCTGAGCCGCAAGGCGGCCGCCTGGCAGCAGGCGCTGGGGCGTGGCCTGCTGTGGCTGGCGCCGTGGCTGATGAAGGCGCTGTCGGTGGCGGGCACCGCGGCCATGTTCCTGGTCGGCGGCGGCATCCTGACGCACGGCGCGCCCTTCCTGCACCACGCGATCCAGCATGTCGTCGAAGGCTTGGGGGTGAGCGGCTTCGCGCGCACCCTCGTCGAGCTGCTGGGCGACGCCATCGCCGGCATCCTGGCGGGCATCGTGGTCGTGGCGGTGGTGACCGGTATCCAGCGCCTGCGTCATCGCCGAGAATGACGGCCATGAAGACGCATCACATCGAAGTCCAGAAGCTCAAGGGCGCCTCGAATTCCTCCACCAGCGGCCTGGTGACCTTCAAGCTGGACGCCCTGGTCAAGGAACGCGAGCCGGTCGACGGGATCGAGCCGAGCACCCTGCTCGTCATGACCGAGGCCAACGCCCGCGTGCTGATGGCGCTGCTCAAGACGCAGCTGACCGACATGGACGGCCGCAAGCCCAAGAGCCGTCACGGCCGCCACGGCTGAGCCCCCTGACTCCACTGAACATCGCCCGACTCTCCAGGATCCGACATGGACTTTCCGCAGTACCAGCCCGACAAGGCGCAATACACCCCGCTGACCGACGACGAGCTGTCGGACCTGGACGACTTCCTGTCCGAGCTGGACAACGACGCCGCGATGAACATCGAGGCGCTGGACGGCTACCTCAGCGCGCAGCTGCTGAGCCCGCTGCCGCTGAGCGACAAGCCCGGCGCCGAATGGATGAGTCCGGTGTGGGGCGGCGGCGATCCGTTCTCCAGCGGCAAGCAGCGCAAGAAGATCGCCCTGCTGCTGCTGCGTCACGTGCACAGCCTGTCGGTGCAGTGGACCTCCAAGCAGGACGAGTGGGAGCCCATCTTCAGCGTCGCCGAGGAAGGCGAACAGCAGCTGGTGGACGCCGAGGACTGGTGCACCGGCTTCATGATCGGCGTCGACCAGGACGGCGAGGCCTGGACGCCGCTCTTCGACCACGTCAAGACCGCGGCCGCGCTGGCGCCGATCGCCCTGCTGGGCGGCGACGAAAGCCAGCTCAGCGCCGAAGACCAGGAGAAGCTCACCGACCTGCACTGGCGCGACGCGCTCAGCCGCGAGGTGCCGGAAGGCGTGCTGACGCTGTGGACGCTGCGTTCGCAGGCGGATTGAGATTGACCGGAGACCGATGACCCGATGAAGCGCTCCTTCCCGTTCGCGGTGCTGGCCACCGCCGCCTTGCTGACGATCGCCGGCTGCGGCACCAACGTCGTCAATCCGGTCACCGGCCGCACCGAGCGCAGCGCGATGAGCCCGCAGCAGGAAGTCGCGACGGGCCGCCAGGCGCATCAGGACGTGCTCAAGGAGTACGCGGTCGTCGACGACGCCAAGCTCCAGGCCTATGTGACCGCGCTGGGCAACAAGCTGGCGGCGCAGTCGCACCGGGCGGAGCTCGAGTGGCACTTCACCGTGCTCGACAGCCCGGAGGTCAACGCCTTCGCGCTGCCGGGCGGCTACGTCTACGTGACGCGGGGCATCCTCGCGTACATGGAGAACGAGGCCGACCTGGCCGGCGTGATGGGCCATGAGATCGGCCACGTGACGGCGCGTCACGGCGCGCAGCGCGCGACGCGGCAGCAGAACGCCGGCATCGGCGTGCTGGCGGCGACGGTGCTCGGCGCGGTACTCGAATCGCGCGGCGTCGGTGGCGCGACGGACCTCGCGGGGCAGGTGTCGCAGAACGCCGCGGCGGGCT
Organism: uncultured Roseateles sp.; assembly: GCA_946886855.1. The sequence goes on along the minus strand of CAMPJJ010000123.1, from coordinate 4,598 downwards.
ACATCGCCTCCTACAGCCGCGACCAGGAACTGCAGGCGGACCAGCTCGGCGCCGAGTACCTCGCGCGCAACCGCTACGACCCCAAGCACATGGTCGACGTGATCCAGGTGCTGAAGGACCAGGAGCAGTTCGCCGCCGACCAGGCCAGGGCGCAAGGCAAGCAACCCCAGAGCGGCAATAGCTGGCTGGCCTCGCACCCGAGCAACGAGCAGCGCCTGCAGCGCATCCGCGACGAGGCGGCGCAACTCACCGGCGACAAGCCGGTCGACGAGAACCGCGCGGCCTTCCTGCAGGCGATCGACGGCATGGTCTTCGGAGACAGTCCGTCACAGGGCCTGGTGCGCGGCCAGCAGTTCCTGCATCCGACGCTGGACATCGCGCTGACGGCGCCCACCGGCTGGGCGCTGCAGAACGGCAGCGAGACCCTGACGGTGATGAGTCCGCAGCGCGACGCCGCGCTGATCCTGCAGCCGGTGCCGGAGAAGGCGGGCACGGTGCACGACGACATCCTGCGCCGCTGGGGCGCCGAGCAGGGTCGCACGGACGCGAAGACGATCAACGGCCTGAAGGCCACGCACTTCAGCGGCGTGCGCAAGAACGCGCAAGGCCAGCGCGGCAACGCCGAGATCACGCTGATCACGAGCGCCAAGGGCGCGGTGTACGCGCTGGTGTACGCGGCGAAGGACGGCCAGTCGCTGCAGTCGCGTCGTGCTGCGCTGACGCAGGCGGAGGAAAGCTTCCGCGCGTTGACGGCCGACGACAAGAAACTCGCCAAGCCGTGGAAGGTCGCGCTGCGGCCCTACCCGGCCGGCGGCTTCGCCGAGATGGCGAAGGCCTCGGTGATCACCGAGGCGCAGCTGAAGCTGCTCAACGGCCGCTATGGCGGCGAAGCGCTGCCCCAAGGTGGGTGAGCGCGTGAAGACGGTCGTCGCGGCGCCCTGATCTCGCAAACGACAAGCCCCGCAGTCCCCGGTCGCAAAACCGACGAAGTGCGGGGCTGATGGGGGACGGCAGGTCGCAGGGTTTCGGACCTTGCGTCCGGGGCCCTGCGACCTGGCGGCCAACGCACCACCTTCAGCAGGTGGGCGCTGACACGCCAAGCGCTACAGCATCACTTCTGCTGCGCCGCTCCCAGGTTCCGCAACCAGAACTGCTCGTACTTCCGATGCCAGCCCACGGCCTTCACTGCGCCGCCGAGGCCGTGCTCGCCGTCCGGATCCAGGAAGAGCTCGACCAGCCCTTCCTTGCCCGACTCCAGCAGCGCGCGGTACACGTTGACCGTGTCCTGGTACAGCACGTTCGGGTCCTGCATCCCGTGCACCAGCAGCAGCGGTTTCTTGAGGTTCTTCGCCAGCGGCAGCAGCGAGTACTTGCGCAGCACGGGTTTGGTCCGGTCGACCTTGCCGATGGTGCGTCCGCTGTACCAGCTGTTGTAGTTCTCCCATTCCGTCGGACCTGCGCCCGCGATGCCGGCCGCGAACAGGTCGGGCTTGGTGTACATCGTGTACTGGGTCTGGAAGCCGCCGAAGCTCCAGCCGTTCAGGCCGATGCGCGCGCCGTCGACGCCCAGGTTGGACTTCATGTACGCGGCCAGATCTTCGAGGTCCTCGGTCTGCGGCGCGCCCGGCTTCTCCCAGTTGGCGTCGGCGAACTTCTCGCCGTAGTTGGAGTGGCCGCGCGGATCCACCGTCACCGTGACGTAGCCGTGCTTGGCCGCCATGTACATCGCGAAGACGTAGCCGGTCGGCTGGAAGCTGTCGGTCTCCACCGAGTGCCGGTCGTTGAGCGGACCGCCGTAGGTGTAGACGATCGCCGCACGCTTGTCCGTCGGGGCCCAGCCCAGCGGCTTGAAGACGTAGGCGGGAATGGTGTCGCCGTGACGGTTCTTGAAGCTGAAGCGCTCCGGACGCAGCACGTCGACCAGCGCCCAGGCGGGGTCGTGGCTCTGCGTCAGCAGCCTGCCCGCTTCCGCGCCGGCCGCAGGGGCCTGGCCCTTCAGCAGCTTGAGTTCAGGACGCTCCGCCCAGTTGCCGGCGACCGCCGCAGCCCACTGGCCGTTGCGCGCCACGACCGCGTTGCGGTGGTAGTCCGGCGAGCGACCCAGCGCCGTCATGCGGCCGTCCTTCAGGTCCACGCGCCAGACATTCATCGCCGCGTAGTCGTCCTTGTTGGCGACGACGAACATCGTCTTCGCATCCGGCGTGAAGCCCAGCACCTGGAAGGCTTCGAACTCGCCCGTCAGCAGCGGCTTCACCGACCGGTCGGCGCCGGCCGCCAGGCTCATCGCGTAGGGCTGGCGCCAGCCGTTGTCGGCCAGGATCAGCACCAGCTGCTTCGAGTCCGGCGTGAACGACGGCGTCATCACGTTGACCAGCTCGTGGTGGATGGGCGCGCGGCGCTCCAGCACCATCTCCGGCTTCGCCTCGCCCGGCTTGCCCAGGTAGACGCGGAACTGGTCCTTCTCACGCTCGAACGTCGTGAAGGCGTAGACACTGCCGTCGCGGGCCCACACCACCGGCGAGATCTCGAACCAGCTGTCGCCGCCCGGATGCGTGAACACCGGCTGCGGCTGGCGCTCCGGCGCGGCGCCGGGCGTCGGCACCTTGCGGATGTAGATCGCCATTGACGGCACGCCGCGCTTGTCGTCGGAGACCTCGCGGTCGACCTTCTTCGCGGTCGCCCAGCGGTCGTTGAAATTCATGATCTCGACCTGCCGGCCCGGCTTGGGCAGCGGCTTGCCGTCGGGGCCGACCAGCGGCGCGTTGGCGACCAGCGCCATCCAGCGGCCGTCCTCGCTCATCGCGGTCTGGGCGATCTTGAACTTGCGGTCCTCGTCGTCCGGATTGAACAGCTCGCGGTTGATCACCTCGATGCCGGCCGTGGCCAGACGCACGCGCAGCACGCGCGTCTCGTCCTGCACGATCAGGAACTGGTCGTCCGGCGCGTAGGCCACCGGCTTGAGCGTGCGGCCCGTGGCGAGCAGCGGCTCGGCGCGCTCGCTGCCGGCCTTCCAGCGCAGCAGCTGGCCGCGGTACGCCAGCACGAGTTCCTCGCCCTTGGACGCCCACACGAACTGCGACACGCCGGGGTACAGGTCCTCGGGCTTGAGTTTTTCGCGCTCGCGCTTCTTCTTCAGCTCGTCGCGCAGCTCCCAGAGCGCCATGTCCTTGGGATCCTTGGCCGGCTTCTTCGCCTCGGGTGCCGACGCGCCGGAGGCGGGCGCGGCGGCCGCGACCGCGGCGTCGCCCCACGCCGCCTTCTCGGCGGCCTTGCGGGCGTCGTCGCGCGCCTTGCGCTCGGCCAGCTCGACCTTCAGCTCCTCGATGGCCTTGCGTTCCCATTGCTCGAGGTCGACCGCCTCGCCGCGCAGGTAGGCGGCCTGAGCCTCCTCACGCGCCTGGCGCTCGGCCAGTTCGTCGCGCTTCTGCTTGAGCTTCTTCGCGTAGCGGTCCAGGTTCTCGGGCGTCTCCACCGCGGCCATCAGCGTGGGCGAGGTCAGGCGCAGCGTCCTGCCCGTCTGCGTGTCATGCACGTAGAGGTCGCTGCCCGGCTCGCCGAACGGGTTCCACAGGTAGGCGACGTAACGGCCGCTGGCGCTGAACTTCGCGTCCTTGGCGGCCTCGCCGCGATAGGGCTCGGCGCGGAACAGCTGTTCCAGCGTCAGCGGCCGGTTGGTCACTGCCACGGGCGCGGCCGAGGATGCCGGGGTGGTCTGCGCCAGCGAGCCTTCGCTCGCGCCCAGTCCCGTGGCCAGGGTCGCCAGCACCAAGGAAGTCAGGATCCATTGCTTCAATCGTTGCTCCACGTCCCGCAGGGTCGGCGGGGACGCGGGATTCTAGGGACACGGTCAACAACTGCTTACCGCTGCGATGTCCACCGCATCCGTCAAGCGCGCGTTAACTGTCCATACTTTCCCTAGGCAGGCCTTTTCCGGACGCTGCGCCCATGACCTCCGACAGGGGGAGGGGCGCGAAGCGGACGACAAGCACCAAAGAGAGGCATTCGATGAAGCACCTGATCCAACGCATCCTCGGCGCCGTGGCGCTGACGGCCGGCGCCCTGAGCGCGCCGGCGGCCTTCGCCGGCGACGTGGGCGTGTCCATCAGCGTCGGGCAGCCGGGCTTCTACGGCCGGATCGACGTGGGCAACGTCCGCCCCGACGTGGTGTACGCGCAGCCGGTGGTGATCGAACGCGCCTATGCGCCGGCGCCGCCGCTCTACCTGCGCGTGCCGCCGGGCCACTACCGCTCCTGGGCCCGCCATTGCGGCTACTACGGGGCCTGCGGCCGGCAGGTGTACTTCGTCCGGGAGGACTGGTACGCCCGGGCCTACGCGCCGGCGTACTACGGCCGTCCGCACGTGCATCCGATGCCGGTCTACGCACCGCCGCCGCCGCGCTGGGATCCGCCGCGCCGCGATTGGGAAGGCCGGCGTGACTGGGACGGCCGGCGTGACTGGCACGACCATCGCGACGACCGTCGCGGCTGGGAAGGCCGTCGCTGGGACGAGCGCCGCGACGACCACCGGGGCGGTGATCGCGGTGGCTGGGATCGCGGCGGTGACCGCGGCGATCGGGGCGACCGCGGCGGCGATCGGGG
>CAMPJJ010000122.1 GCA_946886855.1 uncultured Roseateles sp. | reverse complement strand
CCTCAACACCCCCCGATATGCGTGCCAGACCGCTGTCGAGAAACTTGACAGCACCCGTCGAAGATTCCCGCATCCGAAAGTTAAGTCTTTGATTTTCAATGACTAAAGTCGGCTGGCACGCTACTCGCTTTGATGTCCGCCAAGAAGCCGGCACGTGCCGCTTCCTAACGTGCTTCTGGCAAGACGCATCCTCAAGGAGAGACACATGTTCAAGCAAGCAAAGCTCGCACTGGCCGCGATGACGCTGGCCGCCGCGACGTTGCCGGCGATGGCAGCACCGCTGTACATCAACACCGGGCAAGATTTCCGCCCCGAACCCAACGGCTCGACGAACACCACGACGTTCGACCAGCTGGGTTACAGCGGCACCCTGGCGACCTCGATCTATCTGGGTTCGCCGTCCACCCCGGGTACCACGGTGATCGACACCAACATCCCGTCGGTGATGAACTTCTACGGCTTCACGCCGGGCACGCACACCACGCTGTCGGGCGGTTCCGCTTCGTTCAACTACCCGAACGCGCCGGCACAGACCAACATCGATTCGCTGAACAACCCGACCAACCCGTCCGACCTGAACGGTTTCGTCGGTGGCGTGGGCTTCCCGGCCTACGGCTTCGGCAACGTCGGTGGCCTGGGCGGCGCCTGGGGCCTGACCTACTCGTACCAGATCGTCGGCAAGACGGTGGACTCCAACAACGACGGCGTGTCCGACTACGTGGCTTACACCGGCGGCGTCTTCAGCGTGTTCTACCAGAGCGCCGCGACGGACCCGAACAACGGCAAGGAAGTCCTGCGCCTGATCGTCACGGGTTCGAACATCGAGCTGACCAACCTGAACGTCAACGGCTATGTCGACTACAGCTACGCTGGCGGCGACACCTTCGTCCAGAACTTCTTCAACTCCGGTGAAGGCCTGGGCTCGCTGTACAGCAACTGGCTGAACAACAACATCTCGGTGAGCTGGGTGCTCGACACCAACGTCGATCCTCCGATCCCGACCCCGTCGCAGCTGTACAACTCCGGCAGCGGCCTGATCCGTCAGTCGACCCTGGACGGCTCCCTGGTCATCAACGTGCCGGAACCTGGCACGCTGGCCCTGGTCGGCCTGGCCCTGGCGGGCGTGGGCTTCGCCCAACGTCGCCGCGCCCTGCGCAAGTAATTCGGTTCTCCCGAATGCGAAAGCCGCCCCTCGGGGCGGCTTTTTTCATTGGAAGCACGGAAGCGAAGTCAGCGAACGCCAGACAGCCGCGAAGGCAGCGAGCACCTGGGGGGCCGGAATGATGCTTGAGGGTCCTGGAGGAAGCCCTCATGCATCGTGGAGAGCCCGCGCTTGCCGACCCGGAGTCGAGGAATGCCTCAGCGCAGCGGCGTCACCACGCCGCGCCCTTGCGACCAGATGATCGCCACCACCTGCTGCGCGTCGTAGAGCGCATTCACATGCGCGATCCGGTTCGAGTAGTAGTCGCCCTCGGCGGCCATCACGTCGAACAGCGAGCGCTTGCCGAGCTGCTGCCACTGCTGCAGCGTGAAGCCGCGGACGCGTTCGCTGCTGCGCAGGATGTCGACCAGCCGGCGTGAGCGGTCGAGCGACGAGGACGCCGCCTCGTACATTTCCTGCACGCGATAGCGCTTGGCCTCGATCGTCTCGTCGCGCTGCAGCGACGCCGCCTGGGCGCGTCGCCGCGCCGAGGTCAGCGCCGAGTCGGCGCCCGGCTGCACGATCGGGATGTTCACCGTGACGCCGCCGACCCAGTCGGTCTGCCGCGCCTGGCCGATCGTCGAGTTGCCGCTGACCAGCAGGCTCACGCTGGGCTGCTGCCCGGCGCGCACCGATTCCGCATAACTGCGTTGCGCCTGGGCCTGCGCCGCGGCGGCCGAGACGTCGGGCGACACCATGACGTCGGCCAGCATTTCGTTGAGGTCGGGCAGCCTTGCCAGCACCGAACTCATCGCCGCGCCGCGCGGCAATTCGTCGCCGACGAAACGCTTCAGGCGGACTTCGGTCTGGCGCAGCGCCGAGGTGGTCTGCTCATAGGAGAGGTCGGCCTGCTGCAGGCTCTTCTGCGCCTGCACCAGCTCGCTGGCGCGGCCGCGGTCGGCCTTGGTGATGATGTCCAGCGCCTCGACGAGGCACGACATCTTGCGCACGTACTGGCTGTAGACCTGCGCCTGCAATTGATAGCGCCCGCGGTCCAGCGCCAGCGACACGGTCTGCAGCGCGACCTGCTCCTCGGCGCTCGACTGTCCGAAGCGCGCGGCCTCGAGCAGTTGCGCCCGCCATTCCGTGAGCTTGGTGATCCGGCCGGAGTCGTACAGGGGCGCCGTCACGCTCAGCGAGCCGCGTCCCTGCAGTCCGCTGCTGTTGTCCAGCGAGCCGTTGCCCGGCACGACGGTGCCGGTGTGAGCGGCGGTGAGGCCCATCGTCACGGTCGGCAGTCGCTGCGCCTTGGCTTCCGCGAAGTCGGCCTCGGCGGCCTGCGTCAGCATGCGCGTCGCCCCCAGCGCCTTGCTGCGGTTCAACGCCCGGTTGACCAGCTCCTGCAGCTGCGCGCGCGGGTCCGAGTCGGCGACGTCCAGCAGCGCGGTGTCCTTGGCGGACAGCTGCGCGGGCGGCAGGGTGCGCTCGTCGGAGCAGCGGCTGGGCGGCGGATCCTGCGCCCAGGCGGACGCGCTGAAGGCGCACAGCGCCGTCAGCACGACGGTGGCACCGGCGGTCAGTCGGAACGAGGCGGCGGAGGCGCGCCGCGGGCTGCGGCGCCGGGTGGTGTCGGTCATGGTCACGCGAACTGCAAGCAATTTCCCATGGGCTCTACTGGACCATTCCAGTGGGAAATCGAAGCGCCGATAAGCGGCGCGCAACCGGACTGTTCGTGACCTTCAGACGGGGCTTACAAATGAAACCGCCCGCTGCAGGCGGGCGGAGGGCGGCGGGCGGCGGCGTGACGCGACGCAGCTTCAGCGGCGACGCAGCTTCAACGCCAGACGGATTCAACGCTCGCGCAGCGCTTCCTTGGACTTCAGCATCGGACGCAGCAGATAGCTCAGGACCGAGCGCTCGCCGGTGCGGATGTCCACCATCGCCGTCATGCCGGGGATCACCGGCAGCGGTTCGCCCTTGGCGCGCAGCGTGTTGCGCTCGGCCGTGATCAGGACGCGGTAGTAGGTGCCTTCGTTGTTCTTCTCGGTCTCGCCGAGCGCGTCGGGGCTGACGTACTCGATCTTGCCGTGCAGGCCGCCGTTGACGTTGAAGTCGTAGCCGTTGAGCTTGACGATGGCCGTCTGCCCGACCTGGATGTAGCCGATGTCCTTGGGCTTGATGCGCGCCTCGATCAGGATGCGCGGGCCGATGGGGACGATCTCCATGATCGGCGTGCCGGACGTGATGACGCCGCCCACGGTGTTCATCTTGATGTTCTTGACCAGGCCCTTAACCGGCGACTTCAGCACCGAGCGCGTGACCGCGTCGCGGCGCACGACCAGCTGCTCATCCAGTTGCGCGAGGTCGGTCTGCGCCTTCGACAGCTCGGAGCTGGAGTCCTGGCGGAAGCGGCTGATGCGCTCGTTGCGCTGCTGCTGCAGCTCGTTGACCTGGCGCGTGACGCGCATGACCTCGACGTTGGACATCAGGCCCTTGGACGCCATGTCCTGCGCCATCTTCTGCTCGGTGGCCAGCAGCCCGATGCTGCGGTTGATGCTGGCGGTCGCCTCCTCGAGGACGCGGCGGCGGGTGTCGAAGACCTCGGTCTCGCTGTCGACCAGGCGCTGCACGCCCTTGACCTCCTCGGGGAACTTGAGCGGCACGCCCAGCGCCTCGGCGCGCAGCCGCGCGACCTGCGCCATCAGGCCGAGGCGCTTGGCCTGGCTTTCGTTCTCGGCGGCTTCGGCGCGGGTCGGATCCAGTTCGGCCAGCGGCTCGCCGGCCTCGACTTCCTCGCCTTCGTGGACCAGCAGCTTGCCCAGCGTGCCGGACTCCAGGCTGGCGATGACCTGTTCCTTGCCGTCGGGGACGATGCGCGCGTCGCTGCGGGTGACCTCGTCGACCGTCGCGATCGACGACCAGGCCAGCCCCACCAGCAACACCGCCGCCATCAGGTAGAGCGCCCAGACGGCGCGCGGCAGCGGCTCGTCGATCAGCGCCGACTGGACGCTGCCGACGAACAGGCCTTCTTCGCGGCTGAGGGTGCGGGACTGCGACATGGGAGGGGGGAGTTCAGGACGGTTGCAGGGCGGTTCGAGGACGGTTCGAAGGCGGACGTCCGGCCGACGTCACACGGACGCCGCGCGGTTCAGCGCCTGCGCGGCCGGATGGACGTGGACGGGCGCGCCTTGCGGCTGCTGGGCGGCCTGGCCCGGCTGGGGCTGCTGTTGCTGCGGCTGGCCCGGCGGACGGGCGCCGGACAGCGCGGCCAGGACCTGGTCGCGCGGTCCGTCCATGACGAGGCGGCCGGTGTCGACGACGACGATGCGCGACACCAGTTCCAGCACCGCCGGACGGTGGGTGACCATGATCAGCGTGCAGTCGCCGGCGGCGTCGCGCAGCTGGCGCAGGAAGGCGATCTCGGACTGCGCGTCCATCGAGCTGGTGGGCTCGTCCATCAGCAGGATCTGCGGCTTGGTGACCAGGCTGCGCGCGAGCGCGACGAGCTGGCGCTGACCGCCGGACAGCAGCGACCCCATCTCGCCCACCGGCAGGTCCCAGCCCATCGGATGGCCGGCGACGACACGGTCCAGGCCCGTGAGCTTGGCGACCTCGACGAGCCGCTGCGCATCGACGTGGCGGCCCATCAGCACGTTGTCGCGCAGCGTGCCGTGGAAGAGCCGCGGCTCCTGCGAGACGAAGCCGACCTTGCTGCGGAACTCGGCCGGGTCGACCTGGCGCAGATCGATGCCGTCGATCTCCACGTGGCCCTCGGTCGGCTGGTACAGGCCGGCCAGCATGCGCAGCACGGTCGATTTGCCGCTGCCGATGCGGCCCAGGATGGCGAGGCGCTCGCCCGGCTGCACGCGCATGGTGACGTTGCGCAGCACCTTCGGCGACTGGGCGTCGCCCTGCGCCGGGTAGGAGAAGCCGATGTCGTTCAGGCCGATGCGGCCGGTGATCTGGTTCAGCGGGACGTAGTTGCGGGTGGCGTCGCGCTCCACCGGCGCGCTCATCACCGAGTTCAGCGACAGCATCGCCGCGCGGGCGCCCTGGTAGCGGGTGGCCAGGCTCACCAGGCTGTTCAGCGGCACCGTGGCGCGACCGGCGAACATGACCGCGCCAATCAGCGCGCCGGCGCTGATGACGCTCTCGTTGATCAGGTAGACGCCCCAGACCAGCATCACGAGGTTGATGGCCTGCTGCATGGTCATCGAGATGTTCATGCTCCAGCTGGCCATCGTGCGGGCCTTGAGCGCGGACTCGGCGACGATGGCGGTGCTGTGTTCGTAGCGGCGCAGGAAGCGGCCTTCGGCGCCGGTGGTCTTGAGGTCCTCGAGGCCTTCGAGCGCCTCGACCAGCGTGCCGTGCAGGTCGGCCGCCTCGGTCATGTTGGTGCGCATCGCGCGGCGCAGGTAGCCCTGGATGCCGAAGCTCATCAGCAGCATCAGCGGGATCGCCGCCATCAGCACCCAGCCCAGCGGGCCGCCGATGATGAAGGTCATCGCGACGAAGAGGATCACGAACGGCAGGTCCGTCAGCACCGACATCGTGGCCGAGGTGAAGAAATCGCGCACGACCTCCACCTGCGCCAGGTAGTGCGCATAGGAGCCGGCCGACGCCGGCCGATGTTCCATCCGTACGCCCAGCGTCTGGCGGAACAGCTTGGCGCCGACGATCAGGTCGGTCTTGCGGCCGGCCAGGTCGATCAGATGCGCCCGCAGCTGGCGCGCGAAGAGGTCGAAGACGAGCGCCAGGCCGGCGCCGACCGCCAGCGTCCACAGCGTCACGAAGGCCTGGTGCGGGATGACCTTGTCGTAGATGACCGAGGTCACCAGGCCGGACACCATCATGAGCACGTTGCTCAGCAGCGCGGCGAGCATCGCCGAGCGGTAGTACGGGATGAAGCGCTTGAGCGTGCCGAACAGCCAATGCGAGTCGGCCTGCAGCAGCGGCGTGTCGTCCTTCGCGCCGCCGATCGGCTTGGCCTGGGAGACCTCCTGCGGCGTCACCGCCAGGATGAAGCCGCTGTATTCCTGGTCCAGCTCCGAGGCCGGGGCGACACAGCTGGCGGCCTCGGGGCCGGGGAACACGACCTCGTAGCGCAAGGCGCCCGAGCCGTCGTCGTCCAGGCGGCGCACCAGCACGCAGGCGTCGCCGCCGTTGAGCAGCAGCACCGCGGGCAGCAGCAGCTGGTTGATTTCCTCGATGCCCTTGCGCAGCAGGCCGGCGTTGTAACCGGCTTCGCGCATCAGGCGGATGGCCTGGTCGGGGCTGAGCGCGCCCTCGACCGGCGCGCCGGCGCGCAGCGATTCGACCGATCGGGCGCGGCCGTGGTGCTGCGTCAGCCAGGACAGGCACTGCAGCAAGGGATCGATGGCCGGCTGCTGCGCCAGGTCCGCGAGCGGGTCATGCGGCGCATCCGGGATGCCGGGCGCACGCTGGCCGTCTTCCGCGGCCAGGCGCAGGCCAGGGCCGCGGGCGCGCTGGTCACCGTCGAAGAAGGGGTCGTGCGGCCGGTTCATTGATCAAATCTTGTCGATTTCAGCGTCGATGTGCGAGTGCCAATTGCTCGAATTCGCGCTCGATGTCACGAACGATGGCCGGCATGTCGAAAAGTGGACTGTTGCGCCCCTCGTCCCTCAGGTAGCGCTTGTAGGACTTCGCGCGCCCCGGGTTGAGACCGATCTGGATTGCGCGCTGCACATACTCGTCCAGCGAGAAGGTGATCAGGTCCGGCAGACCGACCGCCGTCAGCAGGCTGCCGCACATGCGGGAGATGTAGCTGCGTCCGGAGCGGGTCAGGATCGGGGTGCCCATCCAGAGGCAGTCGCTGGCGGTCGTGCCGGCGTTGTACGGGAAGGTGTCCAGCACCAGGTCCGGCAGCTTGAAGCGCGCCAGGTAGTCCGGCGGCGCCACGCGCGGGGCGAAGATCAGCCGCGACGGATCGATGCCGGCGGCCTCGGCCTCACGCCGGAGGTTGCCCTTGGCCCACTCGTTGTCCGCCAGCAGCCACAGCACCGACTTCGGCACGCCGCCCAGGATGCGCATCCAGGCACCGAACATCTCGGCGTTCATCTTGTGGTTGTTGTTGAACGAGCAGAAGACGAAGGCGTCCTCGGGCAGGTCGTACTGGGCGCGCGTCGGATCGGCGCCGACGTCGCGCTTGCGATCGCTGACCTGGTAGCAATGCGGCAGGTAAATGGGCTTTTCGCTGCAGTACGGCAGGTATTCCGGCGGCATCGTGAAGCGATCCGCCAGGATCCAGTCCACGCCCGGCAGCAGCGAGGTCGCGGGCAGACCGAGGTAGCTGACCTGCACCGGCGCCGGGCGAAGCGCGAGGATGTTGGGGCGGGCGCCGCTGGTCAGGCCCTGCAGATCGACCAGCACGTCGATGCCCGCCTGCGCGATCAGCTTGGCAGCGGTGGCGTCGTCCATCGCGTTCAGGCGCCAGACCTTGTCCATCGACATCAGGATCCGCTTGCGCAGCGCGGTGCCGTCCTCGCGGCTCCAGTCGAAGGCGTGGATCTCGAACTTCTCGCGATCGTGCAACTCGTAGAGCTCGGCGGTCAGCAGACCGACGGCGTGCATGCAGAGGTCGCCGGAGAGGTAGCCGATCTTGATCTTGCCGCCCTGCGCGCGAGCGGCCACGGACGCCGGATGGCGCCAGAGCACGTCCTTCTGCTTCGTCACCTTTTCGTGGACGAAGCGCTGGGCGGCGCCCATCTGCAGCGCGGGGTCGTCGGTCGCGCTCAGCGTCGCCAGCAACGAGGTCGCAATCAGCAGCTTGTTGTGCGTGACCTCGCCGAAGGCCTCGTACACCGGCCACTTGCACTGCTTCTGACGGATGTGCACGTAATGCTGCATCACGTCCGTCTGCTCCGGATTGAGCGTGAGGCTGCGCACCATCAGCGCTTCCGACTCGTCATAGCGGCGCTGCAGTTCCAGCAGCCGGGCGGCGTTGTTGAAGGCATGGGTGCGCAACCCGGTCTGGTCGGCACCGAGCGCCTCCATCGGACCAGCGCCCTCATAAACCTCGCGCCAGGCGCCGAGCGCCTCGTCGACGCGCCCCAGATGCTCCAGCTGGTGACCAAGATTCAGGCGGGCCTGGGCGAAGGTCGGGCTGATCGCCAGCGCCTGGCGGTAGACCTGCTCCGCGCGTTCGTGCTGCTGGATGTTGCCCAGCACGGTGCCCCAGTTGTAGAGGGCGACCAGGCGCGCCGCCGGCGGCTGGCCCTCATGCGCGAGCCAGGTCTCGTACAGATGGGCGGCGGCTTCGCCGAGGTTCTGGCCCTGGAAGAAGTTGCCGCGGTCCATCAGCTCCGGCAGCGGGAGCGCGCCCTCGCGGGCACGGGTCAGCAACTGCTCCCATTCCTGGGCCAGCGGGGCGGGAACGCTCAAGTTCGGCATGCTGGGGTGGGCGATGTCCATGTGATCGGGCTTCCTGGGCGCGGTGGCGCGGTCCGGCGGGCGCGACCGGAGATGCCGGCACGGGCCCTCTGGCCGCCTGTACGGGATTGTGTCCGTGCGTTCCCGCGAGGCATCCCGGCAAATGGACGGTGCCGACCGCCTAATTCGGCGCCTATTTCCCCGCCTGGGAGCCCCCTCTGGACGCGCCGCGGACACCGGCGACCCGCCCATTCAGTCCCTTATCGGCCGCCGGAGTGAGAACTTGAGCACGATTTGAGCCTGCCGTCACCGCCTTATCCGAGCTTCTTGTTACAAGTCCGGCTTCCACAATCGTCTCGCGATCCGGGCCTCCAAGAGTCCGGACGCCGCGCGATGGAGCAAGCCCGCTAAGGGACGTCGAGGGACGCGCGTCCGATCAACCAGGACAAGAAGAACGCAGCCATGAAAGCGATGCCTAGTCTGTCTCGTTGGGATGAGATCGTCGAAGCGGCGGAGGCGGTGGAAGCCCTCGAGCCGGACGATTTCGAGACGCGCGCGGTGGACACCCGGACCGGGGTGGAACCGGCGGACCGCCTTGGCGGTGCCGGCGGCGCGGCGATGAACGATGCGCCGACGCGGCGGCGCAACGGGGATTCCATCTTCCAGAGCCTGATGCGGCTGTGGCCCGGCGAAGGACGCCGACCTCAGGCCAGCGCCCGCACGATGGCCAGGCTGCGGATGGCGTTCCGCGCCAGCGTCCACGATCTGGCCGTGGACGGCGACACCGACGCGCAAGAGCGCGTCACCGCCCTGCTCCGCCACATCGTCCATGCACGGCATCCGCAGGACCTGTGGCACCTGCGGACGGCGATCTACACGGAAGTGGCCCGGCGCTTCGACCAGGCCGAGGCCGAGGCCCGCCTGATCGCCCTCAACCGGCAGCTCGAGCAGGGCAAGAGCCTGCTGCGCCGGCTGCTCGGTTGATCACTTGGGCTGACCCAGGAAATCCATCTTGCCCAACGGCACGCCCGCGTTGCGCAGCAGGGCGTACAGCATGGTGGCGTGGAAGAAGAAGTTGGGCAGGTTGTAGAACCGGGCGAAGTCCTGACCCTCGAACTTCAGCGGCTCCTTGTCGCGGCGCGGCACGCTGACCGCACGGGTCTCGGAGCCGTTGATCTGCTCGGGCGTGATCGTCTTGATGAAGTCGCGGGTCTTCTGGATGCGCTGGATCAGTTCTTCCATCGACGCTTCGCTGTCGGGCCAGCTCGGCACCTCGATGCTGGCCAGACGCGCAGCGCCGCTCTTGGCCGCGTCGCTGGCGATCTGGACCTGGCGCGGCAGCGGCAGCATGTCGGGCGCCAGGCGCAGTGTCAGGTAGACGGATTCGTCGAAGCCCTTGGCGAGGGCGTGATCGCGCGCGGTGCGGATCCAGGTCTGCATGTTGCTCAGCATGCGGTCGAACACCGGCACGGTGGCGGCGTACATGTCCATGGGAGTCTCCTTGTCTGGGATGGGGGGGCGATGCGGGCGCGATGCTAGTCCCTGTTCCGATCTGTTGCACGACGCTCGCCCAATGGCCTTGGGGTGACCGATCCAGGCGAGTAGGATCGACGTCCGCACGCCTATGAACATCATCATCCTCGACGACTACCAGGACGCCGTGCGCAAGCTCCCTTGCGCCGCCAAGCTGGACGCGCTGAACGCCAAGGTCTTCACCAACACCGTCAAGGGCATCGGACAGCTGTCGGTCCGGTTGCGGGACGCCGAAGTGCTGGTGACGATCCGCGAACGCACCCACTTCCCGCGCCAACTGCTGGAGAAGCTGCCCAAACTCAAACTGATCTCGCAGACCGGCCGCGTCGGCAAGCACATCGATGTCGACGCCTGCACGCGGCTCGGGATCGCCGTGGCCGAAGGCGGCGGTTCGCCCATCGCCCCGGCGGAACTGACCTGGGCCCTGATCATGGCCGCGATGCGGCGGCTGCCGCAGTACATCTCGACGCTCAAGCACGGGGTGTGGCAGCAGTCGGGCCTGAAGTCCGGCTCGATGCCGCCGAACTTCGGCCTGGGCATGGTGCTGCGCGGCAAGACGCTGGGCATCTGGGGCTACGGCAAGATCGGCCAGCTGATCGCCGGGTACGGCAAGGCCTTCGGCATGCAGGTGCTCGTCTGGGGCAGCGAGGCCTCGCGGCTGCGCGCGCAGGCTGACGGCCACCAGGCCGCCGACACCCGCGAGGCCTTCTTCGAACAGGCCGACGTGCTGACGCTGCACCTGCGGCTGTCGGACGAGACCACCGGCATCGTGACCTCCGAGGATCTGGCGCGGATGAAGCCGACCTCGCTGTTCGTGAACACCTCGCGCGCGGAGCTGGTCGCCGACGGCGCGCTGGTCTCCGGCCTGAACCGCGGCCGGCCCGGCATGGCGGCGGTCGACGTGTTCGAGTCCGAGCCCATCCTGCAGGGCCACCCCTTGCTGCGCCTCGAGAACGCCGTCTGCACGCCGCACATCGGCTATGTCGAGCAGGACAGCTACCAGATGTACTTCGACGCGGCCTTCGACAACGTCCTGAACTACATGGCCGGCAAGCCGTCCAACATCGTCAATCCGGATGTGCTGAAGGGGCACCGGTGAGCGCGGGGCCCTCCTCCGCGCCGCCCCCTGCCCCTGAAGGCGCCGAGCCCGGCGCCGCGCCCGCCACGCCGGCTACGCCCGCCACGCCCCAACCCGCGCTTGCGCAACCCGAGTCCCTGCCCCAGCTGTTCTGGGCCTTCACCTGGCTCGCGCTGCAGGGTTTCGGCGGCGTGCTGGCGGTGGCACAGCGGGAGCTGGTCGAGCGCCTGAACTGGATGACGCGCGAGGAGTTCGTCGAGACGCTCGCCGTCGCCCAGGTGCTGCCGGGGCCCAACATCGTGAACATCTCGCTGATGATCGGCGACCGTTTCTTCGGCCTGCGCGGCGCCTTGGTCGCGCTGGCGGGAATGATGCTGTTCCCGGCCGTCATCGTGCTGATCCTCGCGGCCCTGTCGACGACCTGGCTGGCCTCGCCGCGCATGACCGGCGCGTTGCGCGGCATGGGCGCCGTATCGGCCGGTCTGATCCTGGCCACGGGCTTCAAGCTGCTGCCCTCGCTGAAGAAGAACCCGATCGGCCTGGCACCCGGGCTCGCGCTCGCGACCCTGGTGTTCGGCGCGACGGTGTGGCTGAAGCTGCCGCTGTTCTGGATCGTGCTGAGCGTCGGCGGGCTGGGCATGACGCTGGCGCTGATCGCGCTCAAGCGCAGCCGCGCGGGAGTCCGCGCATGAGCGCCGTCGCCCAGGTCGGCGCGCAGGTCGGCGTTCATGCCGGTTGGACCCAGATGCTGGTCGGCGGCTTGAGCTGGCCCGAGCTCGGCGCGCTGATGCTGCACTTCCTGATGCTGTCGCTGCTGTCCATCGGCGGCGCGATCACGACGGCGCCGGACATGCACCGCTATCTGGTCGACGAGCGTCACTGGCTGACGGACCAGAGCTTCACCAGCTCGATCGCGCTGGCGCAAGCCGCGCCGGGTCCGAACATCCTGTTCGTCGCGGTGCTGGGCTTCAACGTGTCCGGCCTGCTGGGAGCGGCTGCGGCGATGGCGGGCATCCTGCTTCCGTCGACGACGCTGGTCGTGGCGGCGACGCGCTGGGCGCGCAACAACCGGGAGCACCTCGGCGTTCGCGCGTTCACGGTCGGCATGGCGCCGCTGACGCTGGGCCTGATGATCGCGACGGGCTGGCTGCTGGCCGCGCCCTACCTGGTCGATCCCTCTCACCTGTGGGCCACGCTCGCGATGATCGTCACGACCGTGGTCCTCACGATGCGGACCAAGATCGGCATCGTGTGGATGGTGCTGGCGGGTGGCGTGCTGGGGGCGATCGGAGTGGTGTAGGGTCCGGCTTCCATGAGATCACCGATATACATCGTCACCCTGACTGCGTTTCTCCTCGTCTCGGGAGCCCGCGCGCAAGAGTTCAAGCCCTACCCTCGCGCGAACATTACCGAGGCTCAGTGGCAGTCCTATTTTGATGAGGTACGCGAGAAGCACGGGGCAACTGTCCAAGACGTGGAGGATCAGAAACTCTTGGTCTACACCGATCGAGCGACCTCCACGATCTACGGCTTCACGAAGCCGGGACATCCAGCGCATCCCGCTTGGATCGCGCGCAAACCGGAGCAACGCGGGGACTCGCTCTTCATTGGTCAGATTGGTTACTTCGCAGGAGCCGAGCCTCCGTTTGCGAAGCTCTTTCGCGACTACCTCGCGCTCAACGAGAAGATGAAGGAAGAGTTCAAGCGTCGGCAACAGCAGGGTGAGAAACAGTGAGTCATCAGCGACTGCTCAGCTGTTTGGAAGAACCGCCCACGGCGCCTTCAGAATCAAGACGCCTCCGCTTGTTCGAGACGCCAATCTTTGATCATGGACAAAACTTTGCTGCAGCAGCAGGTACTGGAACGGCTCGCCGAGGACCTGCTGCAAGTCGAACAGGCCGCGCGCGCGGCGCATGAAACGGCGACTCACGAAGAGAACATCGCCGAGAACAAGTACGACACCTTGGGCCTCGAAGCCGCCTACCTGGCCACCGGCCAGGCTCGTCGCGCCGAAGCGATCCGGCGGGCGATCGCCAACTGGCGTCAGTTCCGCCCGCGCCCCTACGACGACGGCAAAGGCATACAGCTCGGCGCGCTGGTCTGCCTGGTCGATGCCGACGACAAGCAGCAGTTGCTCTTCCTCGGTCCGGATGGAGGCAGCATGACGCTGATGAGCGACGCTCAGCGTGTTCAGGTCATCAGCAGCGAAGCGCCGCTGTGCAGAGCCCTGCTGGGCAAAAGCGAAGGCGATGAGGTGTCGATGCAGATCGCTTCCGTCCGACAGCAGTTCGAGGTCCTGTGGGTACGTTGAGCCAACTGCCGCGGCTCTACACCTTCCGCCGCTGCCCCTACGCGATGCGCGCACGCATGGCGCTGCTGCAAGCCGGGCGGCACTTCGAGGCAGTGGAGGTCAGCCTGCGCGCCAAGCCGGCCAGCTTGCTGGCCTTGTCTCCCAAGGGAACGGTCCCGGTGCTGCAACTGCCCGACGGCAGCGTGATCGAAGAGAGCTGGGACATCATGCGCTGGGCACTGGCCGAGCCCGATGCGCAGGGCTGGTGGGCGCGGGCGCAGTCGCCCGAGAACCTGGACCTCGTGCGGCGGAATGACGGCGACTTCAAGCGCCACCTGGACCGCTGGAAGTACCCCCAGCGCTACGCGGGCGAGGCCCTCACGCCGGACGCGCACCGCGACAGCGCGGTCGATGTGCTTCTGCGACCGCTGGAA
The DNA here is from genome assembly GCA_946886855.1 of uncultured Roseateles sp. Next base: position 831 of record CAMPJJ010000122.1, on the reverse strand, counting down.
GCGCGAATGAGCAGCGCGCCCTGCCTGGGCGGCACGACGCCATGTGCCACGGACCTGGCCGTGTTGCCCTTCGTGCGCCAGTTCGCCGCGGTGGAGCCGGAATGGTTTGCAACGCTGGACTTGCCGGCGGTGCGGTCTTGGCTGAACGGCTGGCTCGTCAGCCCGCTCTTCGTTGCTTGCATGCACAAGTTGCCCGCGAAAGGTACGAATCGCTTTCCGCCGCTCTGACCCTTGCTTGGATGTCGGAGCCGTCATGCGCTCGCGAACGCTGACGGCACTTGAATGATCAAAGGCCCTTTCCCAGCCTGACGCAGCCGAGCGCTACGCAGCGGTTGCTGTCTCCCGCGGCCTGCAGCCGGCTACATGGTTCAGGCCACGAAGCCGTCATCGGCTCACCTGTCGACTTGCCAACTGCGAGGACCGCTGTCGCGGGTGAAGCAGCCACCTAGGTGACTTGGCGGCAGCTCGCGGCGCCGAACCGCGACAAATGTCTGCTGCCTGACGGGTCGAACGGGGAATTCCGACCCGTAGCGGTCGGTCGACATCGCGGGCCTGCTCTCGCGGAGCGGTCGGTCTGCGCTTCAAGCCCTGGGCCCGCCTCGGCATCGTCGATCGCCTGCCACCCAACGGCCAAGCAAGCCGCGCCCTGGCTGGACTTGGCTACGGCCGCTACGCTGGCCTCGCCCTCGCTGGCCGGCCCGGGCGGCGTCTTGTCGGAAAAGTGAGAAGGTCTAGCCGTCGGCCCGCACTTGGCCGATGGCTCGCACCTGAAGTTACTGGCCGAGCGCGACCTGGACATCGAGGTCCTCAAGGAGATCAACGCAAAAAAAT
>CAMPJJ010000121.1 GCA_946886855.1 uncultured Roseateles sp. | reverse complement strand
GCAAGGTCGGCCTGTTCGGCGGCGCCGGCGTCGGCAAGACCGTCAACATGATGGAGCTGATCAACAACATCGCCAAGGCTCACTCGGGTCTGTCGGTGTTCGCGGGTGTCGGCGAGCGTACCCGTGAGGGCAACGACTTCTATCACGAGATGTCCGACGCGGGCGTCGTGAACCAGGAGGACCTCGGCAAGTCGAAGGTCGCCATGGTCTACGGCCAGATGAACGAGCCTCCGGGCAACCGTCTGCGCGTCGCGCTGACCGGCCTGACGATGGCCGAAGCCTTCCGCGACGAAGGCCGCGACGTGCTGTTCTTCGTGGACAACATCTACCGCTACACGCTGGCCGGCACGGAAGTGTCCGCGCTGCTGGGTCGCATGCCGTCCGCGGTGGGCTACCAGCCGACGCTGGCCGAGGAAATGGGCCGCCTGCAAGAGCGGATCACGTCGACCAAGGTCGGTTCGATCACCTCGATCCAGGCCGTGTACGTCCCTGCGGACGACCTGACCGACCCGTCGCCCGCCACGACCTTCGCCCACTTGGACGCCACCGTCGTGCTGTCGCGTGACATCGCGTCGCTGGGCATCTACCCGGCCGTGGACCCGCTGGACTCGACCTCGCGCCAGATCGACCCGAACGTCATCGGCGAAGAGCACTACAACGTGACGCGTTCGGTGCAGTCGGTGCTGCAGCGCTACAAGGAACTGCGCGACATCATCGCGATCCTGGGCATGGACGAGCTGTCGCCGGAAGACAAGCAGGCCGTGGCCCGCGCGCGCAAGATCCAGCGTTTCCTGTCGCAGCCGTTCCACGTCGCGGAAGTGTTCACCGGCGCGCCCGGCAAGTACGTTCCGCTGAAGGAAACCATCCGTGGTTTCAAGATGATCGTGAACGGCGAGTGCGACCACCTGCCCGAGCAGGCGTTCTACATGGTCGGAACGATTGACGAGGCTTTCGAGAAGGCCAAGAAGATCCAGTAAAGCCCGTTCGACGGCGCGGTCCTGCGGGACCCGCCGTCGATGAGCTGACCGGACTTCCCACCTCTCGATCAAGGAAACGCAATGGCAACCCTCCACGTGAACGTGGTCTCGGCGGAAGAGCAGATCTTCTCGGGCGAGGCGAAATTCGTGGCGCTGCCGGGCGAAGGCGGCGAGCTGGGCATCCTGCCCAAGCACACCCCGCTGATCACCCGCATCAAGCCGGGCGCCGTGCGCATCCAGCGTCCCAACGGCGATGAAGAGTTCGTCTTCGTCGCCGGCGGTCTGCTGGAAGTGCAACCCGACGTCGTGACCGTGCTGGCCGACACCGCCATCCGCGGCAAGGACCTCGACGAGGCCCGTGCCGAGGCCGCGAAGAAGGCCGCCGAGGACGCGATGAAGAACGCCAAGAGCGACATCGACTTCGCCAAGGCGCAGAGCGAATTCGCCGCGATGGCCGCGCAGATCGCGGCCCTGCGGAAGTTCCGCGCCAAGCGCTGAGCCCAACCCCGTCGGTCCCGACGTCGCACCGGTCGCACGGTGCGGCGAGGACACCACACTGCATCGGCAGGACTGCGAAAACTCGCACTCCTGCCGATGTTCCTTTCGGAGTTGCCGATTCGCCTCTGTGCGATGGCGCACACTCCTCACATCCGGTCCGAACCGGAGAGCAGCCGGCATCAAGCCGGCATCTTTTTTGAGGGAGTTCCCATGTCATTCAACGTCCTGGCGCGTCGCGCCTCACTGGCGCTCGCCCTGACCGCCCTGGTCGGCTGCGCCGCCACCGAACAGTCCCGCAGCATCGAAGTGCCGCGCGCCACCACGCCGCCGCCGGCCCAGTACCAGGGCCAGCGCGCCCCGATCGCCGTCGGCAAGTTCGAGAACCGCTCCAGCTTCATGCGCGGCATGTTCGCCGACGCCATCGACCGCCTGGGCAACCAGTCGAAGTCGATCCTCGTGGCGCATCTGCAGCAGACCAACCGCTTCAGCGTGCTGGACCGCGACAACCTCGACGAGGCGCGGCAGGAAGCCAAGTTCAAGAACAGCAACCTGGCCATCAAGGGCGCGGATTTCCTGGTGACCGGCTCGGTGACCGAGTTCGGCCGCAAGGAAGTCGGCGACCAGGCGCTCTTCGGCGTGCTGGGCCGCGGCAAGAAGCAGATCGCCTATGCCAAGGTGACGCTGAACATCGTCAACAGCCAGACCTCCGAGGTCGTGTATTCCGCGCAGGGCGCCGGCGAGTACGAGCTGTCGACCCGCGAGATCGTCGGCTTCGGCAGCACCGCCAGCTACGACGCGACGCTGAACGGCAAGGTCCTGGACCTGGCCATCAAGGAGGCCGTCAACACGATGGTCGCCGGCATCGACAGCGGTGCCTGGAAGCCGCAAGCCGCCCGCTGAACCGGAGACCGATCATGAGCCTCCGCATGACCCGCGCGCTCCGCGTGAGCGCCCTCGCGGCCGTGGCCGCCTTGCTGACCGCCTGCGGCACGCCGCAGAAGCCGCTGTACCAGTGGAGCGGCTACCAGAGCAGCGTCTACCAGTACTTCAAGACCAACGGCGCGACGCCCGGCGACCAGATCACGCAGCTGGAATCGCAGTTGATCAAGAACAAGGCGGCCAACGAAGCGACGCCTCCCGGCCTGCACGGCCACCTGGCGCTGCTGTACGCGAAGGTCGGCAACGACGACGCCGCCCGCGCGCATCTGGAAGCCGAACGCGCGCTGTTCCCCGAGTCCGCCGGCTACGTGGACTTCCTGCTGAAGAAGCCCTCGGAGAAGACCGCCGCCGCAGCGGCCGCCGCGCCCGCCAAGGCCTCGAGCGGCGTCTGAGCGTGCAGGAGAAAGACACCATGACGACCCTGATGTCCCTGATCAAGCGCGTGGGCGCCGTGGCCGTGCTGGCCGCGCTGACCGCCTGCGCCGCGCCGCCCAAGCCCTACGACTACACCGCGTTCAAGGAAGCCAGGCCGGCCTCGCTGCTGGTCCTGCCGCCGGTCAACGACACGCCGGACGTGAACGCCACCTACGGCGTGTTGTCCAACCTGTCGATGCCGCTGGGCGAAGCCGGCTACTACGTGCTGCCGGTGACGCTGGTCGACGAGACCCTGCGCACCAACGGCATCACGACGCCGTCGGACGCCCACACCATCGACACCGTCAAGCTGCGCCAGATCTTCGGCGCCGATGCGGCGCTGTATGTCGGCGTGAAGCAGTACGGCTCGGTCTACAAGGTGCTGTCGAGCGAGACCGTCGTCGAGATGCAGGCCAAGCTGATCGACCTCCGCACCGGCACGCTGCTCTGGGAAGGCAAGGCGACCGCCTCCAGCGCCGAGCAGAACAACAACAGCCAGGGCGGCCTGATCGGTCTGCTGGTGAAGGCGGTGGTGGACCAGATCGCCGCCAACCTGTCCGATCGCAGCTTCCAGATCGCGAGCCTGGCGGGCAACCGTCTGGTCACCGCCCCCAACGGGCTGCTGCCCGGACCGCGGGCGCGTCCGGTTGTGAAAAACTAAGGGCTTCGTCAAGAACCCTGGAACCCGACGGCCCTGAGCGGCCGGCGGGTCGGCCACCCACCGGTTCGCGCCGGTGGGTTTTTTCTTTTTGAGCATGACCACTCCGATCGCCATCACCCGCCACCAGGGCCTCGAAGCCCTTGAACTCCGCGCGCCCGGCGGCGCCCGCGCGACGCTGCTGCTGCACGGCGCCCACCTGGTGTCGTGGGTGCCCGCCGGCGCCGACGAACAGCTCTTCCTGTCCCCCAGGAGCGCCTTCGCCACCGGCCAGGCGATCCGCGGCGGCGTGCCGGTGATCTTTCCGCAGTTCGCGACCCGGGGACCGCTGCAGCGCCACGGCTTCGCGCGCGGCAAGCCCTGGCAGCTGGTGAGCGCCGAGTCGGGCAAGGAGGACGCGCTCGCCGTCCTGCGCCTGACCGACGACAACGCCACCCGCATGGTGTGGCCGCATGCCTTCGAGGCCGAGATCAGCATCCGCATCGCCGGCCGCGTCCTGCAGATCGAGCTTGCGTGCGAGAACAAGGGCGAGGCGCCCTTGTCCTTCACGGCCGCGCTGCACACCTACCTGCGGCTGACGCAGATCATGTCGGCGTCCGTGCAGGGCTTGTCCGGTCTGGCGTACTGGGACTCGGCCGCCGAGCGCGCCGGTACCCAGCACGAGGACCTGCTGCGCCTGGACGGCGAGATGGACCGCATCTACCAGGACGCGAAGCACGACCTGACCCTGCGCGACGGCGACCGCCGCGTCGCGATCCGCCAGCAGGGCTTCACCGATGCCGTGGTCTGGAATCCCGGCCAGGAGAAGGGCGACGCCCTGGCCGACATGCCCGAAGGCGGCTGGAAGCAGATGCTGTGCGTCGAGGCCGCGCAGGTGCTCAAGCCCGTCGAGCTGCCGCCGGGCGAGACCTGGGCGGGGATGCAGACGCTGGAGCTGCTCTGATCGTTGGCGGCAGCGATGCGCGGTAAGCTGGCCCGTCCTTCACGGCACGGAGCCAGCATGGCCGACAAGAAGTCCAAGAACGGTGACAAGCGCAACGACGAGAAGGTCGATGCGAAGAATGGCAAGGCGAAGAACGGCGACAAGGGCGGCAAGAACGGCAAGCTCTCGAAGTCGGACTACCTGGACCGCCTGCAGCCCATGCAGGTCGAGCTCAACAACCTCGCGCGCTGGCTGCAACACACGCGCAAGCGGCTGCTGGTCATCGTGGAAGGTCGCGATACCGCCGGCAAGGGCGGTGTCATCAGCGCGATCTCCGAGACGCTGAACCCGCGCCAGTGCCGCACCGTCGCGCTGGGCAAGCCCAGCGAGCGCGAACAGGGCGAGTGGTACTTCCAGCGCTACATGACGCACCTGCCGTCCGCGGGGGAGATCGTGCTCTTCGACCGCAGCTGGTACAACCGCGCCGGCGTGGAGGCGGTGATGGGCTTCTGCACCCCGCAGCAGACCGAAGATTTCCTGAAGCAGGCGCCCGTGCTGGAGCGACTGCTCGTCGACGACGGCGTGTTGCTGTTCAAGTACTGGCTGACGGTCGATCAGCCGCTTCAGGAAGAGCGCTTCGCCGAGCGCGCCGAAGATCCGCTCAAGCAGTGGAAGCTCTCCCCCATCGACCTCGAGGCGCGCCAGCACTACGAGGACTACGGCCGCGCGCGCGACCGCATGCTGGAGCACACCCACACGAAGCAGGCGCCGTGGACCCTGGTCGACTTCAACGACCAGCGGCGAGGCCGGCTGACGCTGATCCGCCATCTGCTGGACCACCTGCCGGACGTGACCTTGCCGGCCAAGCCGCTTGAATTCCCGCCGGTGGCCGGCGGACTGAAGGAAGAGCGCTTCGGTTGGAAGCTCAAGCCGATCAAGAGCCTCTGACGGCGCGGGGTGTCGCACTGCCACCGCCGCCGACCCTGGCAGTCGAAGAAAGACGCTACAACACGACGACGGCGTCAGGCAGCTCATTGCGCGGCACGCCGCCCGCCTCGGGCGGGAAGTGTTGCGCCAGCAGCGCTTCGACGGCGCGGATCGCCTCCATCAGTCCCTGCTCGAACTGCCCGCCGCGCAGCGATTGCCGCAGACCGTCGACGATGGGCTGCCACTGCGCCGCGTTGACGCGCCGGTTCAGCCCGCGGTCCGCGACGATCTCGATCGCGTGCTCCGCGAGCAGCAGATAGATGAGCACGCCGTTGTTGTGCTCCGTGTCCCACACGCGCAGCTTGCCGAACAGCGCCAGCGCGCGCTGCCGCGCCGTGAGTCCGCGCCACAGGTAGCTGATCGGCAGGCTGGCTTCCACGCACAGGCGGATCTCGCCGGCGTGGCTCAGCTCGCTCTGGGTGACGCGCGCTGACAAGCGGGCCAGCGCCGTCTCGGGCAGGACCCGCCGCACGTCGGCCTCGTCCCAGAAGCGGTGGCGGAAGAAGCGTCCGAGCCGGCTCGTGTCACCGGTGCGGCGGACGTCGGAATCGCTCGGTCCTTCCATCACCAGTCTCCCGAGGCGCCGCCGCCGCCGAAGTCGCCACCGCCGCCGGACGAGAAACCGCCGCCGTCGCTGCCGCCGCCCCAGTTGCCGCCGCCACTGCCACCACCGCCGCCCCAGATGATGGGCGGCGCGATGCCGCCCGACCCGTGCGCGCTGCGCCGGTAGCCGCCGGAGGAGGGGCTCGCGCTGCGTCGTCGCGCCGCGCCGATGCCGAGCACGCCGACCAGGATCAGCGATGCGACGGCCGCGCCGGCGCCCAGCAGCAGGCTGTTGCTCAGACTCCAGCCGACGGCCCCCGCGCCGACGCCGGTGAACAGGCTGCCGATCTTGCGGCCGAAGATCGAGGTCAGCAGCGCGCCCACCAGCGGCACGCCGAGGAACGCGATCATGGCGATCTCGCCGATGTCGATGTGGTGGCCGGCGGCGGACTTCGCCGGCTGCTGCGTCGGCGCCGGCAGGTGCTCGCCTCGGATGCGCGCCTGCAGCGCGTCGATCCCGCGGTTGAGGCCGCCGGCATAGTCGCCGGCCTTGAACGCCGGCGTGATGTCGCGTTCGATGATCTGTCGCGCGGCCAGGTCGGGCACCGCGCCTTCGAGCGCCTTCGCGGTCTGGATGTTGATGCGCCGGTCGTCCTTCGCGACCACGATCAGCAGCCCGTCGCCGACATCGCGCCGGCCGATCTTCCACTGGTCGCCGAGCCGTTGCGCGAAGGCGGCGATGTCCTCCGGCGCGGTCGTGCGCACCATCAGCACCACGATCTGCGGACCGGCCTCGCGCTCGAAGGCGGCGAGCTTCGCATCGAGCGCCTCGCGCTGCGCGGCGTTCAAGGTCCCGGTCTGGTCGATCACGCGGCCGCTGAGCGGCGGTACCGGCTGGACGTCCTGCGCGCGCGCCCGCGGCAGCATGCCCAGGCCCATCAGCAGCCCGAAGAAGACCAGCGCCAGGAACCGGGACAGCGGTCGCGACAGGGATCGTGACCAGTGCCGGAGCAGCAACGGCAACGGAGACGGGAGCGAGGCCGCCCGCATGCGCGGGGCCTCAGTTCGACGCGGGCGAGGCCGCCGGGGCCGGTGCCGGCGTCGTGGCGGCGGGCGCCGTGGCCGGCTTGTCGAAGCTCACCGTCGGCGGCGCGGAGATCGCGGCCTCGTTCTGCACGGTGAAGTTGGGCTTGGTGTCGTAGCCGAAGACCTTTGCCGTCAGGTTGGTCGGGAAGCGGCGGGTCAGCACGTTGTAGTCCTGCACCGACTTGATGTAACGGTTGCGGGCGACGGTGATGCGGTTCTCCGTGCCCTCCAGTTGCACGCGCAGGTCGCGGAAGCCCTGGTTGGCCTGCAGCTGCGGATAGCGTTCGCTGACCACCATCAGCCGGCTCAGCGCGCCGGAGAGCTCGCCCTGCGCGGCCTGGAACTTCTGCAGCGCGGCCGGGTCGCGCGCCAGTTCGGGCGTGACCTGGATGCTGGTGGCCTTGGCGCGGGCCTCGACGACCTTGGTCAAGGTGTCCTGCTCGAAGTTGGCCTCGCCCTTGACCGTGTTGACGATGTTCGGGATCAGGTCGCTGCGGCGCTGGTACTGGCTGAGCACCTCGGACCAGCTCGCGTTGACCTGTTCGTCCAGGCTCTGGAACTCGTTGTAGCCGCAACCGGTCAGCGCCATCGGCGCGCCGACGATCAGCGCGGCGGCCGCGGTGGCGCGCAGCGACGCGCGAACGGTGGCGAGCGGACGGGACGGGGTCGAAGTCATCTGCGGATCCTCCAAAGTGCTTCTTGTGCGCACCGGCATATCGTGTGCCGGCTCGCGGAATTCAAGAGCAGGGGGCCCGAGCATAATCCCCTCCCCATGAGCGCTCCCCTTCAGAACGACGTCTTCCTGCGCGCCTGCCTGCGCGAACCCACCGAGTACACGCCTGTCTGGCTGATGCGCCAGGCCGGCCGCTACCTGCCCGAGTACCGCGACACGCGCGCCAAGGCCGGCAGCTTCATGGGGCTCGCCACCAACAGGGACTACGCGACGGAGGTCACCCTTCAGCCCTTGGAACGCTATCCGCTCGACGCGGCGATCCTGTTCAGCGACATCCTGACCGTCCCCGACGCGATGGGCCTGGGCCTGTCGTTCGCGCAGGGCGAGGGACCGAAGTTCGAGAAGGTCGTGCGCGACGAGGCCGCGGTGAACGCCCTGGCCGTGCCCGACATGGACAAGCTGCGCTACGTCTTCGACGCGGTGACCTCGATCCGCAGCGCGCTGAACGGGCGCGTGCCGCTGATCGGCTTCTCCGGCAGCCCGTGGACGCTGGCCTGCTACATGGTCGAGGGCGGCGGTTCCGACGACTACCGCCACGTCAAGAGCCTCCTGTACGCGCGTCCCGACCTGATGCACCGCATCCTGTCGATCAACGCCGACGCGGTCGCCGCCTACCTCAACGCGCAGATCGAGGCCGGCGCCCAGGCGGTGATGGTCTTCGACTCCTGGGGCGGTGTGCTGGCCGACGGCCAGTTCCAGCAGTTCAGCCTGGCGTATTCGCGTCGCGTGCTGTCGCAGCTCAAGGGGGAACACGAGGGCCGCCGCATTCCCAAGCTGCTGTTCACCAAGGGCGGTGGACTGTGGCTGGACGAGATCGCCACGGCCGGCGCCGACGTCGTCGGCCTGGACTGGACGGTGAACCTTGGCCGCGCGCGGGCGCAGGTGCAGGACCGCGTCGCGCTGCAGGGCAACCTCGATCCCAACGTGCTGTTCGCGCCGCCGGCCGCGGTGCGCGAGCAGGCACGCGCGGTGCTCGACAGCTTCGGCGCGCCGCAGCGCGCGGACGGCGGCTGGGGCGGGCACGTGTTCAACCTGGGCCACGGCATCAGCCAGTTCACGCCGCCGGAAAGCGTCGCCGAACTGGTCGACGAAGTGCATCAGCATTCGCGCACGCTGCGCAAGGCCTCGGCGTAGTTATCCCCAAATCCGTGCATGTCACCGAAACGCAGCACATGCCAGGCATCCCGGCTAGGGCTTTCCCCGATGGGCGCGTAAGTCGTTGATTTCAAAGGGAACGTGGCGTTTCCCCGGGATTTGACGCCGGCGGGGCTCCGCGGCGGCAATCCTGGCGGCCCCTGAAAAGCCGGGGCGTTTCCCACAAAGTTATCCACAGGCTTTCGACCCCGTTGTGAACACCCTTGGAAATCAGGCACTTGGCGCGCTTTCCTCATGGCCGATGGAGGCCTGGAGGGACGCGGCGACCGGCTGTGCCCGGCGCGGAGGGGCGGATCGATGAGCGGGTCGCCGCCGCTGCGCCGCGTGCGGGTGGCCGTGGAGGCGCCCCAGCACAGCGGGCTGACCGGGCCGCTGGACTACCTCGGCCCGCAAGACTTGACCCCCGGGACGCTGGTGCATGTGACGCTGGGCCGTCGCGACGTGATGGGGCTGGTGTGGGACGACCCGGCCGAGGGCCAGGACTTGCCCGGGCAGGAGCCGTTGCCGGAATCCGAGTTGCGCCCCGTCGGCGAGGCGCTCGACGCCCTGCCGCCGCTCTCCGACCGCTGGCGCAGGCTGGTCGAGTTCGCGGCGGGCTACTACCAGCGCAGCATCGGCGAGCTGGCGCTGGCGGTGCTGCCGCCGCAGCTGCGGGACCTCGATGCCAAGCAGCTGCAGGCCCGGCTGAAGAAGCTCGACAAGGCGGATGCGGAGGCGGCGAAGGCCGCGTTGGCGAGCGAAGGGGCAGCGGAGACGCCGACCCCCGTGCGCGAGCGCCCCGCGCTGACCGCACAGCAGCAGTCGGCGCTGGACGCGCTGGCCGAGCAGGCCCGCCGCGAGGCGCCGCAACCCGCCTTGCTGTGGGGCCTGACCGGCAGCGGCAAGACCGAGATCTACCTGCGCGCAGCCGAGGCCGCGCTCGAACGCGGCCAGCAGGTGCTCGTGCTGGTGCCCGAGATCAACCTGACGCCGCAGCTCGAGGCCCGCTTCGCCGAACGCTTCGCCGGCCGTTCCATCGTCTCGCTGCACAGCGCGCTGACGCCGGCGCAGCGGCTGCGCCACTGGCTCGCCGCGCACCTGGGTCGTGCGCAGCTGGTGCTGGGCACGCGGCTGGCCGTCTTCGCGTCCTTGCCCCGGCTGGGACTGATCGTCGTCGACGAGGAGCACGACCCCTCCTACAAGCAGCAGGACGGCGCCCGCTACTCGGCGCGCGATCTGGCGGTCTATCGCGGTCACCTGGAGAAGGTGCCCGTGGTGCTCGGTTCCGCGACGCCGTCGCTGGAGAGCTGGCAGCATGCGCTCGGCGGGCGCTACCGGCGCATCGACCTCACCGAGCGCATCGGCGGCGGCGCGCTGCCGCGGGTGCGGCTCTTCGACATGAACCGGCTCGAGCGCAAGAAGGGCGTCACGACGGCGCTGTCGGTGCCCTTGCTGGACGCGATGCGCAAGCGGCTGGAGCGGGGCGAGCAGAGCCTCGTGTTCCTGAACCGCCGCGGCTATGCGCCGGTGCTGCATTGCGACCAGTGCAACTGGAAGAGCGACTGCCCGCATTGCAGCGCGCACCAGGTCTTCCACAAGGAGGACCGGACGCTGCGCTGCCACCACTGCGGCGTGACGACCCGCGTGCCGCGCGCCTGTCCGTCCTGCGGCAATCCGGACGTGGCGCCGCTGGGACGCGGCACGGAGCGGCTGGAGGAGCAGCTGGCGCAGTCGCTGCCCGGCGCGCGCGTGGCCCGCATCGATGCGGACACGACCCGGCTCAAGGGCAGCCTCGAATCGCAGCTCGCGGCGGTGCACGAGGGCGAGGTCGACATCCTCGTCGGCACGCAGATGATCGCCAAGGGGCACGATTTCCGTCGCATCACCCTGGTCGCCGCGGTGAATCCGGACGGCGCGTTGTTCAGCAGCGATTTCCGCGCGCCGGAGCGGCTCTTCTCGCTCCTGATGCAGGCCGGCGGCCGGGCGGGGCGCGACGCCGCCCAGGCGGCCCGCAGCGAGATGTGGATCCAGACCTGGTATCCGGAGCACGCGCTCTACCAGTCGCTGCTGAAGCACGACTTCGAAGCCTTCGCCGGCAGTCAGCTGCACGAGCGGATGACGGCCAACCTGCCGCCCTTCTCGCACCTGGCGCTGGTGCGCGCGGAAGGCCGCAGCGTCGAGGCCGCGCGCGATTTCCTCTCCGCGGCGCAGGAGGCGGCGCAGGCGCTGCCCTTGTCGCTCGGCCTGCTGCTGTATCCCCCGGTGCCGATGGCCATCGCGCGCGTGGCCGACAGCGAGCGCTTCCAGATGCTGATCGAGGCCGGCAGCCGCGCGCAGCTGCTGCGTTTCCTGCGGGCCTGGCTGCCGGAGCTGCATGCGCTCAAGCGCCGCCAGAAGGGCCTCACGCGGTGGGCCGTGGACGTCGACCCGCTGGCGATCTAGGACCCGGAGCGTCCGTCCCAGGGGGTCTGGGGCGGCGGGATCAAAGGAGCCGCGCCAGCGCCTCTTCGAGCACCGGCCAGGCGGCGCGCGCGGCGGCGAGGGCGTCTTCGGACCCTGTCGCGGCCTGTTCCGCATCGAGTTCCAGTTGCCGCGCGACGTCGGCCGCCTCCGCATGCCCCAGCGTCAGCAGCACGCTCTTGAGGCTGTGCGCGAGGTGGCGCAGCTTGACGTGCTCGCCGCGTTCGCAGGCGCCGCGACCGCTGGCGATGTCGAGCGGGAACTGCATCCGGCAGCGCGCCAGGAAGGCCTGGTACAGCGCGGCGTTGCCGCCGAAGTACTGCTCGATGGCGGCCTGATGGATCGACGGCATCGCCGCCGGCACCGGGGCGTCGCGCAGGCCGTCCAGGCAGGACTGCAGATCCCCCAGCGAGCAGGGCTTGGACAGGAAACGCGTCACGCCGAGCGCCTCCAGCTGCTCGCGCACGCTCGGATTGAGCCCCGCGCTGAACACGGCCAGCCGCGCGTTGCCGCGCAGTTCGGGCCGTTGCTTGAGCGTCTGCAGCAGATCGAGGCCGTGCCGACCCGGCAGCATCAGGTCGCTGATGACCAGGTCGAAACTCTGCGTCGCGAGCGCGAGCAGCGCCTCGTCCACGGAGATGCAGCCCTGCATGCGCACCTCGTCGTCCTCGAGCGCCATGGCGACGAAACGCTGCAGGGTGGGATCGTCCTCCACCAGGAGGACCCGCACACGGGACGCCATGATCAGAACCCGCCCACTTCCGCCCTCTGCCGCCGGCGTCAACCGGCGAACTGCGGCTGTCGGGCCTGGATGCGCTGGATGGCGGCGCCGAGCAGCGGCGGCAGGTCAGTCACGAGCCGCGGCTTGTGCACCAGCGGCAGGCCCGCCAGCGCGAACGCATAAGGCGCCCGTTGCTGCTCGTCGAGCGCGGTGACGAAGATCAGTTCGCTGCTGGCGAACTGCGGCTGCGAGCGCAGGCTGGTCACCAGCGCCGCGCCGTCGATGCCGGGCAGCAGGATGTCGACCAGCAGGATCTCGGGCTGCAGCTGTCCGTACATGACCAGGCCGCCGATGCCGTCGTTGGCCGTGTGCAGGTCGAGGTCGGGGTACTCCTGCTGCGCGAGCAGCATCACGAGGTTCTGGTAGTGGACCGAGTCCTCGATCAGCAGCGCCTTCAGCCGCGGCGGGACGCCGTCGTTGGGCGACAGGTCGGCCGGCTTGGTCGGCGCCAGGCCCCGGCCGGTCAGCCAGGCGTCCAGCGAGGTCCTCAGGATCCGGCGGTGTCCGCCCGGCGTGCGCCAGGCCTGCAGCTCACCGCGGTCGACCATCAGCTGCACCGATCGGACGGCCATGCCGAGGCGCTGCGCGACTTCGCGCGTGCTGAAGTCCTCTTGCATGTCGTCAGGTGTACGGGCAATGGCAGTCATGAGGCGATTTTGCCGAATTAACCAAACTTGCAGGTGGGCAATATCCCCAGTTATAAGCGATAAAAGTGATATCGGGGTGACTTCGGTCGGAGATGGGGGCTTCCCTCGGCATTGAAGGGTGCGAACTCTGGTGCAATCCGGCGTCGAGGAGATGTGATGACGAAGCGATGGACCGGACCGGCCGCGACGGTCCGGCGTGCCCGGATCCGGGCGGCCGGCCTCATGGTGGCGATGGCAGCGGTGGCGGCGCCGGGCGCGTGGAGCGCCCCGGCGTCCGCGCCCGCGCCGGCCGCCGCGGCGAGCCCCGTGCTGCAGCGCGTCCTCGCGCAGGGCGTGCTGCGGGTCTGCATCTGGCCGGACTACTATGGCATCACCTACCGCCATCCCCGCGACGAGACCCTCAGCGGCCTGGACATCGACCTGTCCAACGAACTGGCGAAGGACCTCGGCGTGCGCCTGCGGTATGTCGAATCCTCGTTCCAGCGCCTGATCCCCGACCTGGAGGGCGAGCGCTGCGATGTCGCCATGTTCGCCGTCGCCGTCCTGCCGCACCGCCAGGTGGCTTTGTCTTTCACGCAGCCGTATCTGCAGAGCGACATCTATGCCATCGCCAGCCGCGCGAGCCGTGTCGTCAAGCGTTGGGAGGACATCGACCAGCCGGCCGTGGTGGTGGCCGTGCAGGCCGGCACCTCGACCGAGCGGGTGATGCGCGACGCGCTCAAGCGCGCGACGCTGCTGGTGGTGCAGCCGCCCGCGACGCGGGAGCGCGAGCTGGAGTCCGGCCGCGCCGACGTCTTCATGACCGACTATCCCTACAGCCGGCGGCTGCTGGACAACGCCGACTGGGCGCAGCTGATCGCGTCGCCCAAACCCTTCCATGTCCTGCCGTATGCCTATGCGATCAAGCGCGGCGATGCCGTGTGGCTGGCGCGGCTGGACGACTTCGTCGCTCGGATCAAGCGCGACGGCCGGCTGCGCGCCGCCGCCGAGCGCCACGGCCTGAGCGCGATCGTCGTACCCTGACGCGGAGCCGCCACGATGCTCGGTCCGGCCGTCCGATCCCTGCTGCGCCTGCGTCGCGCGACGCTGTGGGCGGGCCTCGCCGTCGGGGCGGGCACCCTGGCCGGCCTGATCGGCCCGGCATGGGTCGGCCGGCAGGAAGCCATCGACGAGGCGCGCGCGCGCGGCGCGCTGCTGGCGCAGGTGCTGGAGAGCGACGCGAGCCGCACCATCGAGACCGCCTCGCTGTCCCTGCATGCCGTCGGCGACGGCCTGGCGCGCACGGTCGCCGATCCGCATGAGGCCCAGCACCTCCAGGAGCATCTCAGCCATGTGCTGGTGGGGCTGCCCTTCATCCGCAGCGTGTCCTTGCTGGACACGCGCGGGCGGGTGCTGGTCAGCACGAACACCGACGAGATCGGCCTGGAGATTCCGCTCGACGACTTCGGTCGCCTGCCCGCTCCCGACCGCGACATGCTGCTGCCCTTGCGGCCCGGGCGCGGCCTGGCGGACCTCGCGCGGGGACGCGGGGCGCGCGGATCGCCGGTGGGCATGCTGCCGCTGCTGCTGCAACTGCCGCCATCGCCCGATGAACCCGCCAGCGGCGCGGCGGCCTCGACGGGCCTGTCGTCCGGCATGCGCGACGGCGACGCGCGCTGGCTGCTGGCGCTGATCAATCCGGATGCGCTGACGCAGGTCCAGCAGCGCGCGCTGCCCACGGGCCGCAGCGCCGCCTGGCTGGCCTCGACCGACGGCCAGCTGCTCGCCGCGATGGAGACCCTGCACCAGCTGCCCGGCCAGCGCCTGGACGGGCATCCGGCCTTCGACGCGCTGCGCCGCGGACGCGAGCACGACACCTACATCGGCGCCGGCGCGCTGCCCGGCGAAGTCGTCGTCGCCTACCGCGCGGCGCCGCGGCGCCCGTTGATGGTCGGTGTGGAGCAGTCGGTCGAGGAGGTGCTCGCGG
>CAMPJJ010000120.1 GCA_946886855.1 uncultured Roseateles sp. | reverse complement strand
GGGCGCGTGTCACGGGCGGTGTCGTGGTTGTCATGCGAGGCAGGGAGGGGGTCAGTCGTTGCTGCTGGAGCTGTCGCGAACGATCAGCTCGACCGGCAGCGTCAATTCGAGGGGCTCGTCCGCCGGCGTGGCCAGCAGCAGGTCCACGCCCTTGGCGCCGAGCGCCTCCTTGTCCACGCGGACCGTGCTCAGCGGCGGATGGGCGACGGAGGCGCCGCCGATGTCGTCGAAGCCGACCACGGCGATGTCCTCGGGGATGCGCAGGCCGTCGTTCAGGCACTGGCGCAGGGCGACCAGCGCCGCGCTGTCGTTGAAGCAGACGACCGCGTCGGGCCGCTTGCGGCGCGCCAGCAGCACGCGCATCGCGGCGATGACGCCGGCTTCGCCGTCGCCGAGCTGCGGCGCGATCACCTCGAGGTCCGGATCGGCCTGGACCTGCGCCTCGAACAGCGCCCGCCGGTAGCCGCGGGCGCGCTGCTCCAGGCTGTAATGCGCCGGCGATCCCGAGATCAGCCCGATGGTCCGCCGCCCGCTGCGCAGCAGGTGGCTGGTCGCGAGGAAGCTGCCGTGCTGGTGGTCCGGGTTGACCGAGGTCATCCCCCGGCGGTGCATGTCCACGAGCACGGTCGGCTTGCCGCTGCGCTTGAGCGTGTCGAGGACCTCCGGCTCGAAGTAGCCGACGCACAGGAAGGCGTCCAGCTGATGCCCGCGGGTCTGCTCCACGATCGGCTGGCCCGGGCCCGCGACGATGAAGGACAGCGAGAGCCCTTCGCGCCGGCAGACCTGCTCGGCGCCGTGCAGCACGGCGGAGAAGAATGGGCTGGAGGCGAGCGTGTTGTGCTGGCTGTGCAGCAGGAAGCCGATGCGACGGATCCTGTTCTTGCGCAGCTGCGTGAAGTCGTAGCCCAGGCGCAGGGCGGTGTCGCGGACGACCTGGCGCGTCTCTTCCGACAGGCCGGACTGGTTGCGCAAGCCGCGCGACACGGTGCCGATGGACAGGCCGGCGGCCTTGGCGATATCGCGGATGGTGATGCTGCTCATGGGGTTGCGGCGATTCTTGAAGGGCCCTTTTCAGGGGTCAACGAAGTCGCGCAAGTTTCCCAAGTGTTTAGGGATCTCCGCTAAACACCGCCGCCAGATCCTCGAGGTCGTGTTCAGCGCCCCCTTGCCGGCGCCCCGTCCCGGCCTCCACGCCCAGGGGCGGATCGACCTCGCCGCCGATCTTCCTGCACGTTCATGCAGGTTCATGCACGATGGTTGGAGGCCGTGGCGATCGCGTGATGGTGGAGCACGTGCTGGTGGAACTGGTCGTGGCGGTTCATGGCGCTGCTGCCCGGGATGCCATCGAAATGATGGCCGATGCCCACCCCGTGCATGCCGGGCAGGAGGCCGCGCAAGCCCGCCACGGGATCGCCCTTCGGCGAAAAGCTGCGGACCCAGGCCTTGGCGCTGGCCAGGTTCTTCTCCGGCAACTGCCTGATCAAGCGGTCGCTCAGATGCGCCGGGCAGAAGGCGGTGACCGGTACCGGCGCTCTGGCCTTCAACGCGGCGTACATCGCTTCCCCACCGCCCTTGGAATGCCCGAGCACGCGCACCGTGTGCCCGGCCAATGCCGGATCCGTCGCCAGGCGACGCTGCACGGCGGCGAGCAGCGCCTCGGCCTGCCGATAGCTCCTCGGCGTGCCGCCGAGTCCGGCGCAGAGGTTGGCGCCCCACTGCGACAGCGTCGACATGAAGTTGCGGCCGGGCCTGGAGCGTTCGGCCAAGGTGGCGCCCGTCTTCCTGCCCGCGGTGGTGCCGCCGAACACCAGCACCACTTCGTTCGTCTTGTGGCCGCGCAGCAGCACCGCCGTCAGTCCGCTGTCCCGATCGACGATCGCGCCGGGTTTGGCGTCGACCCCGCGGTTCGTCAGTGTCAGCTCCCGGCGCAGCTGGTTGGCCAGGTCGCCCGCCGGGGCCCAGCCCGACGGCAGCGCCATCTGGTCGCGGTGATAGGGGTAACTCGCCAACAGGGCGTCGTCACGCAGGCGATCCAGCGAGGCGGTGTCGGTCGGCATGTCGCGCTGTTCGTAGTGCGCGGCCTGGGTGGTCGGCGTCTGGGCGAGCGCCTTCAGCGGGACCGCGGTCGGCGCAGTCGGCGCAGTCGGCGTGGTCGAACTGGACAGCGTCCCGGCGGTCTTCAACGATCGTCCGTCGGGCCTGCGCACGCCCCCCCGACGATGGAAGGCCGTGGTGCCCGCCTCCCCTGCTTCGGGCTGCCGCCATCCGCTCATCCGGGAGTCTGCGGGAGAGGACAGGGGCGTCGACGGTGGCCTGGGTGCCGGCGTCGGTTCCGGCAAAGTCTCTTCGCTGCATGAGGGGATCGCCGCGGCGCAGGCGACCGGGTCGCCGGGAAGCCTCATCGCAGGCTCCGGCTGGCGCGCAGCAGCAAGGCGGCGGTGCCGGCGCCCGGCGACCGCTCGCCGAGGGCGTCGAAGCGCACGATCGCCGCCAGGTCCATCAGGGCCTCGATGCGGCCCGCCAGCGCCTCTGCCGCCGCTTCTGTATCTGCTTCTGCTTCTGCTTCTGCTTCTGCTTCTGCCTCATCGGCGAGCGGCAGCTCGCGGATCAGCACGAACTGGCGTCGCAGCCCGTCCGCCGCGATCACGGCGCCGTCCAGCGCCGCACGGTCAGCGTTGAAGCGCAGCAGGCGCAGGGCCAAGGTGCCGCCGGCATCCTCCTGCGGCACGGGCATCACCCGCGCGACGATCGCCACGGCGTCTCCAGCGTCCGTCAACTCGACGACGAGTTGGACGGTCCCTCCGGCATCGACGAGCACGAGCAGCCCGTCGCGGGCCTCGAGTGGCGTGGCGGTGCGCCGCGACAGCGCGGCGATGAGTTGGTTGAAGCGTCTGGCGCTTGTCGACGGATCGATCATGGCAGGACCACAAGGGCAGAAGACCCTGTCAGTCGACAACCTGCCCGGAATGTTCGTTCGTCGGCACTCCCCCATTCTTGCGTTTCAGGCCCCGCGTTCCAGCGCTGGCGTGCCATTCCCTGCTTGCCATTCCCTGCTTGCCATTCGCAGGGCGCGCGCCGAAGGCGGGTCGGTCGCAGGGGCTCATTCAATCTGGACGTTGGCCTCCTTGACCAGCTTCGCGAACTTGCCCGTCTCGTTGCGGATCTGGGACGCCAGTTGCTCGCTGGTGCCGCCGGTGGTCTCGGCGCCGATCTCCTCCATGCGCTTGCGGAACTCGGGCGCCTGCAGGACCTTGACCATCTCGGTGTTCAGCTTGAGGACGATGTCCTTGGGCGTGGCCGCGGGCGCGAGCACGCCGAACCAGGTGCCGATGTCGAAGCCCTTCAGGCCGGCCTCGTCCAGCGTGGGCACGTCGGGCAGCGCGCTGGAGCGCCTGGCCGTGGTCACCGCGAGCGCACGCAGCTTGCCGGCCTTGATGTGCGGCAGCACCGGCGTGATGGTGTCGAAGGACATCTGGATCTGTCCGCCGAGCAGGTCCGTCGCCAGCGGCCCGCTGCCCTTGTAGGGCACGTGCAGCAGCGTCGTGCCGGTGAGGTTCTGGAACTGCGTGCCGATCAGGTGCTGCGCGGTGCCGTTGCCGTTGGAGCCGTAGGTCCACGCGCCGGGCTTGGCCTTGAGCAGCGCGACCAGTTCCTGCACCGTCTTCGCCGAGGTCTGGCTGGCATTGACGACCAGCACGTTGGGCACCAGCGCGATGCTGGTGATGGGCACGAAGTCCTTCTGGAAGTCGTAGGGCAGCTTCTTGTAGACGCTGCTGGCGATCGTGTGGTGGACGGCGCCGATCAGCAGCGTGTAGCCGTCGGGCTTGGACTTGGCGACGTAGTCCGCGCCCAGCGTCGCGCCGGCGCCGGGGCGGCTCTCGACGATCACGGGCTGGCCCAGGCTCTGCTGGAGCTTCTCGGCCAGCGCGCGGGCGAGCACGTCGGTGGTGCCGCCGGCGGGGAAAGGCACGATCAGGGTGATGGGCTTGGCGGGCCAGGCCTGCGCGAAGGCGGGCGTCGCGGTGCTGAAAGCGACGGCGCTTGCAGCGATCGCCGAGGCGGCGATCAGCGCGCGGCGGCGGGGGAAGGACGGGACGTGGGTCATGGTTGTCTCCTGGTCGATGGCTCTGACGGCCATTCGAGGGGGGGTACTGCATGGGACCGCAGCCCTCACCCCCACCCTCTCCCGCAAGCGGGAGAGAAGTGAGAAGGGCCCCGGTCAGACTCCCTCTCCCGCTTGCGGGAGAGGATCAGGGGTGAGGGCCAGCGGCCGTGGAAGTGAGGCGCGTCAGCCGCGTTGGCGCAGGGCGGCGATGACGGCGGCGGTGACGTCGGTCGTCTTCGCCTGGCCGCCGAGGTCGCCGGTGTGCAGCGACGGGTTGGCCGTCACCGCTTCGATCGCACGCATGAGGCGCGCGGCGGCCTCGGACTCGCCCAGGTGCTCCAGCAGCATCACCGCGGACCAGAAGGTGCCGACCGGATTCGCCAGGCCTTGGCCCATGATGTCGAAGGCCGATCCATGGATCGGCTCGAACATCGACGGATAACGGCGTTCCGGATCGATGTTGCCCGTCGGCGCGATGCCCAGGCTGCCGGCGAGCGCGGCCGCCAGGTCGCTCAGGATGTCCGCGTGCAGGTTGGTCGCGACGATGGTGTCCAGCGTCGCCGGCTTGTTGACCATGCGGGCGGTCGCGGCGTCGACGAGCTCCTTCCCCCAGGTGACGTCGGGAAAGTCCGCCGCGACCTGCGCGGCGATCTCGTCCCACATCACCATCGCGTGGCGCTGCGCGTTGCTCTTGGTGATCACCGTCAGCAGCTTGCGCGGCCGCGATTGCGCCAGCTTGAACGCATAGCGCATGATCCGCTCGACGCCGGTGCGGGTCATGATGGACACGTCGGTGGCCGCCTCGATCGGATGGCCCTGATGGACGCGGCCGCCGACGCCGGCGTACTCGCCCTCCGAGTTCTCGCGCACGATGACCCAGTCCAGGTCCTTCGGGCCGCAGCGCTTGAGCGGCGCGTCGATGCCGGGCAGCACGCGGGTCGGGCGCACGTTGGCGTACTGGTCGAAGCCCTGGCAGATCTTCAACCGCAGACCCCACAGCGTGATGTGGTCGGGGATGTCGGGATCGCCGGCGGAACCGAACAGGATGGCGTCCTTGTCGCGCAGCGCGTCGAGTCCGTCCGCCGGCATCATCTCGCCGTGCGCGCGGTACCAGTCGCCGCCCCAGCCGAAGTCCTCGAATTCGAAGCGGAAGCGGTCGCTCGTCGCGGCCAGCGCCGCGAGCACCTCGCGCCCCGCGGGGATCACTTCCTTGCCGATGCCGTCACCGGGGATGGTGGCGATGCGATAGGTCTTCATGGGTGTCTGTCTCCTGGTGATGTCGTCAAATCCTGGTCCGACTCTAGGAGCGACGGGCGCTGCGGATCGCGGCTAAAGTCAAGGCGTCTTCAACCTGGATTCAACAATCCGGACATCACCCTCAGCAGGGTTTCCTCATGGCTTCCAAGACCTCGCCGGCCGCCGGCATCGCGAAGGCGGCGGCGATCGCGCCCGCCGACCTGGGCTTCTTCTCGGCGCTGTGCGGCGCCGGCAGCCTGAGCGCCGCGGCGCGCGAACTGGGCATCACGACGGCGGCCGTCAGCAAGCACCTGACGCAGATGGAGAGCCGGCTGGGCACGGCCTTGCTGAGCCGGACCACACGCCGGATGAGCCTGACGCAGGAAGGCGAGCTCTACCTGGAGCATGCGCGCAGGATCCTGGCGGCCATCGATGACTTGCAGGAGGTGATGAGCGCGAGCGGCGGCACGGCGAGCGGCCTGCTGCGCGTGAACGCGACGCTGGGCTTCGGGCGGACGCACATCGCGCCGCTGATCTCCAGCTTCGTGCGCCAGCATCCGAAGCTGCAGGTCCAGCTGCAGCTGTCGGTCAATCCGCCGCCGCTGAGCGAAGACGCCTTCGACGTCTGCATCCGCTTCGGCCCGCCGCCGGATGCACGGATCATCGCGCGACGCATCGCTGCGAACCGCCGCCTGCTGTGCGCGTCGCCGGCCTATCTGAGCGCGCACGGCATGCCGAAGACGCCGGCCGATCTGGTGCGGCACGACTGCATCGGCATCCGTCAAGGCGAGGAGGCGTATGGGCTGTGGCGGCTGACGTCCAAGCGCGGCCGCAAGACGCTCACGGAAGCGGTGAAGACGCGCGGCGCGCTGACGACCAACGACGGCGAGATCGCGGTGAACTGGGCGCTCGACGGGCTGGGCATCCTGATGCGCGCGGAATGGGACATCGCGCGTTACCTCGCGACTGGGCGCCTGGTCCAGGTGCTGCCGGACTGGGAGACGCCCGACGCGGACATCTATGCGGTGTACCCGCAACGGGTCCAGGGCACCGCGCGGGTGAGGCAGTTCGTGGCGCATCTGGCGAAGGCGTTGGAGAAGTCGGGGTGATGGACTCCCCCGCCCGCCCAGCGACGCGGGTCATCGGCTTCACCCATGCAGGCGCGCCGCGATGAGCGGCGCTACCGCAACGATGACGGTGACGCCCAGCGTCGCCAGGCTGACCGCCATGCCGATCGACCACTTCATGGCGCTCACGATCATGAGCCGCATGTCGACGCGAAGGTCGCCATGGGTCTTGTACATTTCGGCGCGGATGGCGCCGAAGCTCTCCTTCATTTCCGCGCGCAGCTCGCCGAAGCCTTCCTTCATATCGCCGCGGAGCTGCTCCAGCTGGGCCCGCGTGGCCAGCGTGGGCAGGACCGTCTCGATGGCCTGCACGCGAGCGATCAACTCCGGATCGGACCGCGCGGCGCGCTCGGTGGCGCCGCTTTCGTAGGCATTCCTCTGCATCGTCGTTTCCTCCATCAACAGCCGGCCCCTGCCCGCCATGGAGAACGACTCTGCCACCGCTGATCGACTCCAGAATCGAAATCGGACCCGCTTCCCCCATCAGTTGGTCTCGATCTGGAATCGCCTTGCGGCGCGTCAAAGGACGGCGAAAGATCTTCGTCCGAATGGGGGGATGCATCGGTTGCGACGACGGTCCTCCTGGGGGATGGAGGCAACCCCTGACCCCGTCTTACACTGACGCGGCACACAGTCCTCGGCCACAAGCAGCGGCGTCGCAGGGTCTGACATCCAGGGAGTCCCTTCATGCCCAAGATCACGCGTCGCACCGGTCTGCACGCCTCGGCCGCACTGATGACCGCGAGCCTGACTGCCCCATGGCGCGCCTTCGCACAATCGGCCGCGGCCGCCGCCAGCGCCCCGGCGCCCTCGTCCCGCGAGCAGCCCCAGCACGAAGGCCCCGAAGGCGCCCTGCTCGCCGAGCGGCTGAAGTACGAGGGCGTCGCGCTCGCAGCGATGCGCGTCCGTGACGGCGCGACCACTTTCAGCGGCGCCAGCGCACGCGGGCCGGTGCCCGATCCGCAGACCTTGTTCGAACTCGGCTCGATCACGAAGACCTTCACCGCGCTGCTGCTGGCGGACGCCGTCACGCGCGGGCTGATCAAGCTCGACGATCCCGTCGAGGCCGCCCTGCCCGATCGCCTCCCGCTGCGCGACAGCCAGGACGCGCCGCTGCGCTGGGTGGACCTGGCGACGCAGCGCTCGGGACTGCCGCGCCTCCCCGCCAATCTGGTCGTCCGCCCGGAGGACGGCGATCCCTACGCCGCCTACGACTGGCCGCAGATGGCCGCCTTCCTGGCCGGCTGGAAGGCGGACAAGCCGCGCGACACCGCCTATGAATATTCGAACCTCGGCTTCGGCCTGCTCGGCCAGGCGCTGGGTTTCCTGCAACAGCGCGACTGTGCGACGCTGCTCCGCGAACGCGTGCTGGTGCCGCTGGGGCTCGCGGACCAGATCTTCCTGAGCCCGCCGCCAGGCCGGCGCTTGCTCGACGGGCACGACAAGTCCGGCAAGCCGGTCGCCCACTGGACCTTCCGCCCGGCGATGGCGGGCGCGGGGGCCTTGCTCGGCAGCACGCGCGGCGTGGCGCGCTACGCGCAGGCGGCGCTGGGACAGTTCGACCATCCGCTGAAGGAGGCCTTCGCCCTGTGCCTGCGCCGCCACGGCGCCCGCGACATCCCCGGCGCGGGCATCGGCCTCGCCTGGAACGGCGGCGTCCTGCCCGGGCGCATCGCCTTCAACCACGACGGCGCGACCTTCGGCTTCAGCACCTCCCTCTGGCTGGATCCGTCCAAGGGCAACGCCTCGGCCGTGCTGGCGAACGCGGGCGTGGGCGTCGTGGACCTGGCCCTGCACCTGCTGGAGCCGGCCTTCCCGCCGGCGGACATGAGCCTGACGCGCCAGGCCACGGTGACGCTGACACCGGAACAGCTCAAGCCGCTCGAAGGCGTGTACGTGCTGTCGCCGTCCATGAAGATCACGGTGCATGCCGACGGCAACCGGCTGTTCGCGCGCGCGACGGGGCAGCAAGGCTTCGAGCTGTTCGCGAAGTCGCCGCTGGCGTTCTTCGCCAAGGTCACACCGCTGGAGATCGTCTTCGACCCCGGCCAGTCTGAAAGGAGCGGCGACGGACGCGCCGCTCCCGCGCTGACCGTCAGACAGGCGGGCAGGAACACCCGCGCCCCACGCGAGCCGGACGCTACAGCTGGACCCGCGAGCCCAGCTCGATGACGCCGTTGTCGGGCAGCCGGAAGTAGTCGGCGGCGCTGCTGGAATTGCGCGCCATCGCGATGAACAGCTGCTGCCGCCAACGCGCCATCCCGGAGCTCTGCCGGCCCGCACCGGCCACCACGACCTGCCGGCTCAGGAAGTAGGACGCGAGGAACGGGTCGAACTGCAGGTCGTGCCGCGCGCAGCGCCCCAGCGCCGCCGGCAGGTTGGGCTCGTCCTTGAACCCGTAGCGCACTACCACGCGCCAGAACCCCGGCCGCAGATGCTCGACGCTGAGCTGCTGATCCTCCGGCACGAAGGGCACCTCGTCGAAGCGGACGGTGACGATCACGTTGCGCGCGTGCAGCAACTGGTAGTGCTTCAGGTTGTGCAGCAGCGCCGGCGGCACCACCTCGGGGTTGGAGACCGGATAGACGGCGATCCGGTCGGGCCGCGGGCCTTGGACGTCGTGCGACAGGGATTCCAGGAAGGGCAGCAGGGGCAGGTCGTCCCCGGCGACCTGTTCGTGCAGGCGTTCCTTGCCGCGGCGCCACGTCGCCATGATGGCGAACAGCACCAGCCCCAGCGCCAGCGGGAACCAGCCGCCCTGCATGATCTTGAGCGAGCAGGACGCCACCAGCAGCGCGTCGACCGCCAGGAAGCCCGCCGTCGCGGCCCACGCGAGCGGGGCCGGATAGCGCCAGGCATGCCGGACCACGAAGAAGGTCAGCACCGTCGTGATCAGCATGGTGATGGTCACGGCGATGCCGTAGGCCGACGCCAGCGCCGAGGAACTCTCGAAGCCCAGCACGGCCAGCAGCACGGCGACCAGCAGCGTCCAGTTGATCGCCGGCAGGTAGACCTGGCCCATCGCCTGCTCGGAGGTGTAGATCACGCGCATCCGGGGCAGCAGGCCGAGCTGGATGGCTTCCTTGGTCAGCGAGAACGCGCCCGAGATCACCGCCTGCGACGCGATCACCGAGGCGAAGGTGGCCAGCAGCACGCAAGGGATGAGCCAGGAGGACGGGAAGAGGCGGAAGAACGGGTTGTCCAGCGCGACCGGCTCGCGCAGCAGCAGCGCGCCCTGCCCCGCGTAGTTCAGCGCGAGCGTCGGCAGCACGAGGGCCGACCAGGCCAGCCGGATCGGCCGGCGGCCGAAATGCCCCATGTCCGCATACAGCGCCTCCGCGCCCGTCAGCGCCAGCACGAGCGCGCCGACGACCAGGAACAGGCCCGGCCCCCGCGCCTGGAGGAAGGCCAGGCCGAACCGGGGATCGAGCGCCTGGAGGATCGCCGGGGTCTGCGCGATCTGCAGCGCGCCGATCACGCCGAGCACGCTGAACCACAGCAGCATGACCGGCCCGAACATCACGCCGACGGCGGCCGAGCCGCGGCGCTGGATGAGGAACAGCCCCGTCAGCACCGCCACGGAGATCGGCAGGACGAACGGCTTGAGGGCCGGCGTGACGATCTCCAGCCCCTCGACCGCACCCATGACGGAGATCGCCGGCGTGATGACGCTGTCGCCGTAGAACAGCGCCGCGCCGCAGACGCCGACCAGCAGCAGCATCCGTCGCCGCGCCGGCGTGTCGCCCGCTGCCCGGACCGCGAGCGCGGTCAGCGCCATGATGCCGCCCTCGCCGCGGTTGTCCGCGCGCAGGATCAGCACGACGTACTTCAGCGTCACCACGATCATCAAGGCCCAGAGGATGGCCGAGACCGCGCCGATGATGTCCGCGGGCTGCAGGCTCACGCCGTTGGCGGGGTTGAGCACCTCCCGCATCGTGTACAGCGGGCTGGTCCCGATGTCGCCGAACACGATGCCCAGCGCGCCCAGCGTCAGCGGGGCCAGTCCTTGCCCCGGTCCGTGCGCTCCTTGCGGGCCTTGCGGGCCTCGCTGGTCTTGCGGGCCGTTCTCGGGGCGGTCACCCGGCGCGGAGGAGGCGGAATCTCGAGGCATCAGCGGGGCGCCCAGGGCGCTTTGCACGGAGGTGTCCACTATCCCACAGCGGATGCCGGCCTCCCACCCGCGGAGGGCCATCGACGCCGTATCCCCCCGGCGTGCAGTCTGTGAGCCTCCAGCGCCGCTTGGTCGCGCGACCGGTGCCACGGCCCGGCAGGCCCGCTAAGGTGGCGCCCTGTGGTGTGGAACGGTCACGGCCTTGCGGGGTCCTGTCGCTCCACCTTCCGTTTCCCCCTTCTCGAGGAGTGCGCCATGGGCTTCGTCGGCCTGCTGTTCTGGTTGGTCCTGTTCGTGCTGTGCTGGCCGCTGGCCCTGCTGGCGCTGGTCCTGTGGCCGATCGTCTGGCTGCTGACGCTGCCGTTCCGGCTGATCGGCCTGAGCGTGGAAGCGGTCTTCGCCCTGCTCAAGGCCATCCTGTTCCTGCCCGCACGGGTGCTGGGCTGGCGCGAGTCGCGCTGACCGCGGACCGCCGCCGCTTCCCGCGGCGGCCTCGGTCCCGGTGCCAGGCTCAGAAGTGCACCACCGAGCGGATCGACTTGCCGTCGTGCATCAGGTCGAAGGCCTCGTTGATGCCGGTCAGCGGCATCGTGTGGGTCACGAACGGGGCCAGCTGGATGTCGCCGCGCATCGCCTCCTCGACCATGCCGGGCAGCTGCGAGCGGCCCTTGACGCCGCCGAAGGCCGTGCCCTTCCAGGTGCGGCCGGTGACCAGCTGGAACGGCCGCGTCGAGATCTCCTGGCCCGAGCCCGCCACGCCGATGACGATGGACTGGCCCCAGCCGCGATGCGCGCACTCGAGCGCCGCGCGCATCACGTGGACGTTGCCGATGCATTCGAAGGAATGGTCGACGCCCCAGCCGGTCATCTCGACGATCACCTGCTGGATCGGCTTGTCGTGGTCCTTCGGGTTGACGAAGTCGGTGGCGCCGAAGACCTTGGCCAGCTCGAACTTCGACGGGTTGGTGTCGATCGCGATGATGCGGCCCGCCTGCGCCAGCTTCGCGCCCTGGATCACCGCCAGGCCGATGCCGCCGAGCCCGAACACCGCCACCGAGTCCCCCGGCTGCACCTTGGCGGTGTTCTTCACCGCGCCCAGGCCGGTGGTCACGCCGCAACCCAGCAGGCAGACCTGCTCCGGATTGGCGTCCGGGCTGATCCTGGCCAGCGACACCTCGGCCACGACGGTGTATTCGCTGAAGGTCGAGCAGCCCATGTAGTGGTAGACCGGCTTGCCTTCGTAGGAGAAGCGCGTCGTGCCGTCGGGCATCACGCCCTTGCCCTGCGTGGCGCGCACGGCCACGCACAGGTTGGTCTTGCCGGACTTGCAGAACAGGCACTCGCCGCATTCGGCGGTGTAGAGCGGGATCACGTGGTCGCCAGGCCGGACGCTGGTGACGCCCTCGCCCACCTCGACGACGATGCCCGCGCCTTCATGGCCGAGCACGGCGGGGAACAGGCCTTCCGGATCGTCCCCGCTGAGCGTGAAGGCGTCCGTGTGGCACACGCCGGTGTGGGTGATCTTCACCAGCACCTCGCCCTTGCGGGGCGGCTCGACGTCGATCTCGACGATCTGCAGCGGCTGGCCAGCCTGGAACGCGACGGCGGCACGGGATTTCATGGCGGGGCCTTTCGGAGGAAGGGAACAGGGGGACGGGAGGAAGACGGGAAGGGAGACAGGAATGAAGACGGGAATGAAGACGCGCCCGCAGGAGCGCGTCGATGCGGACCAGTCTATCCCGGTCGACCGGGCGCGTGCGCGCTCCTCAGCCGGTGTGATCGAGACGATCGGGGCGATCGGGACGACCGGGACGATCACCGCGATCCGGATCGCCGTGCCGGCTCGCGAGCAACGCCGCCTCGACGCGGCTGCGCACCTGCAGCTTCTGCAGGATGTTGGTGACGTGGTGCTTGATCGTCTTCTCCGACAGGAACAGCGCGTCGCCGATCTCGCGGTTGGTCTTGCCGGCGCCGATCAGCGACAGGATGCTGCGCTCCCGCTCGGTCAGCTCCTGCAACGGATCCGGCGCCTTGCGCTGCGTCAGCGACACCAGCATCTCCGCGGCGATCGTCGGCGACACATACACCTCGCCGGCCACGGCCGCGCGCAGCACGCCCGCCAGTTCCTTGCCCGAGACGCCCTTGAGCACATAGCCCCGCGCGCCCGCCTTGAGCGCCGCGAGCAGCTTGTCCTTGTCCTCCGACATCGTCAGCATCACGATCGCCGTCGCCGGGCAGGCCATCGCGATGCGCCCCGCCGTCGTGATGCCGTTCCAGCCGGGCATGCTGATGTCCAGCAGCACGGCGTCCGGCAGCAGCGCCTGCGCGAGCGCCAAAGCCTCCTCGCCGGACGCGGTCTCCCCGACGACCCGGAAGGCCGGATCCAGCGTCAGCGAATGCACCACGCCCTGGCGGAACAGCGGGTGGTCGTCGACCACCAGCACCTCGATCGTGTCACCGCTCATCGTCCGTCCTCTTCCCGTTCATGTCCTCGTCCGCCCCTTCCCGCAGCGTCGACGGCAGGTCCACGCGGATGCGCGTCCCCTGCCCCGGCGCGCTGGTCACGCCGAAGGTCCCGCCCTGCGACTCCACGCGCTGGCGCATGCCGCTCAGGCCCAGCCGCCGCCGCGAGCGCGCCTCGGCGGGATCGAAGCCCGGGCCGTCGTCGTCCACGGCCAGCCGGATGCCGGCGGCGTCGCCGCGCAGCTCGACGCGGCACCGGCTGCCGCGCGCGTGCCGGAACACGTTGGCCAGCGATTCCTGCAGCAGCCGGTACAGCGTGGTCTTGATCCGCAACGGCGCCGGCAGGTCCGGCGCCACGACCGCCTCCAGCGTCACGGGCACGGCGCCCTGCGTCTTCGCCTCGAAGTCGCGGACCACGCGCGCCGCGACGTCGGCCAGCGTCAGCGGGGCCAGTTCCGGCAGCTCCAGGTCGGCCGAGATGGCCCGCAGGTCGCGCATGGCGGCCTGCACGGCGTCGCTGATGCGGTCCAGATCGTGCGGGCTCACGACGCCTGGCGACGGGGCGGCCGCGGGGCCCGGCATCGACCCCGGCAGCACACTCGGCAGCACAAGCGGCGGCGCCCCCGGCCCCGCCCCCCGCAGCGCGTCCGCCTGGCTGTCGCGCAGGTTCTTGATCTGCATCAGGGCGAAGCCGAGGTCCTGGCTCGGGCCGTCGTGCACGTCGGCGGAGACGCGCTGCAGCAGCGCCTCGTTGATGGAGATCGCCTCCTCGGCCGCGCGCCGCACGCGGGCGTTCAGGGCGTCGTTCTGCGCATGCATCGCGGTCAGCTGCGCCAGCTTCTCGCGCAGCTCGTTGCGCTGTCTGACGATGGTCTGGCTGCCGCGGCGCACGATCAGGAACAGCAGCAGGTAGGTCGCCAGCATCGTGCCCGCGACGATCAGCCAACCGCGCCGCTGCGCACTGCCGGCCTCGCGGTCGATCTCGTCGGGCATCTGGTAGAACTCGGCGATCGCGCCGATGTGCCCGCGCCCGGCGGTGTGGATCGGCGTGTAGGTCTCGATCATCCGTTCCAGCGGCTGGCCGTGATCGGTCTGCCGGCGGCCCCGCCGCACGCTGATCTCCGAATAGACGCTGCCGGCGGCGGCGATCGCCAGGCCTTCGTCGACCTCGAGCGTCCGGCCCACGCCTTCGCCGTCGCTGCTGAACAGCACGACGCCGTCGGGACGCCAGATCCGCAGCGACACGATGCGCCGCGCCCAGTCGGCGTCGACGACCAGCGCCTCCAGCGCGCGGCGGTCCGCGTCGCCGATCTGGCCGTTGCGGTTCAGCCCCTCCAGATGCGGCGCGATGAAGCCGTCCACATACAGCGCCGTGTCGCCGCCGATCCGGTGGACGACGCTCTCCTCGACCTGCCGTCCCACCCACCAGCCGATGACCAGCGTGGACGCGAGCAGCACCGGGAAGCTGACCAGCAGGAACTGCTGCGACAGCGACAGGCGCCGGGGGGTCTTGGGCAGGGCCGATGGCGTCATCGGGCGGCACTGTAACAGCGTGCATCCGGCCCGCCCATGGACCAAGGTCCCGACGCGTCGCGACCAGGGTCGGACCGCGATCCCGCCCTTGGGCCCTGGGCGCGCGGGCGTCGCCTTCCTAGCATGGCGGCGTTCCCATCCACTCTCCGGAGCTCCGCATGACATCGACCCCCTCCTCCCCTTCG
>CAMPJJ010000119.1 GCA_946886855.1 uncultured Roseateles sp. | reverse complement strand
GGGCCGCGGACGCCGGCTCTCCGCTCCGGAGGCCCCACCCCCTCCCCCTATACTCGATCGACGGCCCCCGGCCGGAAGGAGCGCTGATGGTGAGCATGCAGTTGGCACGCGGGAACCGGCTCCTCGCGGCGCTGTCGGACGACGAACTGGCCCGGTGGTTGCCGGACCTGGAAGCGGTGGAGGCTTCGCTGGGCCAGGTGCTCTACGAGTCGGGCGGACAACTGACGCATGTCTACTTCCCCACGACCTGCATCGTGTCCCTGCTCTACGTGCTCGAGGACGGCGGCTCCGCCGAGATCTCCGTCGTGGGCTACGAAGGCGTGCTGGGGGTGGCGCTCTTCATGGGCGGCCAGACCACGCCGAGCCGCGGCGTCGTGCAGAGCGCCGGCCAGTTGCTACGACTGCGCGCGGACCTGATGCTCAAGGAGTTCAACCGCGCCGGCAAGGTGATGCAGCTGCTGCTGCGCTACACGCAGGCCCTGCTGACGCAGATGTCGCAGACGGCGGTGTGCAACCGGCACCATTCGCTGGATCAGCAGCTGTGCCGCTGGCTGCTGCTGAGCCTGGACCGGCTGCACGGCGACGATCTGGTCATGACCCAGGAGCTGATCGCCAACATGCTGGGCGTGCGCCGCGAAGGGGTCACGGAAGCCGCGGGCAACCTGCAGGACGCGGGACTCATCCGGTACCGGCGCGGCCACATCATCGTGCTGGACCGCCCCGGGTTGGAGCTGCGCACCTGCGAGTGCTACGCGGTCGTGAAGAACGAATACAACCGGCTGCTGATGGCGTCGCCTGTCCCGGATCGATGAAGCCCCGATCGATGATGCCCGAGCGGTGATGCCCGACCCCGTCGCCGCAATGCAAAACGCCCGCAGGACTTGCGTCTTGCGGGCGTTCTTCATTTGGTGGGGTGGCTAATGGGACTCGAACCCACGACAACCAGAATCACAATCTGGGACTCTACCAACTGAGCTATAGCCACCACTGGAGAAGCCTTAGATTATGGCCACTTTTCTCCTCTGTGGGAAGCACTTTCTGCGATTCTTTTGAGAATCCCTTCGAATCGCGCGAGTGCCGCCCTTCGCCTTGTCAGGCGAACGATCAGTTCGCCGGCGCCGAGGCGGCCGCCGCCTTCAGCACCGCCGGCTTGATCGCGGCCTTGTAGTCGGCCTTGAGCACGTTGTAGTAGCCGGCCATCTCGACCGCGCTCCAGGCCCGTGCGTACTGGTCCGCCGCGCGCTTGGCATCGATCAGCGCCGGATCCCGCGGCAGGATCTTGGCGATCTTCACCACCAGGAAGTCGCCGTTGCCGGCGTCCACGCCGACATACGCCGGCAGCTTCGAGGCCTCCGCGCGCAGGACCTGGTCCAGCGCCTTCTGCGGCAGCACGCCCGGCTTGGCGCGCGACACGGTCAGCGCCTCGCCCAGGCCCTTGGCGTCCCCGCCCTTCTGCAGTTCGGCCAGACGCGCCTCGCCCGCCTTCTTCGCGGCTTGCGCGGCGTGATCCGCCACCCAGGCCATCGTCAGCATCGGCTTGACCTCCGCCAGCGGCGGCACGCGCGCCGGCTTGTAGGCGATGACGCGCGCGGACACCAGCTGGTTGCCGCCCGCCTCGACCGCGGCCGTGTTGTGCTTGTCCTTCAACGAATCCGCCGCGAACACCGCCTCCAGCAGCTTCGGCGACGCCAGCACACCGGTCGCGTCCGGCGCGGCCTTGCGCTGCACGGTCGCCTTCTGGATCGTCAGCTTGAACTTGTCCGCCGCCGGCTTCAGCGAATCCGCGTCGCTGTAGACCGTGTCGCTGAAGCTGTCGGCCTGCTCGGTGTAGCGCTTCTGCGCCAGCTGACGGCGCAGGTCGGCTTCGATGCCGGCCTTGACCGTCTCGAACGGACGCACCTGACCGCCGCGCACGTCGGTCAGCATGATGATGTGGTAACCGAAGTCGGACTGGACCACGTTGCTGATCTCGCCCTTCTTCAGCGCGTAGACCGCGTCCTCAAAGGGCTTGACCATCGCGCCCTTGCCGAAGAAGTCCAGGTCGCCGCCGTTCGCGGCCGAGCCCGGGTCCTCGGAGTTCTTCTTCGCCAGCTCGGCGAAGCCGGCCGGGTTCTTGCGCGCCTCGGCCAGCAGCTCGTCGGCCTTGGCCTTCGCCTTGGCCTTGTCGGCGGCCGGCATGTCGCCGCCGGCCTTGATCAGGATGTGGCTGGCGCGACGTTCCTCGTCGCTCGTGAAGCGCGCCTTGTTCTCGTCGTAGTACTTCTGCACGTCGTCCGCATTGACGGTCACGCCGGCCTGCAGCGCGGCTGCGTCCAGCACGACGTACTCGATGTCGGCGCTTTCCGGCAGCTGGAACTTCGCGGCGACCTTCGGGTCCTTGTAGTAGGCCTCGAGGTCCGCGTCCTTCGGCGTGAGCGTCGCGGCGAAGTCCTTCGCGGCGAAGGTCTGGAACTGCAGCTCACGCTGCTGCAGCAGCGCGTCGAAGGCCAGGCCGGCGCTCGCCTGCGTGGGCAGCGCGCTCTGCGCGATCGGGGCCAGCACGCCGTTGATCTGCAGGCTCTGGCGCACGTTCTGCAGCAGGCCGTCGACCGTCAGGCCCTGCTGCGCGGCGATGCGCTTGGCCGTCTCCACGTCGCGCAGCGGCGCGAGCTGCGGATCGGTGCGGATCAGCTCCAGCAACTGGTCGTTGCTGATGGTGCGATGTTCGTCGGCCACGACGGCGGCGAGCACGCGTTCGCGCAGCAGGTTCTCCAGCACGTCCTTGCGCACTTCCGGCGAGTCGAAGACCTTGGGGTCCGCCGTCGGCGCTTCCATGCGCATGCGCTCGACCTGCGTCTTCTGCGCCTGGTCCCACTCCGCCTGCGTGATCTTGTGGCCGTCGACGGAGGCGACCGCCGTGTTCCCGCCTTCCATGAAGCGGCTGTAGCCCTCCACGCCGACCAGCACGAAGGACGGCACGATCAGGATCAGCAGCAGGAACTGGAACAGCCGCGTGTGCTTGCGTACGAAATCGAACATCAACAACCTCAGGTCTTAAGCGCGCCTTGTTTCCAGGACACGTTTCAATGGCACGTCACATACGACAAAGGCGAACCGGGGTTCGCCTTTGGGCCGCGGCATTCTAGTCCACGGTTCACGGGGACCGGCCTCGGTTTTCTGGTGGGCGCTGACGGGCTCGAACCGCCGACAATCTCCGTGTAAGGGAGGTGCTCTACCAACTGAGCTAAGCGCCCGGAAACTGGTCAGTTCACGGCGTCCTTGAGGGCCTTGCCCGGACGGAACTTCGGCACCTTCGCCGACTTGATCTTGATCGCCTCGTTCGTGCGCGGGTTGCGGCCGGTGCGGGCCGCTCTCTTCGTGACGCTGAAGGTGCCGAAGCCCACCAGCGACACCGTCCCGTTCTTCTTGAGCGTGGTCTTCACGCCGCCGATGACGGCTTCCAGTGCGCGCCCCGCGGCCGCCTTGGAAATGTCCGCCTGCTTGGCGATGTGCTCGATCAATTCGGACTTGTTCACGAAGGTACCCCCTCATTGGTTTGCCAGGCCGCCCGAACGGCGCGGGAAGCGGATTCTAGACGCATTGACCCGCGGCTCAGACAAGGGGGAAGTCCCGATACAAGGGGGGTGTCCGACCGTCCCCCAGGGGACAGCGGTCGGCTTGAAATCGCGCATCCGAACGCACACTTCACACGCTGTTGCAACGTGCACTGCGACGTGCGCTGCAACGTGGGCTTCAAGGTGCACTCCACCGTGCACGGCCGCATGACCACCGATGCCGGTGATTCAGCGCGCCTTGGCCCGGATCTCGGGCAGCGCCTTCTGCAGGTAATAGACCATCGACCAGATGGTCAGCACCGCGGCCAGGTAGATCAGCCAGGTGCCCCAGATCCGGGTGTTGATGATCTCGAACACCTTGCCGTCGAACAGCAGGAAGGGGATGGCCACCATCTGCACGGTCGTCTTGAGCTTGCCCAGCACGTGCACCGCCACCGAGCGCGAGGCGCCGATCTGCGCCATCCACTCGCGCAGCGCGGAGATCGCGATCTCGCGCCCGACGATGACCAGCGCGACCAGCGCATCGACGCGCTGCTGCTCCAGCAGCACCAGCAGCGCCGCGCAGACCAGGAACTTGTCGGCCACCGGATCCAGGAACGCGCCGAAGGACGAGGTCTGGTTGAGCCTGCGCGCCAGGTAGCCGTCCGCCCAGTCGGTCAAGGCCACCGTGATGAACAGGACGGTGGCCAGCAGGTTTTGATGGGCGGGCGAGATCTGCAGGTGGAACACCCCGACGATCAGCGGGATGGCCACGATGCGGGCCCAGGTCAGCAAGGTTGGCAGCGTCCAGAACATGGGCGGCATTGTGCCCACGTTTCCAGGCGAGGAACCGTCGGTCGACGCCTAATCGTCGAGCCTCGATCGTCGCGCCTCAATCGTCCAGCGTGCGCGGCTTGAAGCGCCGGTCGTCGTCGAACAGGAAGACCTCGACGAACTTCCAGGGCTTGGGCAGGCGGCTCACGTCGCCGAAGGGCGCGGCGCGGCGCACCGCCGCGATGGCGACCTCGATGGTGTCCTCGGCCTGGGTCGGCTTGCGCAGCACGCGGATGTGCCTGATCGAGCCGTCCTGGTTCAGTTCGACCTCCAGCACCGGAATGGCCAGCAGCTCCGCCGGCACCTCGCCCATGTAGGTGCCCTCCGGATTGGCGGCGACCAGGCGCTGCGCGGCCTGGCGGCGCAGGTCCTCATGCGAGCTGACCGCGTGCGGTGCCGGCAGCGGCAGGCCGCGGCGCACCGCCGGCGAGGTCGGCACCGGCCCGCCCGGCGCGATGGGGGTGGCCATCGGGGTGGCGGCCGGCGTGCGAGGCGCCTCCTGCGCGGGCGAGCGCTCCGGCGGGCGCTGCGTCGGCGAGCCGCAGGCCGCCAGCGACAGCGCGAGCGCCAGCTTGCCGCTCCAGCGCGCCGCACGCAGCCAGGAACGGCGCCCGGAAGTTCGATCGATCGATGTCATGTCTGTTCCCAACAAGCGGCGCGCCGTTCAATGCAGCGCGCGATAGATTTCTTCCGCGAGCTCCCGCGAGATGCCCTTGACGCTGCAGAGCTCCTCGACGCTCGCGCCGGCCACGCCGCGCACGCCGCCGAAACGCTGCAGCAGCTGCGCGCGCTTCTTCGGCCCGACGCCAGGCACGTCCTCCAGCCGCGAGCCGCCGGTGCGGATGGATGCGCGCTTGGCCCGCATGCCGGTGATCGCGAAGCGGTGGGCCTCGTCGCGGATCTGCGCGACCAGCATCAACGCCGCCGAGTCGCGTCCCAGATACACCTTCTCGCGGCCGTCGGCGAAGACCAGCTCCTCGAGACCGACCTTGCGCCCCTCGCCCTTTTCAACGCCGACGATCAGGCCCAGGTCGACGCCGAGTTCCTCGAAGACCTCGCGCGCCATCGACACCTGACCCTTGCCGCCGTCCACCAGCACCAGGTCCGGCATCCGGCCGGTGCCATTCTGGGCGGCCTCGGCCATCTTGCTGTAACGGCGTGTCAGGACCTGGCGCATCGCGGCGTAGTCGTCGCCGCCGGTGATGCCTTCGATGTTGAAGCGGCGGTACTGGGCGCTCTGCATCTGGTGGCCCTCGAAGACCACGCAGGACGCCTGCGTCGCCTCGCCGGCCGTGTGGCTGATGTCGAAGCACTCGATGCGGAACTTGTCGAGCTCGGTGACGCTGAGGTCCAGCGCGTCGATCAGCGCGCGCGTGCGCGCCTGCTGCGAGCCCTCTTCCGACAGCAGTCTCGCCAGCGCGATCTCCGCGCCCTTGACGCACATCTCCTGCCAGATGCGGCGCTGTCCGCGCGGCTGGGCCTGCGTCGTCACGCGGTAGCCCGCCTGCACGCTCAGCGCCTCGGCCAGCGCCGGATCGACCGCCTCCGACAGCACCAGCAGCGACGGCACCGCCATCTCCAGGTAGTGCTGCGCGATGAAGGCTTCCAGCACCAGGCGCTCGGGGCTGGGCGGCTCCACGCGGGTGCGGCGGGTGCCGCCGTCGTCGACGTTGCCCTCGACATTGCCCTCACCGCCGCCCTCGCCTTCGCCTGCCACTTCCACGGGCACCAGCTCGTCGTCGTCCAGCAGCTGGACGGCGGTCGCCTCGTCGACGTGCTTGGGGAAGTAGGCGCGATCGCCCAGGTGCCGGCCGCCGCGCACCATCGCCAGGTTCACGCAGGCGCGTCCGCCCTGCAGCTTCACGGCCAGGATGTCGACGTCGCGGTCGCGGCCGGTCGCGCTGTTCTCGTCGACGGCCTGCTGCTGCAGCACCTTGGACAGCGCGGTGATCTGGTTGCGGATGCCCGCCGCCTGCTCGTACTCGAAGCGTTCGGCGTGCGTCATCATCTGCGCCTGCAGCGCGTCCATCACTTCCTGCGTCTCGCCGAGCAGGAAGCGCTCCGCGTTGCTGACGTTGCGGCGGTAGTCGTCGTTCTGGCCTTCCGGCACGCAGGGCGCGGTGCAGCGATGGATCTGGTGCAGCAGGCAGGGCCGGCTGCGGTTGTTGAAGACGGTGTCCTCGCAGGTCCGCAGCTGGAAGACCTTCTGGATCAGCTGGATCGATTCCTTCACCGCCCAGGCGCTCGGGAACGGGCCGAAGTAGCGGTGCCGCCGGTCGACCGCGCCGCGGTAGTAGCTGATGCGCGGCCAGGCATGGCCGGACAGCCGCATGTAGGGATAGCTCTTGTCGTCGCGGAACAGGATGTTGAACCGCGGATTGAGCGCCTTGATCAGGTTGTTCTCGAGCAGCAGCGCCTCGGCCTCGGTGCGCACCACCGTGGTCTCCAGCCGCGCGATGCGCGCGATCATCATGCCGATGCGCGTGCCGCCGTGGTCCTTCTGGAAGTAGCTCGAGACGCGCCGCTTCAGGTTCTTCGCCTTGCCGACGTAGAGCACGTGGTCCTGCGCGTCGAAGTAGCGGTAGACGCCGGGCAGCGCCGGCAGCGCCAGCACCTCGGCCAGCAGGCGGTCGCGGCCTTCGCGCGCGGCGCGCTCCATGTCGGCGACGCGGCGCGACTCGGCCGCCTCGATGGCGGCGGACTGCGCGTTCCACTCGTCGGCATGGGACGCCGCAGGCGCGGCAGCGGCAGCGGGCGCGGCGGGCGCGGCGGGCGCGGCGGGCGTGGCGGGCGTGGCAGAAGGATCGGGGATCGGTTCCGGCACTTCGCTGGCGCCGGCGGGGGTCGTGCTCATGGGTCGCGATTGTGCCGCCGGATAATCCGACCATGCCCGACACCCCCGCCGAATCCTCGCCCGACGTGCAGATGCCTGACGGACGGCGCTGGGACATCTTCTGCCGCGTCATCGACAACTACGGGGATCTCGGCGTGTGCCTGCGTCTGGCGCGCGAGCTCGCGCGAGGCGGCTCGCGGGTGCGGCTGTGGAGCGACGATCTGTCGCCGCTGGCGTGGATGCAGCCCGACGCGGTCGACGGCCTGAGCTGCCTGCCCTGGTCCGGCAGCGCGCAGGCCGAGCCGGGCGATGTCGTCGTCGAGACCTTCGGCTGCGAACTGCCGGCGTCCTTCGTCGCGGCGATGGCCGCCCGCGCGCGGAAGCCGGCGTGGATCAACCTCGAATACCTCAGCGCCGAAAGCTATGTCGAGCGCAGCCACGGCCTCAGCTCGCCGCAGTTCTCCGGGCCGGGCGCCGGCTTGGAGAAGCGCTTCTTCTACCCCGGCTTCACCGACCGCACCGGCGGGCTGCTGCGGGAGCCGGGCCTGATCGAGGCCGTCGACGCGCATGACGGCGCGTCCTGGCTGCGGGAGCGCGGCTGGGCAGCGGCGCCCGGTGAACGGGTGCTCAGCCTGTTCGCGTACCCGCACGCGCCGCTGGCGGCGTTCCTCGACGCGCTCGGCCCGGGATGGCTGTTGCTGCTGTGCCCGGGCGCACCGCAGGTGGAGCTTCCACCGCTGCTGCGGACCGGGCAGCGCGCGATCGCCCTGCCTCACCTCAGCCAGGCCGACTACGACCGCCTGCTGTGGTCCTGCGACCTGAACCTCGTGCGCGGCGAGGACTCCTTCGTCCGCGCGCAGTGGGCCGGGCGGCCGATGCTCTGGCAGATCTACTTCCAGGACGACGGCGCCCACGGCCCGAAGCTGGAGGCCTTCCTCGCGCAATCGCTGGCCGGCGCGCCGGCGCCGTGGCGGACGCACTGGGGCGCGCTCTCCCGTGCCTGGAACGGCCTGGCGCCGTGGACGCCGGACGCTGCGCAGGCCCTGCGCGACCTGGGCGCCGCCACGGCGCACGCCCGTGCGTGGCGCGCGGGCTTGGCCGCCAGACCGGCCCTGACCGCCCGCCTGCGGCACTTCGCCGAGCCGCCGGTTGGCGCTTGAGGGGGCTTTCGAGCTAGAATGCGCGGCTTTTCCGCGTTCTGATTGCGCGGCTTTCGGACTCTTTCTCCCGGAATCATCATGAAGATCGCACAAGAAATTCGCGCCGGCAACGTGATCATGCACGGCAAGGACCCCATGGTCGTGCTGAAGACCGAATACAGCCGCGGTGGCCGCAATGCCGCCACCGTGCGCATGAAGCTCAAGAGCCTGCTGAACAACTCGGGCACCGAAGTCGTCTTCAAGGCCGACGACAAGATGGACCAGATCATCCTGGAGAAGAAGGAGTGCACCTACACGTACTTCGCCGATCCGATGTACGTGTTCATGGACTCCGAGTACAACCAGTTCGAGGTGGAAGCCGAGAACATGGGCGACGCCATCAACTACCTGCAGGACAGCATGGAAGTGGAAGTGGTGTTCTACGACGGCAAGGCCATCTCCGTGGAACTGCCGACCAGCGTCGTGCGTGAAGTGACCTGGACCGAGCCGGCCGTCAAGGGCGACACCTCGGGCAAGGTCCTGAAGCCCGCCAAGATCGCCACCGGTTTCGAGATCCCCGTGCCCATCTTCGTGGCGCAAGGCGACAACATCGAAATCGACACGCGCACGCACGAGTACCGCAAGCGCGTCTGAGTCGACGGCACCGCGCCAGCGCCTGAACGGCCCGGCGCCCCACGAAAAAAGCAGCCCGCGGGCTGTTTTTTTCTGTCCGGGATCCGCGATCTCCGACCCGGCTCCCGTCAGGGAGCGGCGCCCACGACGCTCAGGTGATCCTCAACCGGCATCAAGCCGCAGCGTGGCGCTGCTTGCTCTTCTTCGGCTTGGCGTTGGCGACCTTGTTCGAGCCCGACTTGCCCGACGAGGCGTGCTGCGCAGGCTTCTTCTTGGCGCCGGACTTCTTGGCGGCAGCGTGCTTGCCGCCCTGCTTTGCGCCTTGTTTGGCGCCTTGCTTCGCACCCTGCTTTGCGCCCTGCTTCGCCGTCTTGCCGGCGGCCTTGTGCTTGCCGGCGCCGTGCGTGTCCTCGGCCGGCTTGGCCATGGGCGCGGCCGGGGCCGCCATCTCGGCACGCGCGGCCGGGATCGGCGCCGTCGCGGGAGGCGCCGGTTGCGCCTGCGGCTGGACCTGCGCCTGCGCGACGGTGGCCAGCAAGGCGGTGCTCAGGGCGGCGATCAACGACTTCATGGGGATTTCCTTCTTCTTCGGGACGCGCCGACCGGAGGCCGGCGCTCGTGGCGATGGACACGAGTCTAGCGGGCGGCCGGTGAAGGCCGCGTCAAATCGCATCAAAGCGCATCAAACGAACTCGCCCTGACGCAACCACTTGGTGGCGACCCACTTCTCGCCGTCGACCACCGGCGCGCCGCCGTGCAGCGTCAGCGTCGCGGGGTCGGGCCGGTCGTAGCTGAAGAACACCGCGTTACCCTTCTGCGCCATCACGTCGAGCTTGATGTCCGGGAACACCGTCGCGCCGCCGCGCGTCGGCGTGTTCAGGTACATCACGATGGTGGCGACCCGCTGGCCGCCGCGCTCCAGGATCGCCTTGCTGCTGGCGTGACGCGGGTCGAAGTAGTCGTAGTGCGGCTGGTACTCGGCACCGGCGCGGTAGCGCAGCACCTGCAGGCCCTCGCCGTTGCGCACCGGCCAGTTCAGCAGCGTCGCGATGCGGCGTTCGATGCGGGCCACGACCTCGTTCTCGCCGCGCTCGAAGAACATGCCTTCGCTGGTGCGGGCGGCGTTGACCTCGCTGCCCTCGCGCTGCGCCGCGACCGTTTCCGAACGCGCCAGGCGTTGCCCGGCGTTGGTGACGATCGCGTCGCACTCCTGCTCGGACAGCAGGTTCCCGAACACGATCACCCGGGGCCGCTGCAGCGCCATCAGGATCTCGACCCGGTGGCCGTCCGGCAGCAGCACGCTGCGCTGCTCGCTGAGGTCGGGTTCAGGCAGGGAGCCGGCCGCGATCGCGGGCTCCGGGAGCTCCGGCAGCCGCAAGGGTTCGATCGGTGCCTCGAACGGCCGGTGCTCGGCCAGCGCCTGCTGCGCCATGTCGGGCTGCCAGCCGCTGGTCAGCATGGCCTGGTACAGCGCCTCGCGGGTGATGCCATTGCGCAGTTGCGTGGCCACCCAGTCGCGCAGTTCGGGCGTGAGGTATTGCGAGTTACTCATATCCGCAACGGTATCAAACTGATGGGTCTGTGCCTGTATCCCGGTGTGCCCGGAAGCAGGTCCTGCTGACGCTTGGCCGCTCATTCATCGCGGATCACCCGGCGATCCGGCGGCGGAACACCAGGCGGTCCGGCTCGCTCGCCTCGGGCGCATAGGCGTAGCCGTCGGCGGCGAAGTCCTGCAATCCGGACGGCGTGCCGATGCGATGCTGGATCGCATGGCGCGCCATCAGGCCGCGCGCACGCTTGGCGAAGAAGCTGATGATCTTGTAGCGGCCGTTCTTCCAGTCCTCGAACTGGCATTCGATGACGCGCGGCTTCAGCACCTTGCGGGCCGCGGCCTTGAAATACTCCTGCGACGCCAGGTTCACGATCACCGGCGAGGCGAGTTGCGCGCTCCGTGCGTTGAGGTGCTCGGCGATCGTGTCGCCCCAGTAGGCGTAGAGGTTGCCGCCCCGGTCGTTCTCCAGCGCCGTGCCCATCTCCAGCCGGTAGGGCTGGAGCCGGTCCAGCGGCCGCAGCACGCCGTACAGGCCCGAGAGGATCGCCAGGTGGCGCTGCGCCCACTGCAGGTCGTCCAGCGACAGCGTCGCGGCCTGCAGGCCGTCGTACACGTCGCCGTTGAAGGCGAGCACCGCGGGTTTGCTGTTCCTGTCGGTGAAGCGGGTC
Source organism: uncultured Roseateles sp. (assembly GCA_946886855.1). The sequence continues at coordinate 3,583 of CAMPJJ010000119.1, read as the reverse complement.
GACCACGCGTGATAGCGCGCCACGTTCAAGGTCGCCAGGGCCTCGGAGATGTCCATCAGACCGCCGATGTCGGCCGGGGAGCGGGTCTTGAGGATCCCGATCAGTTCGGCCGACTGCGGCACGAACTGCGGACGGCTGGCCAGCGCGGCGACGGCCTCGGGGGTCGGGGTGTCGTAGTCCAGGGACTTCGCGGGGGAGATCACGAAAAGCATGGACCGGATTGTCGCGCGTCCGATGCGCAAGACCTGTCACCTGCCCCCCGGATGGACGAAAGCCGCCCGCAGGCGGCTTTCTTCAGGGGACGCCGACTTACTTCGCGAGCAGCGTGTTGATCGCCGTCACGTCCTCGGGGCGCAGCTGGCCGGACGCCTGACGCAGCTTGAGGCTGTTGACCAGCACGTCGTAGCGCGCCTTGGCCAGGTCGCGCTGGGTCGTGTAGAGCTGCGTCTGGGCATTGAGCACGTCCAGGTTGACGCGCACGCCGACCTTGTAGCCCAGCTGCGTCGCTTCCAGCGCCAGCTTGGTGGACGATTCGGCCGCCTCGTACGCCTTCACCTGCGCCTGCAGCGACTGCACGCCGAAGAACGCGCGCTTGGTGCCTTCCTCGACGCTGCGGCGGGCGAAGTTGAGGTCGTTGCGGGACTTCTCCTCCAGCGACATCGTCTCCTTGATGCGATTGGTGATCTGGCCGCCGGTGTACACGGGCAGGTTCACCGACACGCCCAGCGACCCCTGCTTGGTGTTGCCGGTGTAGCTGACGCCCTCGCCGGTCTGGCGCTGCACGCCCAGCGAGGCGTTCAGGTCGACCGTGGGCCAACGGGCCCCCTGGGCGCGTTCGATCTCGATCTTGGCGATGTCCAGGCCCAGCTGGGCCTTGCGGATGGCCGGATGGGCACCCTCGGCCACGCTGACCCAGGGGTCGACCGTCGACGGCACCACCGGCGGCAGCGCCACTGGCACGGCCAGCGGACGCGGCTCGACGCCGACGCGGCCGACCAGCTGGTCCAGCGTCACGCGCTTGACGCGCAGGTCGTTGTCGGCGGCCAGTTCCTGCGCGGTCGCCAGGTCATAGCGGGCCTGCGCTTCGCGGGTGTCGGTGATGGTGGCGGTGCCGACCTCGAAGTTGCGTTTGGCCGAGGCCAGCTGCTCCGCGATCGCGGCCTTGTTCGCGCTGGAGGTCGACAGCGTGTCCTTGGCGCCCAGCACGTCGAAGTAGGCCTGCGCCACGCGCACGATCAGGTCCTGCTCGGCCGTGTCCAGGTCGGACTGGGCGACGTCGACGCCCAGGCGGGCCTGCTCGATGCTGCCGATGTTCGGACGGTTGAAGATCGCGTACCTGGCGTTCAGTCCGGCCGTGCTGACCGTGTTGCCCTGCCAGCCGGAGTTGACCGTGCCGCCCCGCCCGTCGGCGATCGCCGGCAGGTCGACCTCATTGCGCGTCGCGCCGACGCCCAGGCCCACGCTCGGACGGGCCAGCGCCTGCGCCTGGCCGTAGCGGTACTGCGCCGAGTCGGCCGTGGCGCGCGCCGCCAGGTAGGTGGCGTCGTAGACACGCGCCGCGTCGTACAGCTCTTGCAGGCTCTGCGCCTGGGCCGCGCCCGCCGCCAGGGCGAGCGCCGCGGCCAGGAGCGAGACCCGCGGCAGGCGGGAGATGGGAGACGGACGGCGTTCAGCGGCCATGAGGCATCCTCGTGTCGATGTGATGTTCTTCGGATCGATCCAACTGCGGACCGGCCGCGGAGGGTCCGCGACCGGGATTCAGTACCTCGGCACCGCCGGATCGATCGCCTCCGATCCGACCCGGGTGCCGCGGGCGAGGTTATAGATCACCTCCCCCGCCTGTCTCGAAAGAAATGCGACGACTTGCAGTCTTCGCACCGCCTGACGGCAATTCCGCGCGACGGGCTGCAAGCCCCGCCGCGGCCTTCTTCAGAAGGTGAAGTGCGAACCGGTGTCGAAACCGTCCAGGCGCTGGACCACCGTCTCGAACAGGTTCTTCGTCGTGAACGCGCGTTCGCCGGTCCGAGTGATGATGCGCGCCGTCATCGCGGGCTCCTCGCCGACGATCACGCCCATGCGGCCGCCGACCTTGAGCTGGTCCAGCAGCGCCTGCGGCGCCTGCGCCACCGAGCCCGACAGCAGGATCACGTCGAAGGGCGCCTCGCCGGGCAGGCCCTGGACGCCGTCGCCCTCGACCACCGTCACGTTCAGCACGCCGTTGCGGCGCAGCGCGTCGCGGGCGGCGCCGGCCAGCTCCGCATCCGGTTCCACGCTGAAGACCTGCTGCGCCTTGTGGCCCAGCAGCGCGGCCATGTAGCCCGCGCCGGTGCCGATCTCCAGCACCTTCTCGTGGCGCTCGATCTGCAGCTCCTGCATCCAGCGGGCCTCGACCCGGGGCGGCAGCATCTTGCGGCCGTGGGCCAGCGGCAGTTCGACGTCGGTGAACGCCACGTTGCGGTAGGCGGCGGGCACGAAGTCCTCGCGCTTGACCACGGCCAGCAGGGCCAGCACCGAGGTGTCCAGCACATCCCAGGGGCGGATCTGCTGTTCGATCATGTTGAAGCGGGCTTGTTCGAAGTTCATGTTCTTTGATCCTCTGGCGCCGCACGGCGCGCCAAATGCGGTCAGGAAGCGGTCAGGAAGCGGGGGCGTCAATGCGGGCGGATTCTAGGCGGTCGGCTGCGGCGTGGCCGGCCCCGATGGGGGACGCGGGCGGTTGAGGAGTCCCTCGAACATCAGGTCGAGCTGCAGCCTGAGCACGGCTTCGGGCGCCGGCTTGTGGTCGTGCACCACGCCCGCGGCGCCGATCGAGTGCTGATGCAGCACCAGATGCAGCACCGGCCCGATCAGCACCATCACGCAGACGTCGGGGTCCACGTCGCGGAATTCGCCCGAGGCGATGCCACGGCGCACGACCTCGGCCAGCAGCGCGCAGCTGGGCTCGATGACCTCGTCGTTGTAGAAGGCGGCCAGCTGCGGGAAGTTGCCGGCCTCGCTCATCATGATCTTGTGGATGCCGCCGGCGGGCGTCAGTCCCATGCGCTCCCACCAGCTCCACAGCATCCAGGTCAACAGCTCCGCCATCGAGCCCTGGTGCTTGCCCAGCTCCGAGACGCCCTCGGCGATCTTGGTGCCGATGGCCTCGCGCACCACCGCCTTGAAGAGTTCCTCCTTCGACGGGTAGTACAGGTAGAGCGTCCCCTTGGACACCCCCGCCCGGGCGGCGACCTCCTCCGAGCGGGTGGCGGCAAAGCCCTTCTCCACGAACAGCGACAGCGCGGCCTCGAGCAGCTCCTGCGGCCGCGCCTCCTTGCGCCGCTGTCGAGCGGACGACGGCGCCGGAGCGGCGGGCGACGGCGCTGGAGCGGCCGTCTTGGCGGAAGCGCGAGGCATGTTGAAGGAACGGGACTTCTTGCTCCCTCTCCCGCTTGCGGGAGAGGGTGGGGGTGAGGGGCGCGCACAGCGCGCGGGGTCTGCGCAGTCAATAACTGACTAACCGGTCAGTAATGTAGCGGGCAGCTTTCGACCGGGTCAAGCGCTCCCCCGGCACGGCAACCTTCAAGAGGGACTGACGCCCTTCACC
>CAMPJJ010000118.1 GCA_946886855.1 uncultured Roseateles sp. | reverse complement strand
CAGCGTCATCTCGCTGTCGATCAAGGAGAAGGGCGCGCTCTACGCGGCCTACATCCCGATCTTCTCGGAAGGCGGCGTCTTCGTGCCGACCACGCGCGACTACAAGCTGGGCGAGGACATCTACCTGCTGATGACGCTGCCCGAGGATCCCAACCGCTATCCGGTCGCCGGCAAGGTGGCCTGGCTGACGCCGGCCAACGCGTCGGGCGGCCGCACGCAGGGCGTCGGCGTGCGCTTCCCGGGCGACGAGAAGACCCGCGTGATCAAGCTCAAGATCGAGGAACTGCTGGGCACGGCGATCTCCTCGGCCAAGCCGACGCAGACGATCTGAATCCCGGAAATCCGCGGCCCTCTTGCCGCGGCAGCGCCCGGCCCACCGCAGGAGCCGGGCGGAGTTGTTCTCATGTACATCGATTCCCATTGCCACCTGAGCTTCCCCGAGCTTAAGTCCCAGCTCCCCGACCTGCTCGCCGCGATGGACGCGGCCCGGGTGACGCAGGCCGTCTGCATCTGCACGACGATGGAGGAGTTCCCCGAGGTCCGGGCCATCGCCGACGCGCATCGGCAACTCTTCGCGACCGTCGGCGTCCATCCGGACAGCGACGAGGTCCATGAGCCCAGCGTCGACGAACTGGTCGCGGGCGCCGCGCATCCCAAGGTCGTCGCCATCGGCGAGACCGGGCTGGACTACTACCGCCTGAACGGCCGGACCGTCGAGGACATGGCATGGCAGCGGGAACGCTTCCGCAACCACATCCGCGCCGCGAAGCGGACGGGCAAGCCGCTGGTGATCCACACCCGTTCGGCGGCCGAGGACACCCTGCGCCTGATGCGCGAGGAGGACGCCGGCCAGCCCGGCGGCGTGGTGCACTGCTTCACCGAAACCATGGACGTGGCCAAGGCGGCGCTGGACCAGGGCTTCCACATCTCCTTCTCAGGGATCGTGACCTTCAAGAACGCGGCCGATCTGCGGGAGGTCGCGAAGATCGTGCCGGCGGACCGCCTCCTGATCGAGACCGACAGCCCCTATCTGGCGCCGGTGCCGTACCGCGGCAAGCTGAACCAGCCGGCCTATGTCCCGCACGTGGCCAAGCTGATCGCCGAGGTCCGCGGTGTGTCCGTGGAAACGCTGGCCGCGCAGTGCACGGCGAACACGCGGCGGCTGTTCCAGCTGCCGGAGGCTGCCTGAGATGGCCGGCCGTTCGCCGCGGAGGGCGATCCTTGCCGTGGGCGGCGCACTCGCCGGCCTGATGTGGGCGGCGATGCCCGCCGGGCCGGTCCTGGCGCAGGGGCGATTCGGATCGCAGGCGCCGACGCCGGCGTCCGCGACCGCAGCGGCGCCCGAATTGCATGTCGCCGCCCGCAACGACCACGCCGCCACGGTGATGAAGCTGCTGCTGGCGGGTGTCGATCCCAACGTCCGCGATGCGCAGGGCAACACGGCCCTGCATGTGGCGATCCGCGAAGAGTCCGGCAAGGCCTTCGAGACCCTGCTGAAGAGTCCCGGCACCGACGTCAGCGCGATCAACCAGGCCGGCGAGACGCCGCTGATGCTCGCGGCGCTCAAGGGCCAGCTGGAGTGGGTCAAGGAACTCGTCAAACGCGGCGCCTTCGTGAACGAGCCCGGCTGGTCCGCGCTGCACTACGCGGCCGCGGGACCGAACGAGCAGGTGGTGCGCTGGCTGGTGGCGCAGGGCGCCGACATCGACGCCCGGTCGGCCAACGGCACGACGCCGCTGATGATGGCGGCCGGCTACGGCGGTCTCAGCGGCGCCGAGGTGCTGATCGCCGCCGGCGCCGACGTCACGCTGAGCAACGACCACAAGATGACGGCGGCCGACTTCGCCCGCCGCGCCGGGCAGGACGAGATGGCCGAGAAGCTCGACAAGCTGGCCCAGGCGCGGCATCCGTCACGCCCACGCGCCTCGCCGTGAGGCGGCTGCTGGCAACCCCCTAGGAATCTGTCTGACACGCGGTTTGGCCCGCCGCCCACTGTCGACGGACCGGCTCGATCCCTACAGTCCATTCCATGCCGACACGGTGTCGGCGACGCCCTCAGGCCCTCGCAGGCTGGCCCTCGCGAACTGCCCTCGGAACGGACTGAATCCCCCCTGGAGATCGACATGCAGACCAAGACCCAAGACTTCGCCGCCAACCCGTTCGCGATGCTGCTCGATCCCGAGCGCGTTGCCCACGAAGTGGCCGCCTCCGAGCGTCTGGCCCGCCTGCGCAGCCGCATCTACCGCCCGCTGGACAAGCCGCTGATCGCGCACCGTGGCGCCGACGACCAAGCCGCTTTCGACGAGGAGGTGGACGCCGCCGAGTTGTCCGATGCCGACCTGCTGCCGCTGGACGACGACCCGTCCGATGGCGTCATGCTGAGCGCCTGATCGGCCGCGGCAGGGAAGACGTCCTCCCGCTGATCGATGGCGATTTGTCAGCCCAGTCTGACTTGCGCTTCCGACAGCCGACTACACCCGCCACCCCGCGATCTCCCTAGCATGACATGCATCAAGGTCGCCCTATCGTGTGACCGAGCCCCACCGCCCTCCTGGAGACTGTCATGCGTCGCCGCCCCCGCGTCCTCACCCACCATGCCGCTGACGCCTTGCCCGTCGCGCGTGCTGTCCGCGTGGCGCGTCTTGCACGAGTTGTCGTCGGGAGCCGCCAGCGATTGATGGCCGCGCTCAGCCTGCCGGTCCTGGCGATCGGTGTGCTGCTGGCGTTGGGGGGCTGCACGACGATGGACGGCCGGTCCGCTTCGGACGGCGTCAACGCGCCGGCCGGCACTGCGCCGGGCGCCGCGCCGTCCGCCATCGGCGGCAACCTCTGGACGTCGCGGATGGAAGAACGACGCCAGGCCCTGATCCAGGTGGGCGTCGGTGCAGGCATCAGTGTTGCCCGCACCGCGGACAACCAGCTCAAGCTGAGCGTGCCTGCCGATGCGTCCTTCGACATCGGTCGCTCCGAGCTCAAGCCGGCCCTGCGGCCGGTGCTCGACGAAGTCAGTCGCAACCTCGACGACGCCGTCCGCGTGACCATCGTGGGCCACACCGACAGTTCGGCAGGCGACGCGGTCAACGGCCCGCTGTCGCTGGATCGGGCGGAAGCCGTGCGTGAGTACCTGGTCCATCACGGCGTCCGGCGTGGCCGGCTGCTCGTGGAGGGCCGCGGCGGTCGACAGCCGGTGGCCAGCAACGCCACTGAGGCCGGTCGGGCCGCCAATCGTCGGATCGAGATTTTCCTGTCGCAACCCGCGTCCTAAGTTGTTCTCAAGAACGGGAGTTGAGCCATGAATGCTATCTGCCCCCGAAACCTGCTGCGCGCCGCGTTGGTGCCGGCGACCCTCACGCTGGCGTCGCTTGTCCAGGCGGCGCCCGCCGTCGACGCGACGCCCAGTTCTCTCGATGACCATGTCGAGCTCTCCGGTCGGAGCCTGTCCGAGCGCGCGCGCCATCCCGCCTTGCGCGATGCGTCTTCGGGTTCCCACTACACGGTGACCCAGAGCGCGGCCGAACCGCTGGCCACCGCCAACCAGTCCGCCGGAGCCGCCGGCTGGTACGGCCGTGCGCCCCACGCGACACAGACGATGGTGTGGGCCAAACCCTTGTCCGGCAGCGGATTGCGGGTGGGGGTGGGGGTCGAACAGCGCGGTGCCGCATTCGGCGGCGGGCTGTATGCGACGCCCTACCAGAACCTGCGTTCCGGCGCGGCCGGGGACGCCGGCGTGCTGGTCGGGCTGGCGATGCCGACCGGTCCGCGTTCCCATGCCTTCGTCCAGACGCCGCTGGTCGATGCGCAGCGCGCGCAGATCGACGACTTGAACGTGGCGGGGCTCAACAACCGGGATCAGCGCCAGGTGCGGGTCGGTTTGTCCTTCACCAGTCGCAAGGCCTACGCGGACCTGCGCAAGGGCTTCAAGATGGAACTCAGCGGGCAGTCGTCGCTGACCTTCCGCCCTCGGGGTGGGCGCGTCGGGGTGACCTTCCAGAAGATCTGGTGAGAAGGGGCGCCGCCGCGGCGCGCACGCTTCTCTCGACGAAAGCCGGCGCGAGCCGGCTTTTTCATTGGCGCCGGCGGGCGTGCGGTCCTTGATGGACGGACGTCTTTGCCGCTGCGACACGCGCCCGGGAGGCGCGGTAGGTCCTCTCCTACAGCGTCTCGGTTTCGGCTCCGACGCGGGTTCGCGGTGCGGGACTGCCCCAGGCGAACCGGCCAGTCCCTAAAGTTCACTTCATCGCGGCACGGTGCCGCGCAGGAGAACCGAGATGCTGCACTACGCCGTTGTCTTTTTCGTCATTGCCTTGATCGCCGCGCTGTTCGGTTTCGGTGGCATCGCCGCCGGCGCCGCGAGCATCGCGAAGATCCTCTTCTTCGTCTTCGTGATCATGGCCGTCGTCACCTTCGTGATGAGCCTGTTGCGAAAGTGACGTTGCCAGATTCCCGCTCGATCGGCTCACTGCCTCCCTCCAAAAACAAGCAAAGGATGACCATGAACAAGCCCGCAACCACCGCCCTGATCGCCGCTGCCCTGAGCCTGTGCGCCGGCATGGCGCAAGCCGCCAACTTCTCCAAGTCGGTCTACGACGGCGCGAAGGACGACATCAAGAAGACCTACAAGGTCGACAAGGATGCGTGCGACCAGCTGTCGGGCAACGCCAAGGACATCTGCGTCAAGGAGGCGAAGGGCCGTGAGGACGTGGCGCTGGCCCAGCTCGAATACAACTACAGCGGCAACGCCAAGGATGAGGCCAAGCTGATCGAGGCCCGTTACGAAGCCCGTTACGACGTGGCCAAGGAGCGTTGCGACGACCGTTCGGGCGAAGCCAAGGACGTCTGCCAGCGCGAGGCCAAGACGGCTTACGAGAAGTCCAAGGCTGAACTGAAGATGAACAAGAAGGTGGCCGCGGCCGTCGATGACGCCGAGGAAACCCGCGTGAAGGCCGACTACAAGCTGGCCTCCGAGAAGTGCAACATGCTGTCCGGCGATGCCAAGGACGTCTGCGTGAACTCGGCCAAGGCGCGCTACAACCAGCGCTGATCGGCCGAAGACGTTTCATCCCCGGCGGGAGGTGCGTTCGACGCCAAGTCGCTCGTGCCTGACGTTGAACCGGCGGATCCGGGGCGACAACTCGAACATTGCCCGGATCCCCCTGTCGACACCCATTGGAACGGCGCCCTGGAAGGGCGCCGTTTTTCTTTGGCTGGCCGAATGCCGGGAGAAGGAGGCGCGCCCGCTCACGAACCGCCGCCTCTGGGTGCCGGCTCCGTCGAAGGACCCTCCGAGGGCGACGCCGCCGTTGAATGTGCACTGGAGGGCAGGGCGGCGAGGTCGTCGGCGGACCACACCGGTGCGGTGAGGATCAACGCACTGGCGCCCGCGGCCACGATGATGCACAGCACCGTGCCGAGGTAGCGCGAGAGGCGCCGGCTCTGCGTCGGGATCTCAGTGATCATGGGCGGACTCCCCGCCAAGGCGGCGGTCAACCAGGGCACCGGACAGCAGGGGTGTCGCGGCGGCGGACAAGCCAGGGCGAGCCAGGCAGTTGGCGAGCAGGCGGATCAGGAAGAAGGGTGGTGTCATCCAGGAACTCCGAGGGTCAGGCTTCAAGCTGAAGCGAAGCGCCGATGGTCGGAATTCCTTGAATCAGGGCCTATGACCTTCCTTGGTGGCGAATGACAACCAACTAGCAGATTCAAGGGCGTTGACCTGCTGATTTGCGTGGTCCGGCCGGTTTGGCCTTGTCCTGGAGGCGGCGGCGGACTGTTGCATGTGGTTCAAACGCACTGCGCCCAAGCCGGCAGGCCGCCTCGCTAAACTGGTCGGCGCCCGCCCAAGAAGGCCTTGAACACTTCCTGCCCCGTGACCGCTCCTTCCTCACCGACTTCCCCCGCTTCCGGCACCGCGCCGTCACCCCGGACGAGCGTATTCCGCCACCCCGGCTTCACGGCGTTCCTGATCTGCCGCCTCGCGGCGGTCTTCGCCGGACAGATCCAGGCGGTGGTCGTGGCCTGGCAGGTCTACGACCTGACGCGCGAGCCCTTGGCGCTGGCCTACGTCGGCCTGGCGCAGTTCATCCCGATGCTGCTGCTCCTGCTGCCCGCCGGCGACCTGATCGACCGCTTCAGCCGCAAGCCGATCCTGGCGATCAGCTGGGCCGTGAGCGCGGGCTGCAGCCTGGCGCTGTGGTGGCTGTCCGGTCACGGCCATGCGGGCGTGGCCGGGATCTACGCCGTGCTGGTGGTTTTCGGATGCTCGCGCGCCTTCTCCGGACCGGCGCTGCAGAGCCTGCTGCCGCAGATCGTGCCGCGCGAACAGCTGGCCCAGGCGATTGCCGCCAACAGCATGCTGCTGCGCGTGGCCAGCATCGGCGGACCGTTCCTGGGCGGGCTCCTGTACGGCTTCGGCGGATCGGGCCTCACTTACCTCGTCTGCCTGGCCTGTTTCGCGCTGGGCACCGCGTTGCTGGTCGGCGCCGTGCCGGTGCGCTTCGCCGCGCCGCCGTCGCCCGCGGGCGGGAACATCTGGCAGCGCTTCGGCGCGGGCATCCACTTCATCCGGTCGCGGCCCATCATCCTGGGCACGATCTCGCTGGACCTGTTCGCGGTGCTGCTGGGCGGGGTCGTCGCGCTGCTGCCGATCTATGCCCATGAGGTGCTGCATGCCGGTCCGGAGGGGCTCGGCGCATTGCGCAGCGCCATGGCCGTGGGCGAGGTCACCGCCGGCTTCTACCTGAGCCTGCGGCCCTTCAACCGGCACGTCGGCAAGACGATGTTCGCCGCGGTGGCGGTGTTCGGCCTGGCCAATCTGGTGTTCTCGCTGTCGACGACGTTCTGGCTGTCCTTCGGGGCGCTGGCGATCGCGGGCGCGGCGGACATGGTCAGCGTCTACATCCGGGGCGCGCTGGTGCAGTTCTCGACGCCCGATGAGATGCGCGGCCGGGTCAACGCGGTGAACATGCTCTTCATCGGATCGTCCAACGAGCTGGGCGAGTTCCGCGCCGGCAGTGCGGCCGCAGCGTTGGGCGCGGTGCCTGCGGCCGTCACCGGCGCCGTCTGCACCCTGGGCGTCGTCGCGGCCTGGGCGGCCCTGTTCAAGCCGTTGCGCACGGTCGACCGCTTCGAGGAAGCGACGCCCGCGGTCACGCGCTGACCCGTCGCATCCCCAAAAAAAGAGCCGCGCCGGCCGTGAGGCGCAGCGCGGCAACAGGGAGGATGCAGGAAGGTATCGGCAAACGGCGAACCTGCCTCGTGCCCGAGGCGGCGTCAGAAGCGGTGGGCGTGGATCAGTGGTTGTTGCGGCCGCGCACGGCGGGCGGGAGGAAATCCTTGCCGACCATGGCGCGGGCGAACAGATAGTTGTTGCGGGCCCGGACAGGCAGGCTGTCCAGATCGACGTGGCCTTGCTGGTCGCAAGGGAAGGACATCGCACGTCCAGCGTCGAAGAGGGATTCAAAACGGATCTCGAACTGCGACGGAGCGGCGTCAGCGGCAATCTGGAGGCTCATTTGGGTTCTCCTGCTGAGTTCCTTTGCTTTGACTATCGGCGCAGGGCCGTCCGCTTCCCATCAGTGCAGCGCGGTGCGTCGTGTCGGTGCTGGGAGGTGGGTCGTGTCCGACGTCGTCCTACAGCCTGTGGCCACAACGGTCACGCGTCGGCGGCCGTTGACGATCCGGTCAAGGATCGCCCGCGACTTCACACAGGTTTGCAGGGACGGATCCGGCTGGTCGACCAGGCCCGGCGATTGCTGTGGGACAGCACCTACAGCGCGTTGCGGTGGCCGCCGCTTCGCCGCCGGCGGGCCGACGGCGACGATGCCGTCATCGCAACCTGATCCCCCTGCGGTTCGAGGTCACCATGGACGACAACATGCTCATGCTGATGACGTTGGCCACCTGCACCGCCACTGCGTTGGCCGTGCGCATGTGGCAGTGGCTCGATGAACTGCCGCGGGATCATTCCCAGGAGGACCTTCCATGAGCGCCCGACCCCCTCTGCCGCCCGAGCATCCCGCCGACGCTTCCACGGTCGATCCTTCCGTCGAACGTCAGGCGAGTGAAGATCAGCTGTTAAGCCAGTCCGCCTTCATCTGCGGCGAGGTGACCTACCGCACCGGCGACGGTCCGATGATGGCCATCCGCCCCGGCGCCGTGCAGGTCGAGATCAACGAGCACGACGTGACCCTGGGCTGGGAGGAGGGCGATTCGCGGCTGAGCGCCCTCATGCCTCGCAGCGAGTACGCGCGCTTCATTGGCACCGGGGCGATCAAGCCTGTGGTGACACACCGTCCGGATGAGGCGGGTGCCGCCGAGGAGGCGTCGAGCGCGCAGCCTGAACTGGACAAGGCGCAAGGCAAGACCGGGCATTGAGTCCGACGCACGGCCGGATGCCGTGTCCGCGCGCGCGCTGTGCTCGCGCAATGAAAAACGCCTCGGGAAACCGAGGCGTTGTCGTTGGAGCTCATGAAAGCTCGTTGGAGCTCGGTGGGAATGGCCCGGACGCTCAGTCGCGGTCACCGCCGAAGATGCCCAGCAGCTGCAGCAGCGCGGTGAACACGTTGTAGAGGTCGAGGTAGATGTTGAGCGTCGCGCTGATGTAGTTGGTCTCGCCGCCGTCGATCACGCGCTTGACGTCCACCAGCATGAAGGCCGAGAAGATGCCCAGCACGGCGACCAGCAGCGCCAGGTGGACGCCGGTGGACTGCAGGAAGACGTTGGCGATGCCGGCGATCATCGCGATCACGGCGCCGACGAACAGGAACTTCTGCAGGCCGGACAGGTCGCGCTTGACGACGGTCGCGAGCGAGGCCATCGCGAAGAAGATGCCGGCGGTGCCGCCGAAGGCCGTCATGATCAGCGTGCCGCCGTTCTTGAAGCCCAGGATCGCGGCCAGCAGGCGCGACAGCATCAGGCCCATGAAGAAGGTGAAGGCCAGCAGCGAGGCGACGCCGGCGGCGGAGTTCTTGGTCTTCTCGACCAGGAACATCAGGCCGAACGCGCCCACGAAGAACAGGATCATGCTCGCGCCGTTGCCCATGGCGGCGAGGATCCCGGTGCTCACGCCGATCCAGGCGCCGAGCACGGTCGGGATCAGCGACAGCGCCAGCAGCGCGTAGGTGTTGCGCAGGACGCGCTGACGGTCGGCGGACAGCGAGGAGCCGTAGCCACCGGTGTTGAGATCGATGATGCGGTCGTTCATGTGCGTGCGCCCCATGAAGTGAGAGTTGCTGTCGATTGTAGGCGCGGGCCTTAAGGCTTCGTTAAAGTGATCGCCTTTCCTTCAATGATCCCGACGAGGCCGCAGATGAAACAGAAGCCCTTCCTGACCCTGGACGACGTCAAGCGCATCGCCGCCGCCGCGGAAGCCGAGGCGCTCAAGAACAACTGGGCGGTGACCATCGCCATCGTCGACGACGGCGGCCATCTGCTGTGGCTGCAACGCCTGGACAACGCGGCGGCCACCTCGGCCGTGATCGCGCCCGCCAAGGCCAGGACGGCCGCGCTGGGTCGTCGCGAATCCAAGGTCTACGAGGACATCGTCAACAACGGCCGCAACGCCTTCCTCAGCGTGCCGCTGGACGGCATGCTGGAAGGCGGCGTGCCGGTGATGGCCGAAGGTTTCTGCGTCGGCGCCGTCGGCGTCAGCGGCGTGAAGTCCAATGAAGATGCGCAGGTCGCCAAGGCCGGCATCGCGGCGCTCGGATGAGCGCACATGCGTGACGGGCCAGGGTCCCGTTTGCGCAAATCTTCTCCGTGAATACCCTGGCGGGTTATACTCGTCAGGTTTACCCGCAACCTACCGCGTCCCGCAAACTTCACCCCCGATCGCATCGGATCCCACTCGGATCGACTCCCTCCCAGGAGACCCGGTCGCACCCGCGCGCCAGCCGTCCATGGCGCGTGCCGGCGGCGAATCCAGGGCCCTGAAGCAGAGCCGGGCGCGCGCACAACAACGGAGTTTCCCGTGCTGCCCGATCTGCTTTCCGCTCCCCCCGCGATTCTTGCCCTGGCAGACGGCACGGTCTTCAAGGGTTCCGCGCTCGGCGCCGCCGGCCGGACCGTTGGTGAGGTGGTGTTCAACACCGCGCTCACCGGCTACCAAGAAATCCTCACCGACCCCAGCTACTGCCGCCAGATCGTCACCCTGACGTATCCGCACATCGGCAACTATGGCGTCAATGACGAGGACGTCGAGGCGTCGAAGATCTTTGCCGCAGGCCTGATCATCAAGGAGGCGCCGGTCCTCGACTCGAACTTCCGCAAGGGCCGCACGCTGCGCCAGTACCTGAAGGACGAGGGCACCGTCGCCATCGCCGATCTGGACACTCGCCGCCTGACGCGCGTGCTGCGCGAGAAGGGCGCCCAGAACGGTTGCATCCTGGCGTTGAACGCCGGCGAGCAGATCACCCAGGCGAACATCGACGAGGCGGTCGCTCTGGCCAAGGGTGCGCCCAGCATGGCGGGCCTGGACCTGGCGAAGGTCGTCAGCCGCACCGAGCGCGAAGTCTGGACCCAGACCGAGTGGACGCTCGGCAAGGGCTACGGCCAGCAGTCCTCGCCCAAGTTCCACGTCGTCGCCTACGACTTCGGCGTCAAGAGCAACATCCTGCGCATGCTGGCTTCGCGCGGTTGCCGCATCACCGTGGTGCCGGCGCAGACGCCGGCCTCGGCGGTCTTCGACCTCGAGCCGGACGGCGTGTTCCTGTCCAACGGCCCCGGCGATCCGGAGCCTTGCGACTACGCGATCAAGGCCACCGCGCAGCTGATCGAGGCCGGTATCCCGACCTTCGGCATCTGCCTGGGCCATCAGATCATGGCGCTGGCCTCCGGCGCGAAGACCTTCAAGATGAAGTTCGGCCACCACGGCGCGAACCACCCGGTGAAGGACCTCGACAACGGCCGCGTCAGCATCACCAGCCAGAACCACGGTTTCGCGGTCGATCCCGACACGCTGCCGTCCAACCTGCGCGCCACGCACGTGAGCCTGTTCGACGGCACGCTGCAAGGCCTGGCCCGCACCGACAAGCCCGCGTTCTGCTTCCAGGGCCACCCGGAAGCGAGCCCCGGCCCGCACGACATTTCGTATCTGTTCGACCGCTTCATCGGTCTGATGTCCAAGGCCTGATGAAGAGGGAGACGACTCATGCCCAAGCGTTCTGATATCAAAAGCATCCTCATCATCGGCGCCGGCCCGATCATCATCGGTCAGGCCTGCGAGTTCGACTACTCGGGCGCCCAGGCCTGCAAGGCGTTGCGCGAGGAGGGCTACAAGGTCATCCTGGTGAACAGCAACCCGGCGACCATCATGACGGACCCGGACACCGCGGACGTCACCTACATCGAGCCGATCACCTGGCAGGTGGTCGAGAAGATCATCGCCAAGGAGCGTCCCGACGCGATCCTGCCGACGATGGGCGGCCAGACCGCGCTGAACTGCGCGCTGGACCTGCACAAGCACGGCGTGCTGGACAAGTACCAGGTCGAGATGATCGGCGCCAACGAGCACGCCATCGAGAAGGCCGAGGACCGTCTGAAGTTCAAGGACGCGATGACCAAGATCGGGCTGGGCTCGGCCCGCTCGGGCATCGCGCATTCGCTGGAAGAGGCGTGGGCTGTGCAGAAGCGCATCCACGCCGAGATCGGCGGCGACGGCTTCCCGATGGTGATCCGCCCCAGCTTCACGCTGGGCGGCACCGGCGGCGGCATCGCCTACAACCCGGAAGAGTTCGAGGAGATCTGCAAGCGCGGCCTCGACCTCTCGCCGACGAACGAGCTGCTCATCGAGGAGTCGCTGATCGGCTGGAAGGAATACGAGATGGAAGTGGTCCGCGACAAGGCGGACAACTGCATCATCGTGTGCTCGATCGAGAACCTGGACCCGATGGGCATCCACACCGGCGACTCGATCACCGTGGCCCCGGCGCAGACCCTGACCGACAAGGAATACCAGCTGCTGCGCAACGCCTCGATCGCGATCCTGCGCGAGATCGGCGTCGACACCGGCGGCTCCAACGTGCAGTTCTCGATCAACCCGGTCGACGGCCGCATGGTGGTGATCGAGATGAACCCGCGCGTGTCGCGCTCGTCGGCGCTGGCCTCCAAGGCCACCGGCTTCCCGATCGCCAAGATCGCCGCGAAGCTGGCCGTCGGCTACACGCTCGACGAGCTCAAGAACGACATCACCGGCGGCATCACGCCGGCCTCGTTCGAGCCCAGCATCGACTACGTCGTCACCAAGATCCCGCGTTTCGCCTTCGAGAAGTTCCCGATGGCCGACTCGCGCCTGACGACGCAGATGAAGTCGGTCGGCGAAGTGATGGCCATGGGCCGCAACTTCCAGGAATCGTTCCAGAAGGCGCTGCGCGGCCTGGAGACCGGCATCGACGGCCTGTCCGAGATCAGCACCGACCGCGAGGAGATCGTGCAGGAGATCGGCGAGCCCGGTCCGTCGCGCATCCTGTTCCTGGGCGACGCCTTCCGCATCGGCATGACGCTGGACGAGGTCTTCGAGGAAACGAAGATCGATCCGTGGTTCCTCGCCCAGATCGAGCAGCTGATCAAGATCGAGCTGTCGCTGGCCGGCCGCACGCTGGCGTCGCTCAGCGTCGACGAACTGCGCCTGCTGAAGAAGAAGGGCTTCTCGGACAAGCGCCTGGCCAAGCTGCTGGGCACCAACCAGCACGAGGTGCGCAAGACGCGTCACGCGCTGAACGTGCGCCCGGTCTACAAGCGTGTCGACACCTGCGCCGCCGAGTTCGCGACCCAGACGGCCTACATGTACTCCACGTACGACGAGGAGTGCGAGGCCAACCCGACCGACAAGAAGAAGATCATGGTGCTGGGCGGCGGTCCGAACCGCATCGGCCAGGGCATCGAGTTCGACTACTGCTGCGTCCATGCGGCCCTCGCGATGCGCGAGGACGGCTACGAGACCATCATGGTCAACTGCAATCCGGAGACGGTCTCGACCGACTACGACACCTCCGACCGCCTGTACTTCGAGCCGGTGACGCTCGAGGACGTGCTGGAGATCGTGGCCAAGGAAAAGCCGGTCGGCGTGATCGTGCAGTACGGCGGCCAGACGCCGCTGAAGCTGGCGCTGGACCTCGAGGCCAACGGCGTGCCCATCATCGGGACCTCGCCGGACTCGATCGACATGGCCGAGGACCGCGAGCGCTTCCAGAAGCTGCTGCATGAACTGGGCCTGAAGCAGCCGCCCAACCGCACGGCGCGCAACGAAGACCAGGCCGTCGCGCTGGCCAACGAGATCGGCTACCCGCTGGTCGTGCGTCCCAGCTACGTGCTGGGCGGCCGCGCGATGGAGATCGTCCACGGCGACAAGGACCTGGAGCGCTACATGCGCGAGGCCGTGCGCGTCAGCGAGAAGTCGCCGGTGCTGCTGGACCGCTTCCTGGAGGACGCGGTCGAGGTCGACGTCGACTGCATCTGCGACGGCACCGACACGATGATGGGCGGCATCATGGAGCACATCGAGGCGGCCGGCATCCACTCGGGCGACTCGGCCTGCTCGCTGCCGCCGTACACGCTGTCCAAGGAGCTGCAGGACGAACTGCGCCGCCAGACCGCGGAGATGGCGAAGGCGCTGAAGGTCGTCGGCCTGATGAACGTGCAGTTCGCGATCCAGGGCGACGTCACCAAGGGCCTGTCCGAGAACACGGTCTACGTGCTCGAGGTGAACCCGCGCGCGTCCCGCACGGTGCCGTTCGTGTCCAAGGCGACCAGCCAGCCGCTGGCCAAGATCGCCGCGCGCTGCATGGCCGGCGTCAAGCTCAAGGATCAGAAGGCCGCCGGCGGCAAGCCGCCGGTCGAGATCCAGCCGCCGTATTTCAGCGTCAAGGAAGCCGTCTTCCCGTTCAACAAGTTCCCCGGCGTGGATCCCATTCTCAGCCCGGAAATGCGTTCGACCGGCGAAGTGATGGGGGCTGGGCGGACCTTCGGCGAAGCGATGCTGAAGAGCCAGCTGGGCGCGGGCTCGCGCCTGCCGCGCCAGGGCAACGTCCTGATCACCGTCAAGAACAACGACAAGGACCGTGCCGTGGCCTTGGCGCGTCATCTGGCGGCGCTGGGCTTCGGCGTGGTGGCCACCAAGGGCACGGCCGCGGCCATCGAGGCGGCCGGGGTGCCGGTGCGCGTGGTCAACAAGGTCAAGGACGGCCGCCCGCACATCGTCGACATGATCAAGGGCGGCGACATCCAACTGGTGTTCACGACCGTCGACGAGACCCGCACGGCGATCGCCGACAGCCGCCACATCCGTCAGGCGGCGCTGGCCAACCGGGTGACCTACTACACGACGATGGCCGGCTGCGAGGCCGCCGTCGAAGGCATGAAGCACAAGGACGGCCTGCTGGTGCAATCGCTGCAGGAACTGCACGCGGAACTGCATTAAACTGGCTCCATCCCATTCCGCCGCCGCTGCTCAGCGATCCTGAGCGGCAGCGGCGGTTTGTTTTGTTACTCAAGGTTCTAGAGACATGGCCACGACGATTCCATTGACCAAGCGCGGCGCTGAGAAGCTCAAGGAAGAACTGCATCGGCTGAAGACGGTCGAGCGGCACGCCGTGATCAACGCGATCTCCGAAGCCCGCGCGCAAGGCGACCTGTCGGAGAACGCCGAGTACGAGGCCGCCAAGGACAAGCAGGGCTTCATCGAGGGCCGCATCCTGGAGATCGAAGGCAAGCTGTCGTCGGCGCAGGTGATCGATCCGTCGTCGGTGAATGCCGGCGGCAAGGTCGTGTTCGGCACGACGGTGGACCTGGAAGAGGAAGAGTCCGGCAACGAGGTCACCTACCAGATCGTCGGCGATGACGAAGCCGATCTGAAGCAGGGCCTGATCTCGATCAGCTCCCCGATCAGCGCGCGCGCGATCGGGGAGCTGATCGAG
>CAMPJJ010000117.1 GCA_946886855.1 uncultured Roseateles sp. | reverse complement strand
ACGAGGCGCTGGCGCTGGAGATCGTCGAGGCCGTGGTGGCCGCCTGCGCGCCGCGCGGCGTGCCGGTCACGCTGAAGATGCGCACCGGCTGGTGCCAGGCGGAGAAGAACGCGGTCGCGTTGGCGCGCGCGGCGGAGTCCGCGGGCGTCTCGATGGTCACCGTGCATGGCCGCACGCGCGAGCAGGGCTACAGCGGCCGCGCCGAGTACGACACCATCGCCGCGGTGAAGGCCGCGCTGCGCATTCCCGTCGTCGCCAACGGCGACATCGACACGCCGCGGAAGGCCCGCGAGGTGCTGGCCGCGACCGGCGCGGACGCGATCATGATCGGCCGCGCGGCGCAGGGCCGGCCGTGGATCTTCGCGGAGATCGCGCACTTCCTGGCCACCGGCGAGGAGCAGCCGGCGCCGCGCGTCGCCGAGGCCAAGGGCTGGCTGATCGAGCACCTGCACGACCACTACGCGTTGTACGGCGAACTCACCGGCATGCGCAGCGCGCGCAAGCACATCGGCTGGGCCGTGCGGGCGCTGCCCGGCGGCGAGGACTTCCGCCGCCGCATGAACACCCTCGAGCGTTGCGACGACCAGGTCCGCGCGCTGACGGACTGGCTGGACGCGCTGGCGGACGCTCATGACCGGCTGCCCTACCTGCCGGCCGCCGGCGCGCGCCTCGACGACAGCGTCGATGCCGCCGATGTCGTCGCCGTGGCCGCGAACGAAGAACAACACCAAGATCAAGAAAGAAGGCTGACGGCATGACGCCAAAACCGATCGACTCCTGCGTGCGCGAAAACCTGGAGGTCTACTTCCGGGACCTCGGCGGTGAAGTCCCGCACTCGATGCACGAGATGCTGATCCGGCTGGTCGAGAAACCGCTGCTGGAAGTGGTGATGCAGCACAGCGACGGCAACCAGAGCAAGGCCGCCGAGTGGCTGGGCATCAACAGAAACACGCTGCGCCGCAAACTGGTCGAGCACAAGCTGATCTAGTCCCCCTACCGGCTCCGCCGGCCCCTCGCGGGGCGAGCGCAGGAGCCCGGCCAAGCCGGTTCTCCGCGCTGCGCTTGGTCATACGAATCCCCGCTTCGAAGGAATGTTCATGGCCCAACTCACCGCCCTGATCTCGGTCTCCGACAAGACCGGCATCGTCGACTTCGCGAAGGCGCTGCATGCGCTGGACGTGCGTCTGCTGTCCACCGGCGGCACCGCCAAGCTGCTGGCCGACGCCGGCCTGCCGGTGACGGAAGTCGCGCAGCACACCGGCTTCCCGGAGATGCTGGACGGCCGCGTGAAGACGCTGCATCCGAAGATCCACGGCGGCCTGCTGGCCCGTCGCGACCTGCCCGAGCACGTCGCCGCGATCGAGCAGCACGGCATCGACACGATCGACATCCTGGCGGTCAACCTGTACCCCTTCGAGGCCACCGTCGCCAAGCCCGGCTGCACGCTCGAGGACGCGATCGAGAACATCGACATCGGCGGCCCGGCGATGGTCCGCAGCGCGGCCAAGAACTGGAAGGACGTGACGGTGCTGACCGACGCGTCGCAGTACGCGCAGGTGCTCGAGGAGCTGAAGGCGCAGGGCAAGACCAGCGACAGGACGCGCTTCGCCGCCTCCGTGGCCGCGTTCAACCGCATCGCCCAGTACGACGCCGCGATCAGCAACTACCTGAGCGCGCGCCTGGAGGACGGCAGCCTGTCCGAGTACCCGGCGCAGATGAACAGCAGCTTCATCAAGGTGCAGGACCTGCGCTACGGCGAGAACTCGCACCAGACCGCCGCGCTCTACCGCGACCTGCATCCGGCGCCCGGCTCGCTGGTGACCGGCAGGCAGCTGCAGGGCAAGGAGCTGAGCTACAACAACATTGCCGACGCGGACGCCGCGTGGGAATGCGTGAAGAGCTTCGACGCGCCGGCCTGCGTGATCATCAAGCATGCGAACCCCTGCGGCGTGGCCGTCGCGGCGACCGCGGCCGACGCCTATGCGAAGGCCTTCAAGACCGATCCGACCAGCGCCTTCGGCGGCATCATCGCGTTCAACCGCGAGGTCGATCGCGCCGCCGCGGAACTGGTGTCCAAGCAGTTCGTCGAGGTGCTGATGGCGCCGTCCTTCAGCGCCGAGGCGCGCGAGGTCTTCAAGGGCAAGGTCAACGTGCGCCTGCTCGAGATCGCGCTGCCGCCGGGCGGCGCTCGTCCGTGGGACCAGGGCCGCAACGCGCAGGACGTCAAGCGCGTCGGCTCGGGCCTGCTGGTGCAGACGGCCGACAACCACTTCCTGACCAAGGCCGACCTGAAGGTCGTCACCACGCTGCAGCCGACCGCGCAGCAGCTCGACGACCTGATGTTCGCGTGGACCGTCGCGCAGTACGTGAAGAGCAATGCCATCGTCTTCTGCGGCGGCGGCATGACGCTGGGCGTCGGCGCCGGCCAGATGAGCCGCATCGACTCGGCGCGCATCGCCTCGATCAAGGCCGAGAACGCCGGCCTGTCGCTGACCGGCTCGGCCGTGGCGAGCGACGCCTTCTTCCCGTTCCGCGACGGCCTGGACGTGCTGGCCGACGCCGGCGCCTCCTGCGTCATCCAGCCGGGCGGCTCGATGCGCGACGAGGAAGTCATCGCCGCGGCCAATGAGCGCGGCATCGCGATGGTGCTGACGGGCGTGCGCCACTTCCGTCATTGATCCCCGGGGCGGTGTCGGCTGGCACCGCCCCTCCCGCGCGCCAAGGCCGCGTCAAGGCGGCGTCAACACTTGTGCTGCTCTCGCCTGGTAACTCCCACCCACAGGGGTGGCCCGACGGGTCGAACGTCGCACGCCCGCCACTCCTATCGCACTTTTTTACAGGGATGTGACCTCTTTCACGGCGCTTCCTGGCCGCTCATTGCTACCTTTCGGGCCGCACCGCTGAGGTGCTTTTTTTCGAGAGAAGTATTCCAATGAGCAAGATCTCCCTCATCGTCGCCGCCGCCCTGCTGGCCGCCGGCGCCGCCCAAGCCCAATCGACCCCCCAAGCGCAGAACGGCGTGTACGGCGAACTGGGCTACACCTTCGTCAAGGTCAAGGACGATTTCTTCAACGTGTCGTTCAAGCCGGGCGCCATCCGCGGCATCGTCGGCTGGGACCTGCACCCCAACGTCGCCCTCGAAGGCATGCTGGCCGGCGGCGTGTCGGATGACACCACGCAAGGCGTGAAGGCCAAGATCTCCCGCAGCTACGGCCTCTACGTGGTGCCGAAGTACTCGCTGACCCCTGAATTCGAAGTGTTTGGCCGCCTGGGCTACGCCGATTCCAAGGTCAAGCTCTCGTCGAGCCTCGGCTCGAGCTCGGGCAGCGACAGCAGCTTCTCGTGGGGCCTGGGCGCCAAGTACAACTTCAACAAGCAGGTGTACGGCGCGGTCGACTACATGTCCTATTTCGACAAGGACTCGACCACGGTCACCGGCGTGACGCTGAGCGTCGGCTACCGCTTCTGAGCGGACGGCCTCGTCGCCTCGAAAGCCCGGCTCCGACCGGGCTTTTTCGTTTGCGCACCCGCATGCCAGTGCGACCTGGCTGCGCCTAGTCGGGCCTCTCTAGTCCAGGGTCCTCGCGCTTGGCCCGCCGCACGAATGCGCATAGCCTTCGTCTCCACAAGAGCAACAACGGAGACACCCCATGGACCAAGCCCTGCACGAGCGCCTGCATCTTGTGTTGGAGCAGCAGCGCGCCGCGTTCGATCGCGAGCGGATGCCGACCGAGGCGCAGCGCCGCGACCGGCTCGCCCGGCTGCTGCGGATGACGGCCGACCATGCGGAGGCGCTCGCGGACGCGATGTCCCGCGACTTCGGCCACCGCTCGCGGCACGAAAGCCTGCTGGCCGATCTCTTCACCGTCCAGTCCGGCGCCCGCCACGCGATGCGGCACCTCAAGCGCTGGATGGCCGTCAAGCGCGCCCCGACCGCCCTGCACTTCCTGCCCGCGGGCAACCGGCTGATGCCGCAGCCGCTGGGCGTGGTCGGCATCGTCTCGCCGTGGAACTATCCGTACTACCTCGCGATGGCGCCCGCACTGGCGGCGCTGGCCGCCGGCAACCGCGTGATGATCAAGCCGTCCGAACTCACGCCCGCCACGTCGGACCTGATGGCCCGGCTCGTGGCCCAGCATTTCGCCCCTGACGAGATGACCGTCGTCACCGGCGATGCGGAAGTGGGCAAGGTCTTCACCCAACTGCCCTTCGACCACCTGTTCTTCACCGGCTCGACGCCGGTGGGTCGCGTGGTCGCGCAGGCCGCCGCGCAACACCTGACACCGGTCACGCTGGAGCTCGGCGGAAAGTCGCCCGCCATCGTCGACCGCAGCGCCGACATCGCCCGCACCGCCGAGCGCATCGCCTTCGGCAAGCTGCTGAACGCCGGCCAGACCTGCGTCGCGCCGGACTATGTGCTCGCGCCGCAGGAACTGGTGCAGCCGCTGACGGAGGCGATCGTCGCCGCCGTGCGCCGGCTCTACCCGCGCATCGCCGGCAATCCGGACTACACCGCCATCGTCAGCCCGCGCCATCACGCACGCCTGAGGGGCCTGCTCGACGACGCGCGCGCCCGCGGCGCGACGCTGCGTCCCACGCACGAGGACGAGCCGGGGGATCGTCGCCTCGTCCCGACCCTGCTGCTCGACACCTCGCCCGAGATGGCGGTGATGCGCGAGGAGATCTTCGGCCCGCTGCTGCCCATCGTGCCCTACGGCCATCCGTCCGAGGCGATCGCGCATGTGAACGCGGGCGATCGGCCGCTGGCGCTGTACTGGTTCGGCGAGGACCGGGCCGCGCGCGACGACGTGCTGGCCCGCACGCATGCGGGCGGCGTCACGGTCAACGACTGCATCTGGCACCTCGGCCAGGAGGAGCAGCCCTTCGGCGGCGTCGGCGCCAGCGGCATGGGGTCGTACCACGGGGTCTGGGGCTTCAACACCTTCAGCAAGCTCAAGCCGGTGTTCCTGCAATCGCGCTTCGCCGGCACCAAGCTGTTCCATCCGCCGTACGGCGCGACCTTCGACCGCCTGCTCGGCCTGCTGAAGAAGATCGCATGAGCGCGACGGACCGCCTGGACGCCGACGTCGTCATCGTCGGCGGTGGCTCCGCAGGCGCGGTGCTCGCGAGCCGGCTCAGCGAAGACCCGGCCTGTCGCGTGCTGCTGCTCGAAGCCGGCGGGCGCGGCGACGGCTGGGTCACGACGACGCCCTTCGCCGGCGCGCTGCAGGTCGCCGCGAAGATCAACAACTGGGGCTTCGAGACCGAGCCTCAGCCCGGCCTGGGCGGCCGGCGCGGCTACCAGCCGCGCGGCAAGGCGCTGGGCGGATCGTCGGCGATCAACGCGATGGTCTACACGCGCGGGCACCGGAGCGACTACGACGCCTGGGCCGCTGCGGGCAACGCCGGCTGGGGCTACGAGGATCTGCTGCCCTTCTTCATCAAGGCGGAAGGCAACGAGCGTTTCGGCGCGCCCTGGCACGGGCAGGACGGCCCGCTGCGCGTCGGCGATCTGCGCACCGACTCGCCGATCCACGACGCATGGCGCGCCGCGGCGCGGGCGTCGGGTCACCCGGTCCTCGATGATTTCAACGGCGCGGACATGGCAGGACTGGGCGTCTACCAGGTCACCCAGCACCAAGGCGAGCGCTGGAGCGTCGCGCGCGGGTATCTGCAACCGCAGCTGGGCCGCCGCGCCAACCTGCGTGTGGAGACGGGCGTGCGGGCCTTGTCGCTCGTGCTGGAGGGCCGACGTGCCGTCGGCGTCGACGTGCAACAAGGCGGCCGTCGGCGGACGGTGCGGGCGGCGCGCGAGGTCCTCGTTTGCGCGGGGGCGCTTCAATCGCCGCAACTCCTGATGCTGTCCGGCATCGGTGACGGCGCGCTGCTGCAGGCGCACGGCATCGCAGTGCGGCACCACCTGCCCGGCGTCGGCCGCAATCTCCACGACCATCCGGACTTCGTCTTCGGCTATGCCTCGGATCGCCTCGACCTCGCCGGCATTTCCGCGCGCGGGAGCGCCCGCTTCATCGGGCAGGTCCAGCGCTATCGGCGCGAGCGACGCGGCCTCGTCACCAGCAACTTCGCCGAGTGCGGCGGGTTCCTGTCGACACGGCCGGACCTGCCCGCGCCGAACGTGCAGCTGCACCTGGTCGTCGCGCTCGTCGAGGACCACGCGCGCAAGCTGCGGATGGGTCACGGCCTGTCGTGTCATGTGTGCCTGCTGCGCCCGCGCAGCCGTGGCGCGCTGACGCTCGCCAGCGCCGATCCGCTGGCCGCGCCGCGGATCGATCCGGGGTTCCTTCAGGAGGCCGAAGACGTGAGGGAGCTGATCGAGGGCTACAAGCTCACGCGCGACCTGATGCGCGCGCCCGCAATGAAGGCGTTCTGGACAAGGGAGCTGTGGAGCGCCGGCGTCGACACGGACGCCGACATCGAAGCGCTGCTGCGCCGGCGCGTCGACACGGTCTATCACCCGGTCGGCACCTGCCGCATGGGCCATGACGCGCAGGCGGTCGTGGATGACCGCTTGCGCGTGCACGGCATCGACGGACTGCGCGTCGTGGACGCCTCGATCATGCCCAGCGTCGTCAGCGGCAACACGAATGCGCCGGTGGTGGCGATCGCGGAGAAGGCGGCTGTCCTGATCGCCGCACAGTGAGCGCGCCATGCTCAGGTCGGTTCGTTGTCACCGCGGTACGACCTCAGCGCATTGACGCGCCAGCGTCAGATACCGGCCGGGGGGGCGACGTCAGACCAGAGGGCGATCGTACCGGTGACGCTTTTATTGCCAGCCAGATCCACTTGATAAGCTTGCACCACATGGCTATGGCTGGAGTCGGGCGCGTTCACAAAGGCGCTCCCCGGAATCCTGGCGTCCGTGCCTTCAATCCAATTGCCGGAGCGGTCCACGCTGTACCACCACCTCGCGCCCGCCTCCAGCTTGAGCACATCAACATAGTCCGCCGAGGTGTAGATCCGTTTGCTGCTCATGTACAGAAATGGCGCATCGGGCGAAGTCGTGTCCACGGTGTAAGAAGCAACGGCGGAGCGGCTGACATTGCCGGCTGCATCGGTGACGTAGGCCTCGACGGCATGTGCGCCCTCACCGGATTGCGCCGCGGCCTGGAACTGGACATTTCCTGGCGAACCGCCCGGTTGAATGACCCGGCCATCGATCTTGACCGTGAGCTGGGCATCCGGCTCCACATGCCCGATCTGAATGTATCCACTGTAGTTCATGAGCCAACTTCCGGTGGAAGACGTCAGGGTCAGCGTGTCGGGCGCGGTGGCATCCAGGTCCACCAGCATCGTCGTCGCCTCACCGGCGTTGCCGGCCGCGTCCACCTGGCGGATCTGGACCGTGTTCCCGCCCTCGTCCAGCACCCGCGACGACAGCTGATGCCCGCCGCCATGGCGCCAGTGGTCATCGCCGTTCACCTTGTATTCCCAGGTGGCGTCCTGCTCCAGGTTGTCGATCGACACATAGCCGGTGGCGTTGATCAGATGGTTCGGCGCCAGCGCGCCATCCCGCGTTCGCGCCGCTGACAACGCGGCGTCCGGCGGCGTGGAATCCAGCGTCACGTCGATCGAATCGATTTCGCTCACGTTGCCGGCCAGATCGCTCTGGCGCACATCGACGGTCTGGCTGCCTTCGTGCAATGCGGCAGACGCCAGCATGTCGCCCTTCCCCGCTCGCCAATCGCCGCCGTCGATCCGGTACTCCCACGTCGCGGCATCTTCCAGCCGATGGATCAGCAGGCTGCCCTGCGCGTTGATCAAAGGCAGCCCGTTGCTGGTCACCAGGTCGGGGCGATCGGGGGCAAGGCTGTCACGCGTGACGGTGATCGACGTCGCGGCGCTGTCGTGGCCGGTACTGTCCGTCTGCATCAAGGTCACGTCGTTGCGGCCTTCCAGCAGATAGGGCGCCGGCAGCTGCGAACCGCTGCCCACATGCCAGTCGCTCTCGCCGTTGATGCGGTACTTCCAGGTCGCGCCGTCCTCGAGGTTGTCGATGGCGATAGTGCCCTGCAGGGACATGAGGTTGCCCTGCCCGCCGTCCACGTGCGCCTGCAGCGGATCCGGCGCATCGAGATCCTGCCGGACCGTCAGCGTGGCTGCGGCGCCCGCATTGCCCGCCGCATCGACCTGCACGACCTCGACGTGGTTCTCGCCATCGGCCAGCGCAGCCGCGGGAATGCGTCCGTCGCGCCCCTCGATCCAGTCGCCCTGCCCGTTCACGCGGAACTTCCAGCTGGCGCCGCCCTCGATGCCGGAGACGTTGATGAAGTCCTTGGCGTTCAGCAGGTCGGTGCCGTTGCTGGTCTGCAGCAGCGGAACCTCCGGCGGCGTCAGGTCCAGCGTCACGGTCAGGCTGGTCAATGGACTGCGCTCGCCGCCGGCGTCGACCTGGTAGGCCTCGATCCTGTTCTGGCCCGCGACGAGCACGTTGGCCGGCACTTGGCCGTCCTTCCCCTGGGTCCAACCGGTCGTGCCGTTCACCGGATCGTTCACCCGATAGAACCAGGTCGCGCCCGCCGCCAGGCCGGAGACAGTGATCGTCCCGTCGTTGGTCAGCCCGTCGGTCGACGAGCTGCCGTTGTCATGCGCCAGCGTCAGCCCCGGCGCGAGCACGTCGTCATGCACCCGCACTGCCAGCGTGGCGACCTCGCCGGGCCGGCCCTGGTCGTCGACCTGCGCAACCATCACCGCGTGGACGCCGCGGCTCAGGGTGCCGGCGTCGATGCCGTCGCCTTGTCCGGCATGCCAGGCGGTGTCGCCGTCCATGCGATAGACCCAGGAACTCCCCGGCGCGACGAGCGTGACTCCGACGTGGCCCGCGCCGTCGATCGTGTCCTTGCCCGTGCTGGTGGACAGCCGCGGCGCTGCGAGCAGCGGCGGCGGAGGGGGTGGCTCCGGTGCTGGTGCCGGTGCGGGTCCCGGTGCCGGCGCTGGCGGCGCCGGCGGATTCGGTGCCGCAGTGGTGACGGCGTGGCTGTCGCTGCTCCCGCCGTTGGCGCCCGCAGCCCCGGCCAGCAGGACGCCAGCGCCGGCGATCAGCCAGGGCCACACGGCGGACTGGTTGCAGTCTTCCTCCGTGCCGTCGCCGCGGATCTGCCGGCAGGAGTCCGCCTGATGCGCCGCCGCATCGGCATCCGCGTCGGCATTGAAGTTGGCGCTGGCGTCGGCGTCGGCGTCGGCGTCGGCGTCGGCGTCGGCGTCGGCGTCGGCGTCGGCGACCTTGCCCGAGTCGCTCGCGGACGCGAGTCGGGCTTCCCCGGTCCCCGGTGCCGTCCCGGTCGAGCTGCCCGGATCGTCTCCGCCGTGCGCCCCTTCCGGCGGAACGGCGTCATCGAGATCGCGGGCTCGCGACGCGCGGTGCGCGCCGGAGGCAGGCGCTCCACCGGGCGGCATGGCGGTGGTGGACGGGGGCGGAGTCTTGGCGGGGTCAAGAAGTGGCGTCGTCATCGGCTTGCTCGGGAACTGGGAAAACGGTGAAGTACCCAGTTTCTTGCCAAGCCCTACCCGAAGACCATGACCAGTTCTTGTGCAATTTCTCACGAAACCAACTCACTTGAGTGGAACCCTCGATCGTGCGCGGCGGTCCGGGATAATCCGGCGCCATGGTCCTTGCCGAAATCACCGGCCTGTTCCTGTCCTGGCTGGCGCGCCTGATCACCGGCGCGCAGGGGCATTGGAAAGGCTGTCCTCCGACGTCCGAACAACGCATCTACTTCGCCAACCATCAGAGCCACTTCGACTGGGTGCTGATCTGGGCCTCGCTGCCCGGCGAACTGCGCGCGCGGACCCGCCCGATCGCCGCGCGCGACTACTGGACGAGCTCCGCGCTCAAGACCTGGCTCACGAGCGCGGTGTTCAACGCGGTCTACGTCAGCCGCACCCGCGCCACGCCCGACGAGGATCCGCTCGAGCCGCTGGTCGACACGCTGCAGGGCGGCGACTCGCTGGTCATCTTCCCGGAGGGCACGCGCTCCAACAAGGGCGCGCCGCAGGCCTTCAAGGCCGGCCTCTACCACCTGTCCGAACAGTTCCCCGACGTGCAGCTCATCCCCACCTGGATCGACAACGTCCAGCGCGTCATGCCCAAGGGCGAGATCGTGCCGGTGCCCATCCTGTGCACGGTCACCTTCGGCGCGCCGATCCGGATCGAGCCGGGCGAGGACAAGCGCGCCTTCCTGGAGCGCGCGCGTGCCGCCGTGATGGCGCTGCGTCCGGGAGGGTGGAAGGAATGAGGTGGCTCAAATCCTTGAACAGCGGCGAGCAGGTGGCCTTCCTGTTCGTGGTGCTGTTCGGCGCGCTGCTGCTGGTGAGCATCGCCTCGGTGCTGTGGTCGCTGCGCGAGCGACCCGACGACGAGCAGGACGCCTGGCAGGCGCGCTGGGCGCGCTTCCGTCACGAGCTCAACATGGTCTGGGTCGGCGCCTGCCTGTTCTGGGCCGCGTGGGTGTCGGGGCCGGTGGGCGCGACGCTGCTGTTCGCGGTGTTCTCCTTCCTGGCCTTCCGCGAGTTCATCACGCTGCTGCACACCCGCCGTGCCGACCATCGCGGGCTGATCATGGCCTTCTTCGTGATCCTGCCGCTGCAGTACGTGCTGGTGGGCACGCGCCACTTCGACCTGTTCTCGGTGCTGATCCCCGTCTACGGTTTCCTGGCGATCCCGGTGGCCAGCGCGCTGGCGGACGATCCGGGACGTTTCCTCGAACGCAACTCGAAGATCCAGTGGGGCATCATGGTCTGCGTCTACGGCCTGTCGCACGCGCCGGCGCTGCTGCTGCTGGAGTTCCCGAAGTACGAGGGCCGCGGCGCCTTCCTGCTGTTCTTCCTGGTGGCCGTGGTGGCCTGCGGACAGGTCGCGCAGGCGGTGGCGACCAGCCGCTTCCGCGCCAAGCCGGTGGCGCGGCGCATCAGCCGCTCCTTCACGATGAAGGCCTGGTGGATCGGCGCGTTCACGGCGGCGCTGGCGGGCGCGCTGCTGTACTGGATCACGCCGTTCAAGGCGGGCCAGGCGGCCATCGCCGCGTTCGTCGCGGCGGGCTGCGGCAGCTTCGGCGTGTTCGTGATGCAGGCGCTCAAGCGCGACGCCGGCATCAACGCCTGGGGCAACCGCAGCGCGATCACCGGCGCGGTGGGCCTGCTGGACCGCATCGCGGTGATGTGCTTCGCGGCGCCGGTGTTCTTCCATTCGGTGCGGTGGTACTTCCGCGCCGGTACCTGACGCGCAAGGAGTCGACGGCATGCGCATCCTCGGCATCGACCCCGGCCTGCAGACGACGGGCTTCGGCGTCATCGACGCGGACGGGCCGCGGCTGGCCTACGTGGCCAGCGGCACGATCAAGACCAACGCGCTGCCGACCGGCGACCTGCCGGGCCGCTTGAAGATCCTCTTCGACGGCATCCGCGAGGTGGTGTCGCGTTACCAGCCGACCTGCGCGGCGGTGGAGATCATCTTCGTCAACGTGAACCCGCAGTCGACGCTGCTGCTGGGGCAGGCGCGCGGCGCGGCGCTGACGGCGCTGGTGTCCTGCGACCTGCACGTGTCGGAGTACACCGCCGTGCAGATGAAGAAGGCCATCACCGGCCACGGCGGCGCCGCGAAGGCGCAGGTGCAGGCGATGGTGGCGCGGCTGCTGAAGCTGCCCGGCGAACCGGGCAAGGACGCGGCCGACGCGCTGGGCATCGCGATCATGGACGCGCACGCGCGCGTCTCCTTCGAGGCGATGGGCAAGCAGACGACGCTGCAGCGCCGGCAGCACGCGCAGTTCAAGGGCTCGCGGACGTACTGAGCGGCCCGGGACCGAGCGGCTGGGGACCGAGCGGCATCAGGCGGCAGCGCCGGGGCCCCTCGCCGCTCACAGTCTTCCCTTCGGTCAGGGTTCGCTTCGAGGGGCCCCGGCGCCGCCGCCTGATGCGGCGCGAGTCAGGGCTCGTCCCGCCAGTAGTCGAGGTCGCCCTCGCCCACCTTGCGGATGGCCTCGAAGGAACGCGTCGCCTTGTCGGGGCCGTGCTCCGCCATGAACTTGTTCGAGTCCGGATAGACGCAGATCTCCGGCTGCTCCATCGTGCTGACGGAGAGGTACTTCAACGGCGCGTCCGAGGTGTTGATGATGTGGTGCGGGTACTCGGGCCCGGCAGGGATGAAGATCACATCGCCGGCCTTGATCGGCAGGCGCTCGCCGGCCACACGCAGCGTGCCGCTGCCTTCGAGGACGATGAACATCTCCTCCTGCGCGTAATGCAGGTGGTACGGGCAGGTCGTCTTGCCGGGCTCGACGATGTCGTAGGACGCGCCGAGCTTGCGCGCGGCGGTCCCGCGCGCCAGGCGCGTGAAGCGCGACTCGTACAGCGGCTCGCGTTTGAACGAGGTGAGCTCGGCCTCATGGAAGTTGCGGATCAGCTCGGCGGCAAGCGCCTGGGCGCGGTCGGTCATGCGGGATCTCCTGGCAGCTGGGTGGGAATCCGCAGGCTAGTGCCGGGATCGCCATCGAGCAAATCCCGCTGTGCGCCCGCTGCGGCCCCCCCCTGAGGCGCTCGCTGATGCCAGGGAATGTCTCGCGAATGGAATAAGCTGACCCTCCACCGTGTTTCAGCAGTACCCATCCACCAGGAGACCCTGCATGAAGATCACCCTGAAGCTCACCGCCGCCGCCGTCCTGATGGCCGCCGCCGGCCTGGCCGCCGCGCAGACGGCCCCCGCGACCGCCAAGGGCGACGCGCTGGTCGGCCCGAACGACATGACGCTCTACACCTTCGACAAGGACACCGCCGGCAGCGGCAAGAGCGTGTGCAATGGCGGCTGCGCGACCAACTGGCCGCCGCTGATGGCCCGCGCCGAAGACAAGGTCTCCGGCGACTGGTCCATCATCACCCGCGACGACGGTTCCAAGCAGTGGGCCTACAAGGGCAAGCCGCTGTACTTCTGGGCCAAGGACGCCAAGCCCGGCGACAAGACGGGCGACGGCATCAATCAGGTCTGGCACACGGCCAAGCCGTAAAGGCCGAGCTCCGGCAGACCGCCCCGCCCATGCCCCTGGTCCTCGACGAAGCGCTCCCGCTGCTTCCCCGCCTGCGCCGCCACGCGCGGCTGCTGTGCGGCGACCACGCGCGGGCGGACGACCTGCTGCAGGACACGCTGGAACGCGCCGCCCGCAAGGGCGCGCTGTTCCATGCCGAACCCGGTCCCACGCGCCAGGATGCCCTGCGCAACTGGCTGCTGACGCTGATGCATCGCCTCTACCTGAACCAGCGGCGCGACGCCCGCGAGGCGCTGCACGATTCGCTGGACGAGGACGACGCGCCGCAGCCGGCGATCGAGGAACCGCAGCAGCGCGTCGCCTTGCGGCTCGATCTGGAACGGGCGCTGGCCGCGCTGCCGGCGGCCTCGCGCGAGATCCTGCTGCTGGTCTGCGTCGAGGAATTGAGCTACCAGGATGCCGCCCGCGTGCTGGACGTGCCGGTGGGCACGGTGATGTCGCGGCTGTCCCGCGCCCGCGAACGGCTGCGGCAGTCGATGGACGGCGCCGCGCCGGGCCGCACGCCGCTGCGGGTGGTGAAATGAGCGCCGCACCATGACGCCAGCAGACATCGAGATCGACGAAGCCACGCTCCACGCCTACGTGGACGGACAACTGCCCCCCGAACGCGCCGCGCAGGTCGCGGACTGGCTGCTCAGCCACCCGCGCGCCGCGCAGCAGGTGCTGGGCTGGCGCGAGCAGCGCGAGTCGCTCAAGGCGCTGCACCGGGACTGGCTCGACGAGCCCGTGCCCCCGTCGCTCACGACCGCCTTGCGTCCGCCCGCGGCGAATGCGCCGCGCTGGCCGCGCGCCTGGGCCGCGGCGCTGCTGCTGACCGTCGGCCTGGGCGCCGGTGTCGCCGGCGGCTGGGGCGGTCATGCGTGGTGGTACGGCAAGAAGGAAGCCGCCGAGATGGCCGCCGCCGCGGCGGCCGCACGCGCCGCCGGCCGCGACCCGTCCATCCCCGAATACGTCCGCGACGCCGCCATCGCGCACGCCGTGTACCAGCCCGAGAAGCGTCATCCCGTGGAGGTCGGCGCCGACCAGGCCGATCACCTGATGCAATGGCTGAGCAAGCGGCTCGGACAGCCGCTGTATGCGCCCGTGCTGCGCGACTACGGCTGGAAACTGGTCGGCGGCCGGCTGCTGCCGGCGGGCGACGACGCCACGGCGGGCAGGACCGCCGGCGCCACCAGCGGCGCGGCGCTGGCCCGCGCGCAGTTCATGTACGAGAACGAGGCCGGCGAGCGCTTCACGCTCTACGTCAGCACCGGCGCGAGCTCGCCCGAAGCCCCGGTGGCCTTCCGCCTGATGCGCCGCGTCGAGGCGGGCCAGACGACCCGCAGCCTCTTCTGGATCGACGGCAAGCTGGCCTACGCGCTGAGCGGCAATTTCGACGAGCGGCGCCTGCGCGTGCTCGCCGACCTGGTCCATGCCCGCATCGGCATGATCGCGCGGGCTTCGTCATCTCCTTGATCGCTTCAAACGGCGCGCTGCCGACGAGGCTCCGATTCGGGATGCATGGCTAGGCGCAAACCGGAGCCATAGCAGCGCTATGGCGAGGATTTGCAACGACGCCAGGCGCCCGAAGCGGGGCCACGTCGGGGGCACAATGCGCCGCCATGTCGTCGACCCTCTCACGCCTGATCCTTGGCCATATCCGCGGCCATTGGCGGCCCTACGCGGCCAGCGCGCTGATGCTCAGCACCATCGCCGTCCTGACGGTCTGGATCCCGCGCCAGGTGGGTCACGTCGTCGACGCGCTGGTCGCGCACCGCCTCGCCGGCTGGGACCTGGTCGGCCAGCTCGGCCTGCTGGTGCTGGCCGGCCTCGCCATCTACCTGCTGCGCGTCGGCTGGCGTCTGGCGCTGTTCCGCACCGCCTACGAGCTTGGTCGCCAACTGCGCATGCGGCTGTATGCGCAGCTGACGAACCAGGGCCCGGCGTTCTTCCACGCACAGCGCACCGGCGACCTGATGGCGCTGGCGACCAACGACGTCGACGCCATCGAGATGGCCGCCGGCGAAGCGCTGCTCGCCGCCTTCGACGGCTCGCTGACGCTGATCCTGGTGCTGGGGATGATGACCATCAGCGTCGACTGGCGACTCGGCCTGGCCGCGCTGGTGCCCTTCCCGCTCATGGCCTATGCGTTCTGGCGCATCTCGTCGCGGATCCACGTGGCCTCGGCCGACTCGCTGAAGCGCTTCTCGACGCTGAACCAGCAGGTGCAGGACAGCCTCGCCGGCGTGCGCACCGTGCGCGCGCTGGGCCTGGTGCGCCGCAGCCGCGAGCAGTTCGGCGAACTGGCGCGCGAAGCCGGTGACGCTTCCTTCCAGGCGCAGCGCTGGGAAGCGATGTTCGAGCCGGCCGTCGGCCTGTCGCTCGGTGCG
>CAMPJJ010000116.1 GCA_946886855.1 uncultured Roseateles sp. | reverse complement strand
GCGAGATCGCCTCGGTCAGCGCCATCGCCTGCTGGCGCAGGCTCTCCGCCGCGGCGGCGCTCTGCTCGACCAGCGCCGCATTCTGCTGCGTGCCGCGGTCGATCGCCGCCACCGCCTCGTTGACCTGCACGATGCCATGCGTCTGCTGGTCGGTGGAGGCGCTGATCTCGCCCATCAGATCGGTGACCTTGCGGACCTGCGTCAGCACCTCGTCCATCGTGCGCCCGGCCTCCTGCACCTGCACCGCGCCGGCATCGACCGTCGCGACCGAATCCGAGATCAGCGTCTTGATCTCCTTGGCCGCCTGCGCGCTGCGCTGCGCCAGCGCCCGCACCTCGCTGGCCACGACCGCGAAGCCGCGGCCCTGCTCGCCGGCGCGCGCCGCCTCGACGGCCGCATTCAGCGCCAGGATGTTGGTCTGGAACGCGATGCCGTCGATCACGCTGGTGATGTCGCCGATCCGCTTGCTGGAGCCGGTGATGGCCTCCATCGTGGTCATCACGCGATGCACCACCTCGCCGCCCTGGCCCGCGACCTGCGCCGCGGCGCCCGCCAGCCCCGTCGCCTTGCGCGAGGATTCGGCGTTGACCTGCACCGTCTCGGTCATCTGGGCCATCGAGGACGCCGTCTCCTGCAGCGCGCTGGCCTGGGTCTCGGTGCGGCTGGACAGGTCGTGGTTGCCGCTGGCGATCTGCGTGGAGGCGGTGGCGATGCCGTCCGCCGCCTGGCGCACGTGGGTCACCATCGTCGACAGGTTGCCGCTCATGGCCTTCAGCGCCGTCAGCAGCTGGCTGAGCTCGTCGCGGCCGTCGACGTGGATCTCGTCGCGCAGGTCGCCGTCGGCCACCGATTGCGCGACCTTGATCGCGCGGTTCAGCGGCGCCGTCACCGCGCGGCTGATCATCCAGCCCAGCAGGCCGGCCACCGCGGCCGAGAGGACCGCCGTCGTCATCAGCAGCAGGCGACCCTTGGTGAACAGCTCGGTTGCTTCCTGGGTCTCGGCGGCGGAGCGTTGATCCTCGTAGTGGATGAAATCGCCGGTGGCGGTCAGCAGCGCCGCCAGCAGCGGGCGGCATTCCGCGTTCATCTTGGCGACCGCGTCGTCGCGCTTGCCGTCGTTGGCCAGGCCGACGATCGCCAACGCGACCTTGCCATACTGTTCCTCGATCGCCGCCACCTTGTCGAACAGCGTCCGATCCTGCGCGGTTGCATCCGTGGCGGCGGCCAGGTGCGACTTCAAGGTCGCGAGCGACCGGCTCACCTCCTCATGCGACTGCGTGACGGCGGCGAGTTCCTTCGTCCGGTCCTCCGGCGTCGTGACCAGCACCAGGTTGCGGGCCGCGATGGCCCGCGACTTCGCCGCCGATTGCACCGCGATCACCAGCCGCTCCCGGGCGGCGACGCCGCTCAGGTAGTTCTCGACGCGCGAGCTCGACTGGTTCAGCCAGTGCAGCGCCGCGCCGGAGACGGCGGCGACGATCACCGCCATCACGCCGAAACCCGCCCACAACTTGGTCTTGACCTTGAGGCCTGAGAAGTTCATTTGTTATCCCCCTGATGGATGCGGAACCCGTGGTGTCGGTCCCAGGGTGATCTTCGGCGCTCGGCGGGCGTTTCTCAATGGCCATGGCGCCGAATCGCGTGTGCGGGGATCACCTACATCCGCAGGGAGGGAGCGCGGGCATCAGCGAAAACACCGATGCCGCCGGCTCGAACGGCCTCGGCCGGGCTCCGCGGGCCTCAGACGCCGAAGGCGTGCGCCAGCCCGGCGACTTCGCGCTCGAAGATCATCCGCTCGCGTTGGACCGCCTGCTGGGCGGGCCGCGACAGGTCCAGGTAGAGCGGGAAGTTGCGCATCAGCTCGTGCGCGCCGGCGAAGACCTGGTCGACCTGGTCCGGCTTGAAGTAGCACTCGCCGGGCAGCGCGTAGTCGCGGGCGGCGCCGACGTCCAGCGCGAAGACGCAGCAGTCGCGCATCAGCGCCTCGCGCGCCAGGCGGTCCTTGCCGGGGAAGGTGCCCAGGTCGATGAAGAGCCGGCTGCGCCCCAGCGCCTCGTAGACCTGAGCGCGCGTCAGGCCGCGGATCAGGTGGACCTTGCAGCCGTTCTCGGCCTCCAGCCGTGCCGCGATCGCGCCGACGTCGTAGACGACCTTGTGGTTGGCGTTCAGCGCGATGTCCGTCTTGTCCGCGGTCGCGAAGACCGGTTCGCCCGGGGCCGGCGCCGGCTTGGCCGGCGTGTAGTCCGACAGCGGCAGCGTGCGCAGACAACCCAGCGCACGGATCACCTCGTGCGCGTAGCCGGACTGGTAGGTGTGCAGCACCCGCTCGCTGCGCAGCAGGTTGAGGTTGATCTTGTTGACCGACAGGTACTCGAAGGCGTTGTCGATGCTCAGCCACCAGACCATGGGCGTGCAGGGCTGGAAATAGCGCAGCCAGTGCACATAGGTCTCGGCCAGGACGACGCAGGTGTCCGGCGTCATCGCGATCTCCTCGGCCAGCCGCACCTGGTACTTCTCGTAATCGGCCACGGTGTTGGGCCGCGGCTGCAGTTTCAGCGCCGTGCCGGCCGTCAGGCCGTTGCGGCGGAACAGGTCGTCGATCGCCGGCAGGTCGGTCGGCAGCACGTACCAGACGCGGGCGTCGTGTCCCTGACGGATCAGCGAGTCCGACAGCTGGTGCAGCGCTTCCGGGCCGCCGGTCTGCACGCCATGGGGGATCAGGATGACGATCTGCTTCTTCGCGTTCATGGGGAGGCTTTCGAGAGAGTGGCCAGCCGGGCCTGCAGCTTCTGCGCCGCCTCGGGGGAGACCGCCTGCAGCCCGGGCAGCAGGAAGCCGCTGCGGGTCTTGACGATGCGGTCGGAGAGGTGGTCCAGCAGGAAATCGGGCATCTCGCGGTAGACACTGGGCAGGTGGAAGATGCCGTGGAAACCGAAGGTCGGGTAGGGCACCGACGGGAACTCGACCGAGAAGTGCGCGGCGATCGCCTTCGGTGCAAAGCGGCAGCCGGCGCGTTCCAGCGTCTCGCGCATCGTG
Source organism: uncultured Roseateles sp. (assembly GCA_946886855.1). The sequence continues at coordinate 12,836 of CAMPJJ010000116.1, read as the reverse complement.
CGGCAGATGTAGAGGTCTTCGGCCTCGGTCGGATCCGGGTAGTCGAGCTGCGCGACCGCATGGACCAGCCGCTTGGAGCGCCACGAGAAGCCGCCGTTGCCGACCTCGTTGACCTCGTAGTTGGGCCAGGGCGCGCCGATGTAGTCGTAGTGCAGGAAGTGCGGGGAGAACTGGTCGGCGTTGAGCACGAAGCCGTCGTACTGGATCACCAGCACATGGTCCGTGCTGAGGTGCCTGGCCAGTTCGCGGGTGATCAGCAGGTTGTACTCGGCGATCGAGCGCAGCGTCGGCACCGGGATCACCGGCAGGCCGGGCCAGAGCTCGGGCTTGTCAGAGTAGATCAGCACCTGGCTGAAGGGCAGCCCCTGCTGCTCCATCGCCCGCATGCTGTGCAGCAGCGCCTGTCGCGCGAGCACGTGCAGGTCGGTGTCGACGATGGCGACGGCGATGCTGGGCCGGGTGCCGCTGGCGGTGAGGTGGGCGGGCAGGGCGCTCATGTCACAGCAGGTCCAGCAGCTGCTTGGTCACCGTGGCCCAGGAGAAGCGCTGGGCCAGCCGCAGCCGGGCCGCCTCCCGGCGCGAGGCCGGGGTCAGGCGTTGCTCGACGACCTGCAGCATCGATTCGCGCAGGTCCTCCAGATCGGGGACGACGAAGGCGCCGACCGGTTGCGGGGCGTCGGCGTCGGTGCCGGGGCGGCTGTGCAGGCGGTGGCAGAGCTCGGGCGGCGTGAAGTCGTCGGTGGCGCCGCCGCCGCTGACGATCACGTGCGTGCCGCAGCCCATCGCCTCCAGCACCGGCAGGTTGAAGCCCTCGGCGCGGTAGGGCGAGACATAGGCGTCGGACAGCGCGTACAGCGAGCGCAGTTGCGGCAGGTTGAGGCTGGTGGACAGGATGGCGATGCCGTCCCGCACCTGCGGCGAGTTCAGCTGCGGCGCGCGCGCCGCCAGTTCGGCGAAGACGCGTTCGACGCCGATGCCGTACAGGCCCTGGTGGTCCTTGAGGATCAGGCGCACCGGCAGGCCCTGCAGCCGCAGTTCGGCGAAGGCCAGCAGAAGCAGGTCGATGCCCTTGTTCCAGGTCGCGACGCCGACGTTGGTGAAGACGGTCTCATGCGGCTGCATGCCCAGCGCCGCGCGCGCGGTCTGGCGCTGCTCGGGCGTCATCGGGAAGAAGGTGTCGGTCTTGTAGCCGTGCGGGACCACCAGGACCTTGTCCGCCTCGAAGCCGTAGTCCACCAGCCGCGCCTTGGACCAGCGGGTCGGCGTCACGACGATGTCGTCGCCTTGCGTCAGCGTCGCCGGCGCCATCTCGGGCGGGTCGAAGCTCTTGCCGGAGAGGCCGAATTCGGTGACCACGAAGGTGGCGTTGCGACGCGCGCACGCCGGATCGCCCAGCCGCACCGGCGAGGCGATGCGCAGGCGCACGTCCATCACGCGGTCGCCGGGATCGGGCAGGCCGTCGATGAGGGCGCGCTCCTCGGGCGCGAAGCCGGAGTCCAGCTTGCTCTTGTCCCAGTGCGGCATGAAGAAGGGCGCGTCCTTGTGGAACAGCTCGAACCGCGGGTCCTTGACCATCTCCAGGATCTGGTTCTGGTTGACCATCGCGATGGAGTGGTTCACCCCCCGCCAGCCTTCGATGCACAGTGTTTTCAACGCGGAATCCCCTTTGGATGCCCAGGTCGTGCGCCCGCGCGGGCGTCGGCCTTCCCATCCGATCTTTGGGGCCATTGTGTCGCGCCGCGAGCGAGGCCATGCCGGGATAAGGGGGACGGGGAGCGGTCAACTCCGCGCGGAGCAGGGGATGCCGACGTCTCAGTGCGCCAGGGCGATCGTGTCATGCAGGGCCGCGCCGGAGAAGACGGGCATCGACGACAGACGTGCTTCGTCAGGTCGTCCGGACAGCGTGGCGTCGGGTGTCGCGCCCCGAACGGCCGTGGCGTCCAGCGCGAGCAGGACCTGCCCGCCGACGGCCGTCCGGATCCTGCCGGCCACGGCCAGCCGGCCGCCGCCGAGCAGCCGGTCCGCGCCGCTGCCGTTGCCCGGCTGCATCGTGACGCCGGTATCGACGCCGCCCGACCAGGTGCCCGCCGCCTGCATCGACTGGATCACGGCCAGTTGATCCGGCAGCCAGTGGGCAGGCTCCGCGACCAGGGCGGCGATCTCGCGTTGGAGGCCCGCCACCTGTTCGAGCACGCCCGGATCCTGCGGCGTTCCCTGCGGCAGTGGCCGCTGCAGCACGGCGAGGCGATCCATGCAGGCATTGATCGCCTCGGCGGCTTCCGGCGCCAGGATCTGACGTTCCTGGTACACGCGGCCGCCGGCGGGAGACAGATTGACCAACTGGCGCATGAAATCGTCGTATTTCCGATCTCCGCTGCCGGCCCCGTCGTCGGCGCCCCGGTCTTCCAGGGCGGCGGCCCATCGGGTGCGCTGGGCATTCATCGCCCGGATGAAGTCGTCGCGGACGCCGAACTCCCGGCTTCGGATCGAGAGCTCCGGACGGAGCCGGCCCTCCTCGGTGACAAGGCGGACGAGTCCGTTCTGCGCCTGGATCACCAGTTCCGTCTCCACACCGACCCGATGGCGTCCGAACAGCGCAACGCCGCGGCCGGACGGCGTGGCCAGCGCGGGATGGCCGATCCCCAGGCTCGCGCCGGCGCGCAAGGCGCTGCGTGAGCCTTGTTCCGCCTGCACGCTGCGGGCCGTGCCGGCGGCGTCCCTCGTCTGCTTGCGGTCGAAGAGGGTGCGCTTCAGGCCGAGGCCCGCCGACGCCGCGGCGGTGACGCCCGGCGCGAGCGTCACGGAGGCCGTCGCATCGAGGGACACGGACACGTCCGCGGTGACGGCCTTGGCTTCGTTCCATCCGAACGAGATGTCGCGGAAATCACCCAGCCGGTCCACCATCTGCGCCCACATGGCGCCGCCATGGGCCGGGCGGTCGGTCTTGCCTTGACCGGCGATCTGGAAGATCGAATTGATGACCAATTCGTTCATGCGCTGCCAGCCGGTCGCCTTGAAGGCGTCGGCCTGAGCGGCCGGCAGGCGCTCATGGTCGCTGCCCTCCTTGCGGGTGCGGATCATCAACCCCCGCGAGACCAGATGCGACCCGCCGATCCGGGCCATGGCCTGGGCGGACACGTTCACGAGCGGACCGACTTCCGCGCCGACCCGCACGCCCGCACCGACGGAGCCGTTCAACTTCCGTTCGCTGCCCAGGTAGAGGGTGCCGGTCTCGGCGATGCCGGCCCTGAAGACCGCGGCGCGCGAACGCTCGGCGCTCACCTCGACCACCGGGGTGATGCCGGTGCTCAGCCCGCCCAGGCCGGCGACGCTGGCGAGGCCATACCCCGCCGTCACGCCGACGGCATGACGGCGGCCATCGCTGTAGGTGCCGAGACGACCGGTGGTGACGGCGTTCATCACCTGGCGCAGCAGGTCGCGACGCTCGGCCGGCGAGGCGGCGTTGAAGCTCTGCTGCAGGCGCTTCGCATCCCGGCGCGTGTCCATCTCGCCTTGCGGTGTCTTGATGGTGGCGGCCGTCTCGATGGGGCCGGCCTTCAGCAAGGTCTCCAGCGGCGACTTGTCCTTGCCGGCGAGGCGTCGCAGCAGATGCAGCGGCAGCCGGGCCTTGTGCGCGGTCGTCGGCAGCTCGCCGTCGGGCGTCTTGCAGGCCAGGTCGATGTAGGTGACGAACTTGCGCAGGCGCTTGGCCATCAGATGGAAGTCCGAACCCTGGCCGCTTTCCGTGAAGCCGTTGCGCAAGGCGACATAGGCGGGCTTGAATTCGCGGTGCCTCTCGCTCTGTCCGGGCGCGCGCCGCAGGTTGTCCGTGGCGTACACGAAGGCCTGGGCGGCCAGCGTGGCGGGATGCTCCGGCTCGTGCGGTCCCCGGGAACTCCGGCGCGCGTTGCCGGTGCCCAGACGGCTGCCGTCCAGCCATTCGCGCCGTTGCGGATGCGCGTCGAGGGCGGCGCGGATGTCGGCCATCGACCGGGTGCCCTTCACGTCGAGGCCCGAGGCGAGCAGGGCTTCCTCGGCGCGAAGGCCGAGCTTGTACAGCTCGAGCGCCTCTTCGGCGCGGCCGCGGCGCGGATCGCCGGCCGGCGGCAAGGCCAGCCCCTGCAGGTCGAGCAGCGCCTGGAAACCGCCGGCCGTCGCCGCCAACGCGCGACGCGCCTCGTGCGTCATGCGCGCGACCGCTGGAGAGCCACGACCCAGATCGGCCGGCGCCGGCGAGGCAGCCTCCTCGGTGCCCCCGGCAGACAGATCGTCCAGCGCCGGCGGCGTCTCCAGGCGCAGGCGCTGATAGACCTGCAAGGCCTGCGCCGGATCGGCGGTGGCCGTGCGGAGCACGGTGGCGATCAGCAGGGCTTGCTCATGGCGCAGCCGGTGGCCGTCGGGACGCCCGATCGGGTCGGGGTTCGGGTGATCGCGCAGCAGGGTCGCCAGCCGGCTTGCGGCGAGCCGGGTCGATGGCGAGGTGCCCGGAAACATCCGCGCGATCTCGGCGTTGAAGGCGGCTGGATCTTGTGTGGCGCAGTGGCCGCCCGCCGCGCTGCCCGCCCTGTCCGCGCTGCCCGGGTTGCCCGCGCTGGCCGGGTTGCCGGGGCGGACTGCGCTCCGGCGGCCTGCCGGCAGCCCTCGTGCCGCGCTGCGCCCGGCGGCGTCGACGTCCCGGTCGACCGCCTTCAGGCCGCTGTCACTGACGGCCGTCGTTGCCCGGAAGACCAGGGGACGCTCCTTCAACGAAATCTCCGGGGCCGAGTTGCTGCCGGAGATCGTGAGCGGGCCCATGACGACTTCGACGCGCGGCACCGCCGCGCGCAGCCGCAGCGCGTCGAACGGACGGCGCAACCGGTCCAGGGCCCGCGGTGCCGATGGGGCGCTCCCTGACGCCGACGAGGCATCGGTTCGTTCGCCGGCGCCGGACGGCGGCGCGCCTGCCGCCTCGGAGGTTGCCACCGCCGTGTCGGTGACAACAGGTGAGGCGCCGCGGGGGCGCCATCCAAAGAGGCTGAACGGCATCGTCGTGCTCCATCGCGGGACCACGCGCCGAACGTCCCGGACCACTGTCGGACCGCCCTCCTTCGACGCGTAGCGGCCAGATGACTGGGACAGTGCCGAGGTTGTCGTTCGCGGTTCGTTCGTGAACGGCGAAGCTCTCCGCGATGCGGACGCTTCGCCGGAGCGGCGTGCTGCCGATCAGAGCAAGGGCGCGCTGCCGTTGCTCTCGTCGTCCTGGCGCCGCAGGGCGGAAAGCGCCGCGTGCGCCATGGCCGTGTGGGCGTGGTCCGCCGTGTCTCCCGTGCTCGCCGGGCTCGCCGTGTTCGCCGCCTCCGTGGCAGGCGCGACCGCCGTGGACCCCGACGCGCTCTCGGCCAGCAGCGCGTTCTCCGACGCCTTGGGCGCCGCGAGCAGTTCCGACGCCGCCGGCACCGTTGGGGGCGCACCGGCGTCTGTCGCCTTGGCGAACCAGACATCACCCATCTGGTGCGTCACGCCGTCCGCGGTCTTGTAGCCGGAGATCAATCCGATCAAGTTGCCGTGGTCGACGGTCGAGCTCGACCGCGCGTTCAGGTCCAGTTCGACGATCCCCAGTTCCGCCAGCGACTTGAGTTCGCCGGCGTCGGTCTTGCCGTTGCCGTTCGCATCGGCCCAGATCCGCAACTGGCTGAAGCCCGCGTCAAGGGCGTTCAACGCATGGTCGCCATTGGCGTCCATCGCCTGCATGGCCTCGTAGCCGTTGGCCGCATGCCTGCCGTTGGCCAGCACCGTGCCGGTGCCGAAGAGCTCCGCGCCCGAGTCGATCTGCCCGTTGCCGTTGAGGTCGCGCGCCAGCAGGCCGTTGCCCTGCGCCATCCATCCCCATTGCTGGGCATGGCCGGTGTTGTTCAAGTCGAAGCTGACGCCCTGCGCCGCAGACACCGTCCCGAGGCCGTGGCCGTCCAGGTTCAGCATGATCGGCGTGGCCAGGAACAGCGCGTCCAGCTGCGCGCCGGACATCGCATGGAGGGTCTCGGTGCTGAACGCCAGCACCTGGTCCATGCTGAGCGCGGCCAGGTCCCGGGTCTCGAAGCCGACGATCGCGTCGCTGCCGATGGCATGGATCTGGTCCACCGTCAGCGCCTTGGCCTGGTCGCGGCTGAGCGCCGTCAGGTCGTCGCTGGACATCGTGGCGAAGGCTTCGGACGTGATCGCCGCCAACTGCTGCGTCGTCAGCGACGCGACCTGGCGGCTGTCCAGCGCCTCGATCGCGTCGGAGTTCATCGCCGCGATCGCCTCGGTGTGCAGCGCGCGCAGCGCCTGCGTGGTCAGGCCGTGGATCTGGTCCGAGCCCAGCGCGGCGAAGACCTCGGTCGACAGCGCGTTCAGCGTCGCCGTGCCCAGCATGCGGAAGGCGCCTGAGGTCAACGCCGCGTAGTCCTCGGTGCCGAAGCCGCTCAATTGCGTACTCGTCATCTCGACCAGCTGCGTGCTGGTCATGGCGTGGACCTGGTCGGTGGACAGTGCCGCGAAGTCGCCGGCGTCCATCACGCGGATGGCCCTGCCGGGCAGCAGCGCCACATCCTGCGCGTCGAGCGCGGCGATCTGGTCGCTGGTCCACGCCAGCACCTGGACATTCGTCAGGCCCAGGATCTGCGCCGTGCCCAGCGCCTGGATCTGGTCGGTGTGCATCGCCGCCGCCTGCTGGAAGCTCAGCGAGCCGACCTGGTCCGCCCGCAGCGCCGCGATCTGATCGGTGCTGAACAGGGCAATCTGATCCGAGCCCATCGCCTTCAACGCGGTGGTGTGCAGGACGGCGAGGTCCTGCGTCTCCAGCGCGGCGATCTGTGTGCCACTCAACGCGGCGAGCTGGGAGGAGCGCAAGGCCGCGAACTGCAGCGTCGTCAGCGCCGCCAGGGCCGTGGGATCCATGGCGGCGATCTGCAAGGAGGTCAGCGCGGCGATCTGTCTGGCCGACAGCGCGGCGATCTGGTCCAGGTCCAGCGACCCGAACTGGTCGCTGCTCAGTCCGAGCAGGGCCTGCGAGCCCAGGCTCGCGAGCTGCGCCGTGCTCAGGTGATCGATCTGGTCCGCCGTCAGGCCCAGCAACTGCTTCGAGCTCAGCGCCGCGAGTTGCGCGCTGCTCAACGAGGCGATGCTGTCGACGTTCATCGCACCCAGCTGGGCGGAGCTCAAGCCCAGCAGCGCGCGCGTGTTCAGGCCGACGACGTCCTGGAACTCCAGCTGATGGATCTGGTCCGTCGTGAATGCCGCAAGCTGCTTCGACGAGAAGACCGCGAACTGCGTCGAGTCCAGCGCGTTCAGGTCGGCCTGTTCCATCGCGGACAACTGGGCGGTCGTGAGCGACGCGAGCTGGTTGGTGCGCATCGCCGCGAACTGCTCCGGCACCAGGGCGTTGAGCTGGTCGGTGGTGAAGCTTTGCAGTGCCTGCACGGTGAAACCGCGCACGCCGTCGGTGGACAGCGCGTCGATCTGCGACGGTGCCAGCGCGGCGACCTGGCCGGTGCCCAGCAACGCCGTCTGCGCGCTGCCGAAGGCGCCGACCTGCTCGCGGCTCAGCACGTGGATCTGCTCGGTCGTCAACGCCGTCAGGTACATCGGCTTGACGCCGGCGAGCAGTTCAGGCGCCAGGGCGCCGATCTCGTCGGTGGAGATCGCGGCCAGCTGGAACGAGGTCAGGGCCGCGAAGTGCTGTGATCCCAGCGCGTTGAAGCTGTCATGGTCGAGGCTGCGCACCTGGGCCGTGCTCAGCGCGGCGATCTGGCCGTCGCGCAGCGTGGCCACGCCGAGCGGGCCCAGCGCGTCCAGCTGTTCGGCGCTCAGACCGCGGATCGCCAGCGTCGAGATCGCCTGCAAGGCCTGCGACGATAGCGCCGTCAACTGGTCGGCGGTCAGTGCGCCGACCTGCGCGGCATTGAGCGCCCCCGACTGCGAGGTGCTGAAGGCGGCCACCAGGGCGATGTCCAGCGCCTGCACCTGAGCGCTGCTCAGCGAGCGGATCACCGTCGCGTTCAGCGCGCCGAAGTCCTCGGGTTCGAGCTGCGAGACCTGCTCGGTCGTCAGCCCGCGGAACTGTGCGGAGGTGAAGGCGGCGAACTGCGAGGTCGTCAGCGCATTCAGGTCCTCCGGCGACATCGCCGCCAGCTGGGCCGTCGAGAGCGCGCGGATCTGGGCACTGCTGAGGGCTTGCAGCTGGTCCGAACTCAGGACGTCGAGCTGGTGATCGGTCAGTGTCCCGATCACGCGCGTGGACAGCGCCTGGATCGCGCCGGTGCCGAGCGCGGACAGCTGCTCGTCGCTGAGGTCGCGCAGTTGCGTCGTCGACAGCGAGCCGGCCTGCGATCCGCTGATCGCCGCCAACTGCTCGGAACTCAACGAGGCCAGTTGCGCCGGCGTGAGGCCGCGCAGCGTCGCGCTGCTGAGCGCCGCGAGATCCTCGGTGCTCAGCGAATGGAACTGCTCCGGAGTCAGCGACTGCAGCTGTCTGGAGCTGAAGGCGGCGATCTGCGCGGTGGACAGCGCGGCCAGGTCGTCGGTGTCGAGCGCGGCCAGCTGGCGCGTCGTCAGCATCGCGATCTGGACGGTCTTCAGCGCGCCGAGCTGCTCGGCGCTCATCGCGCCCAGCACCTCGGGCTTGAGGCCCACGAGCGCGCTGCTGCTCAGCAAGCGGAGTTCGTCGGTGCTGAAGGCCGGCAGCTGGTCGCTGCCCAGGCCGATCAACTGGGTCGAGGTCAGGCTCTGCACCTGGCGCGAGCTCAGCGCGTCCACCTGGTCCGAGGACAGCGCGCCGAGCTGTTGCGAGTTCAGCGCGCGCAGGCCCTTGGTGCCGATCGCGGCCAGATCCTCGCCTTCGAGCGCGGCGATCTGCGCGGTGCTCAGCGACTTGATCTGCAGCGTGTTGAGCGCACCGGCCTGTTCGGTCGTCAACGCGACCAGCGAGTCGGTGCTCAGCGTGCGGAACTGCTGGCTGGTCAGCGCGGCGATCTGCCGGCTGTCCAGGGACTGGACCGCGTCGGACGAGAGATGCGACACCGCGCTCGTGCTCAGGCCGCGGACCGCGCCCGTGCTCAGCGCCTGCAGCGCGTCGGTCGTCAGCGCGCTGAGCTGGTCGCCGCTCAGGCCCTTGGTCTGGTTGCCGCGCAGCGCCCCGATCTGCGCGGTGCTGAAGGCATTGAGCTGGTCCACGCTCAAGGCGCCGATCTGGACCGTGTTCAGCACTTGCATCGAGGCGGTGCTGAAGACGGCGAGCTCGTCGGTGGCCAGCATCCCGATCTGCTGGCTGCCCAGGCCGCGCACCTGCACCGACGACAGCGCCGCGATCTGCGTGCTGTCCAGCGCGGTGAACTGCCCGCTGTCCATGCGGCGCAGGCGGTCCACGGTGAGCGCGGGGATCTGCGACGTCGTCAGCGCGTGGATCTGGTCGGTGGTCAACGCCGCCAGCGAGGCGGTCGTCAGCGTGCGGATCGCGGCCGTGTTGATCGCCTGGACGTCCTGCAGCGCCATCGCCGACAGCTGTCCCGAAGCCAGGTAGTTGAGCTGGCGGGCCGAAAGCGCCGACACCTGGACGGTCGTCAGCGCCACCACCTGTTCGGCGGTCAGCAAGGCCCACTCCGACCCCGTCAGCGTCGCGAGCTGCGTGGTGGTGAGCGCTGCGATCTCCTCGGGAGTGAGCGAACCGACGTCGAAGGTGGCCATGCGGGAAAGGAAAGTACTTCTGAAACCGTGGCGGTCTGTCGTTTGCGGCCCCCCGGGCGGTCAGCGGGAGCCGCAAACGGCAAACCGGGGGCGCGAGGCCCCCGGTTCCGGACTGCCGCTTAGATCAGCGGAGCAGCGCCGTTCTGGTCGTCTTCATGCAGCTTCTTGTAGGCCGCGCTCATGACGTCGTGGTTCACCGTGTCGGTGGCCGCGGCGGTGGTCGCCGCCGTGACCGCCGTCGCGGTGGACGCCGTGGCGCCTCCGAGCAGGTTGGCCTCCGGCTGGGCCAGCAGGTCGCCCAGGTGCGGGGTCGCCGCCGTCGCGTTGGTGGCCGTGTGCTGCGAGCCGTCCTTGGCGAACCACACGTCCGTCATCTCGTGCGAGGTGCCGTCCGACTTGGTGAAGCTGGACACCAGACCCAGCACGTTGCCGTGGTCGACGTCGGTGCCCTTGGTCGCGCCGAGGTTCAGGTCGGTGATGCCCAGGTCCGCCAGCGTCTTGAGCTCACCCGCGTCGGTCTTGCCGTCGTGGTTGGCGTCGACCCAGACCTGCAGCTTGCTGAAGTCCACGTCCTTCGCGTTGATGTGGCCGTCATGGTTCGTGTCCAGCGAGGCGAGGGCGGCGAAGCCGTCCAGGCCCTTGCGGCCGTTGACCGTGGTGCCGGCGCCGAAGAGCTCCGCACCGCTGTCGATCGAGCCGTTGCCGTTGCGATCCATCACCAGCAGGCCGTCGTTGCCGCCGACCCAGCCCCACTTGTCGTTGTGACCGGTGGCGTTCAGGTCGAAGTTCACGCCTTGCGCCGCGGACACCGTCTGGATGCCGTTGCCGTCCAGGTCCAGCACGATCGGCGAGGCCAGGAACAGCGCGTTGGTCTGCTCACCGGTGAAGCCGGCCGTCTGGTCGGACGTCATCGCCAGCACCTGCTGCATGTTCATGCTGGCCAGGTCCTGCGTGTCCCAGCCGATGAACTGGTCGGACGTCATCGCCACGATCTGGTCCGTCGACAGACCTTGCACCTGGATCGAGGTCAGGGCGTGGATGTCGCTGGAATCCAGCGCCAGGATCTGGTCCGTCGTGAAGGCGTGCATCTGCGTCGAGGTCAGCGTCGCGAAGTGCGTGCTGGTCATCGATGCGATGTCCTCGGTCGACAGGGCCGCGATCTGGTCCGTGCCCAGCGAGCGCAGTTGCGCCGTGCTGAATTCATGGACCTGGTCGCTGGTCAGCGCCGCGATCTGGTCGGTGTTGAACGCATGCAGGGCGGTCGTGCTCAGCGCATGGATGCCGTCGGTGGTGATCGACGCGATGTCGGCGGTCTCGATGCCGGCCACCTGCGTCGCACCCACGGCGCTCCACTGCTGCGAGGTCAGCGCGTGGATCTGATCCGAGGTGAAGGCCTCGAAGTCGGCGGAGCCGAAGGCCACCATGTTCGCGCTGCTGATCGCCGCGAGGTCGCCGGAGTCGATCGCCTGCACCTGGTCGGTCGTGAAGGCGTGCAACTGGGCCGAGCTCATCGACACGATCTGCTGCGAGGTCAGCGCCTGCACGTCGTCGGTGGCCATCTGGCTCACCTGCAGCGTGCTCAGCGCGCCGATCTGCTGTGTCGTCAGCGCGGCGATCTGGTTGCTGTCCAGGGCTTCCAGCTGCGCGCTGTCCAGCGAACGGATCGCCAGCGTGCTCAGGCTGCGCAGGTCACCCGTCTCGAAGGCCGCCATCTGGTCGGTCGTCAGGCCGTCCACCTGCGCCGAGGTCAGCGCCGCCGTCTGCGACGAGCTCAGCGCCACGATCGCATCCGTGCTCAGGGCGCCGATCTGGGCCGAACCGAAGGCCTGCAGCTGCGTGGAGCTCAACGCGGCGACGTCGTCCGTCGTCATCGTCGAGATCTGCGCGGTCGTCAGGGCCTGCAGCTGGGTGTTGCTCAGCGAGCGGATCTGGCCGCTGGTCAGCGCGTTCAGGTCGTCGCTGGTCAGGTTGGCGATCTGGGCGGTCGTCAGCGAGGCGACCTGCAGCGTCGTCAGTGCGGCGATCTGGTTGCTGTCGAGCGCTTCGATCTGATCGGTGCCGAGGGCGCGCAGGGCGGTCGTCGACAGGGCGCGCAGATCCGCGGTCTCCATCGCGGCCATCTGGTCCGTCGTCAGGCCCTTGACCTGCGCCGAGGACAGCGCGGCCACCTGGCCGGAGGTCAGCGCGATGACCGAATCGGTGCTCAGCGCGCCGATCTGGGCCGAGCTGAACGCCTGGACCTGCTGCGAGGACAGCGCGGCCACGTCGTTGCTCTCCATCGCGGAGACCTGCGCCGTGGTCAGCGCGGCGACCTGCTGCGTCGTCAGCGCCTTGACCTGCGCGCTGGTCAGCGCGTTCAGGTCGTCGGAGGTCAGGTTGCTCACCTGGCCGGTCGTCAGCGCGGCGACCTGCTGGGTCGTCAGCGCGGCGACCTGGTCGGAGCCGAGCGCCGCCAGCTGGTCACTGGTCAGGGCGCGCAGGGCCACGGTCGACAGGGCCTTCAGATCCCCCGTCTCGATGGCGCCCATCTGGTCCGTCGTCAGGCCGGCGACCTGCTTGCTGGTCAGCGCGGCGACCTGCACCGAGCTCAGCGCCACGACCGCGTCGGTCGTCAGGGCGCCGACCTGGTCGGAGCTCAGCGCCGCGACCTGATTGGTCGCCAGCGCGGCCACGTCCGCGGTCTCCATCGTCGACACCTGCGCCGTCGTCAGCGCGGCCACCTGGGCGGTGCTCAAAGCCTTGATCTGCGCGCTGGTCAGGGCGTTCAGGTCGTCGGAGCCCAGGTTGCTGATCTGGCCGGTCGTCAACGCGGCGACCTGCTGGGTCGTCAGCGCGGCGATCTGGTTGCTGTCGAGCGCTTCCAGTTCGGCCGAAGTCAGCGACGCCACCTGACCCGTGGTCAGGGCGCGCAGCTGGCCGGTCGTCAGCGCGGCGAAGTCGTCGGTGGCGAACTGGCTGATCTGGCCCGTCGTCAGCGAAGCCACCTGGGCAGTGGTGAGCGCTTCGACCTGGTCGGAGCTCAGCGCCTGCAGCTGGTCGCTGGTCAGGGCGCGCAGGGCGACCGTGGACAGCGACTTCAGGTCACCGCTTTCGATCGCGGCCATCTGGTCGGTCGTCAGGCCGGCCACCTGCTTGCT
>CAMPJJ010000115.1 GCA_946886855.1 uncultured Roseateles sp. | reverse complement strand
AGGCCAAGGATCGCCAACTGCAGCGCGCCCCCGACGTCGTCGATGTGGGGCGCCCGCTGGTCGAGGCTTTCGATGCGCGCCGGCCGTGGTCTGAGGTCGAACCCTACTTCGCGTGCGTGTTCGCGCTGGCGCCGGAGGCCAAGGTCTCGTCCGCGGGCGAAGCTTTCACCGCCGCGCGTTGACCACACCGGCTACTTCGAGGAGCCTGCCATGCCGCGTTCGCACTCGATGATGCTGTCGCTTCGCGGTCAGTTTCGCGAAACCTACCGCGCGATCCGACGGCGCCCTGCCCTCGCCCAGACCACGCCGATCATCTTCTGCGAGGGCGACTCGTGGTTTTCCACGCCCTTGTCGATGAACACCCTGGACTGGATCGTCTACCCGACGCCGGAAGACGAGGCCGCCGGTGTGCCCTTGTTCGGCTCGGGCGGCCTATTCTTTCGGGCCGAGCACAGCGGCGATCTGGCCACGGAGATCTTCAAGCCGAAGAAGGTGAAGGATCTGCTCGCGTGGTTCCGCGCCTTCGAGTTCGACGTGGTGTTGCTGAGCGCTGGCGGCAACGACTTCGTTGGCGACTTCCTCAAGAAGGCCTTCGCCAACGCCGGATCGATGACGCCCGCGCAAGCCTTCACCCGCGTGGAGGACACTGGCCGCTTCGGCGACGTGCTCGCCGCTTACACCCGCCTAATCACTGCCTTCCACCAGGCCAAGCCCTCGGTGCCGATCCTCGGGCACAGCTACGACTACCCGATTCGCTTGGGGCAGCCGGCGCAGCTCACCGCCGCCAACCTGGGCGCGATCGCGCTGTTCAAGCGCAGCATCGGTCCGTGGATCGAGCCGCATGTGGCGCGGGCGTTACCCACGCTCGACGCGCAGCGCGAGTTTGCCCACCTGTTGATCGACGGCTTCGTAGCCAAGGTGCTCGAGCCCTTGCGGGACGATCCCGCACTCGGCGGCGCGTTTGATTTCGTGGATCTGCGCGGGACGTTGCCGCAGACCGCGTCCTGGTTCGACGAGATGCACCCGACCGGCACGGGTTTTCACGAACTCGCGGACAAGTGGCGCAACGCCATCGCCGCGCGCCTGCCCGCCGCCAAGCGCTAGCCATCGCTAGGACTTGCGCGCCGTGGTGCCAAACCACTGCCGCATGTCGAGGGGTTCACCGCGACGGTCCGACGCGATGATAGCTTCGAAGGCGTCGTAGGCGGACGTGAAATTCACCAGCGGAAACTCTTGGTCGTTGCAGCGCTCGGGCGCGCACCAGTACGCGGTCTGGGTGATCGCGAAGTGCTTGCGGCAGGCCATCGGCCGGACTTCGTAGATTGAGCACTGACCGCCCTTCAAGAACGGACACGGCGTCCCGTGAAAATCCGCCGCCGGCGCGGGCGTCGGCAGGCGCTTGTGTCCGCTCCATTCTTCGATGTAGCGCGCCTCCAAGGGAAAGACGCTGACGTTGTAATGACAGCAGCTGCTGCAGCCGGCGCGACAGGCCGCGAACGGCTCGACCGCCGCGGAGATCTCCGCCATGGCCGCGTACAAGGCGCGCAAGCGTTTGCTCGGGCTTCCCGGCAGAGAGGCCAGCTCGGTCGCCAGTCCGTCCTCACGCGCGAGGATGGCCGGGGACAATCCCTCTCGCAGGCGTTCGAAATTACGCTGTGCGTTCGTGCGCGCGGTCAGCGGGTCGGCTTCGCTTTCGTCGATCAGTTCCATTGTCCGAGCATAGCGAGCGCGGGTCGCAAACGCTGAGAAGCGCGTTGACCCTTGAAGCTGAACGCGCTGGAGGGCAGCCGTATCGTTTCCGTTGGCGGGCGCGCATGCTAGGTGCGACCCTGCGCACCCGGTGCCAAAATGACGATCGCGCGCATCGCCTTGTTGCTTCTCCTGGCTTGCACCGCTGCGGCCGCGCAGCCCTTCGACTACGACGCCTACCACCCGGCCGCGCTCGCGCAGATCGTCTCCGCCCTACCCCCGCACCCCGCAGACTGGCTGGCGGAAGGCGAAACGCGTTTTCGCACCCCGGTCACGTTTACCGGCAGCTTCCGGCCAGTGGCAAAGCCTCGCCGGGATTTCATCGCCAGCTGGGCGAAAACGATGGGGCACCCGGCCGACACCGCCACCGTCTTCGAACAGGAAGTCGAGGTCGAGCAAGCCCAGACGCGCTACTGGATGCCGATCCAGCAGGTCCTGGTGGAGCAGCTCCAGACGGAAGTCCCCGCGGGCGCTGCCGTCGAACTCTACGTGCTGCTGATGGGCACGCAGGGCGATCAGCCCGTCTTCGCCGTCAGCGAATTCGACGCCGAATCCGATGTCCATGCCGACGAGGAACCACCCGCGGCAGCTGAACCCTAGGCCTCGGACCTGAATGAAATTGTGTATCGCCGCCGGGTGCCGATAGACTAGCGCCCGTGTCCCCCCGCCTCGCCACGACCCTGCTGACCCGCCTGCGCGCCTCAACGCGACTGATTGCGTTGGTGCTGGTGGTGTTTTTGCTGAAGGTCGGCGTTGTGGCGGCCTGCGCCACGCACGACTTCGGCGACGCCGGCCTGTCGCCGGCCGAGCACGCGTCCGCGAGCGTGGCGGTGGACACCGGCGATGACGGCAGTCCCCCCGAGCCGATCTCCGCCGGCGGCTGCGTCGACTGCCATTGCCACCACGTGGCGACTTTGGTCCCCGACGTCTTGCCGCGTATGGCCCTTGCTCGCGCCCCCGAACTCCCCCTCGTGACGGTGAGCGTGCGCACGGTCCGACCCGTACAAGAGTTGCGTCCACCCATCCTCTAAGCCCCGTCCTTTCGCTCCGGCGCGCAACGCGACCGGCAAGACGCTCGCTTAGAGGATTCTTTGCATGTTTGTTTTTCATCTGTCCCGACTCGGTCGAGTCGGGCGGCTGACGTGTTTGGCGTGGCTGCTCTGCAGCCTCGCGACCCCCGCGTTGGCCACTTCCACCCCGCCTGCTGTCGGTTTGGCGCCCGCGTCTGTGCGGCAAGCGCTGCGTGCGGCCTGGGAGGCGCATCCGCAGTCCCAGCAAACCGAGGCCACGCTCGACGCCGCCGATGCCCGCGTCGACGCGGCGCGCCGCCCGCTTTACAACCCAGAGATCGACCTGGATGCCGAGCGCGAGGGCGTCGATCGCACCACCACTGCGGGCATCTCGCTCACGTTGGACGTGAACGGCAAGCGCCGGG
The DNA here is from genome assembly GCA_946886855.1 of uncultured Roseateles sp. Next base: position 12,763 of record CAMPJJ010000115.1, on the reverse strand, counting down.
CCCGCACCGGCGCGGCCACGGCGCGCCGCGACCAAGTCAGCGCCGAGGCGCACCTTCGCCGGCGTGATTTCACGCGGCAGTGGTTCTCCAGCTGGGCGGCGCTCACCACCGCCCAGGAGCGCGTGCGCATTGGCGAACGCCGCTTGGCGCTAGTGACGCGCTTTGCGGGCCTGGCCGACAAGCAGTTCACCGCCGGCGATGTCTCGGGCCTGGAGCGCGATTTGGCGCTGCTGGCGCGCGACGAGGCCGAGGCTGAGCAATCGCAGCTGCTGGCCGAGCTGGCCGAGGCCGAGAGCCTGTTCCGCGCCGTGGGCGGCGACCCCGCCGCAGCCACCACGTTGGCCTTGCCCAGCAATGCGCTGCCCAAACCTGACGCGATCGCGGTCGCAGTCGAACAATTGCCCGAGTGGCAGGCGGCGCAAGCCGCGGCGGCGGTGGCGCAGGCCGAGATCGACGTGGCCAAGCGCAATCGCATCGCCGATCCCACGGTGGGCGTGCGCGGTGGGCGCGTGGACTACGGCCCGGTGCAAGACAACGTCGTGGGCGTGTCGGTGAGCGTGCCGCTGTTCGTGCGCAACTCCTACCGCGCGGAACTGCTCGCGGCGCAAGCCGACGCGACCGCGGCCGAAGCCGAAGCCGCCCGCGTGCAGCTGGTGCTGGCCGCCGAACAGCGTCGCGCGATCAGCAGCTACGCCGCCGCGCACGCCGCGTGGCTACGCTGGAGCAAGAGCAAGGGCACGGACACCGCACGCCGAGCCGAGCTGCTCGAGCGTTTGTGGCGCGAAGGCGATGTGTCCACCGCCGACTACTTGCTGCAGCTCAAGCAGACCCTGGATACCGAATTGGCCGGCGCCGAGCTCGAAGCTCGCCTGTGGCGCGGCTTTACCGATTACCTCGCCGCCACTGGCCAGCTCGAGCGCTGGGCCGGACTGGAAGGCACGCCATGAGAAACGACACCATGACTGTGAAGACTCCCCTCGCCCTGCTCGCCGCGACCGTGCTGTCGCTGGCGCTGGCGGCCTGCTCCAAGGACGCCCCCGAGGCGGCGGCCGCCGGTGAAGGCGAACACGCCGAAGAAGGCGGCGAAGAACACGAAGAAGGCGCGGCGCAAGCCGTCGTGATGGACGCGGCGGCGCTCAAGGCCGCCGGCATAGTGCTGGCGGCGGTGCAACCCACCACGCTCAGCGAAGACCTGCGGGCGCCGGGCGAAGTCGTCGACAACGCCTACGGCACCACGCTGATCACCCCGCGCGTCGAATCGCTGGTGGTGCGTCGCCATGCGCGCCTGGGCGATGAAGTGCGCGCGGGCGCGCCGCTCGTCACGCTGTCCAGCGTCGAGGTCGCCGATGCCCAGGCGAACCTCAAGATCGCCGAGCAGGAGTGGTCGCGGGTCTCGGCCTTGGGACGCGAAGCGGTCTCCGGTCGCCGCATCACCGAGGCGCAAGTCGCGGTGGAACGTGCGCGCGCCACCGCCCGCGCTTACGGCCTGCCCGGCACCGCGGCCGGCCGCAGCAACGGCGAGTTCACCCTCACCGCGCCCCACGCCGGCCGCATCACCGAAGACGAGTTCGTGGTCGGCGAGCGCATCGAGCCGGGCAAGACGCTGTTCCGCCTGGTCGATGAATCGGTTGTGTGGGTGGATGCCAAGTTGCCCTCGGGCATGGAAGTGCGCATCGCCCCGGGCAGCCAGGCCACGGTGGTGATCGGCGGCCGGCGCGTGCCGGGCAAGGTGCTACGCAGTGCGCACCGCACCTCGGATGCCACGCGCAATGCCTCGGTTCGGATCGAGGTGCGCAACGACGACGACCGCCTGCATGGCGGCGACTTCGTCGAGGTGTTCTTCGAAGCCGCGGGCGCGTCCGCGCCCGGTCAAACGATGACGCCGCTGGCGGTGCCCACCGATGCCATCGTGCAGATTGAAGGCGAGACCGTGGTGTTCCGTCGCGATGACAAGGGCGCGCTCGCGCCCGTCACCGTGCGCCTGGGCGAAGTCATTGGGGATCGCACCGTGATTCGCGAGGGCTTGAAGCCCGGCGATGTGGTCGTGGTCGCCGGCGCCTTCGCGGTCAAGTCGCAGATCCTCAAGGCACAGTTGGGAGAGGGTCATGGCCACTGATCGCCTCCGCGCTGTGAGGGAGGTCACGCCATGTTGAACGGCCTGGTCGAACTGTCCCTGCGCTACAAGTTCCTCATCCTCATTGCCTTCGCGGTGATCGCTTTCCTCGGGATCAGCGCGGTGCGCAATGTGCCCATCGATGCCTTCCCCGACGTCACGCCCGCGCAGGTCAACATCTACACCGAATCCCCGGGCCTGGCGGCCGAGGACGTCGAGCAGCTGCTGACCACGCCGGTGGAATCGGCGCTGGCCGGCCTGCCGAAGGTGCAAGAGATCCGGTCGGTCAGCCTGTTCGGTCTGTCCTACGTCTCGGTGTACTTCGAAGACGACATGGACATCTACTTCGCGCGCCAGCTGGTCAACGAGCGCTTGCAGGAGATCGGCGATCGCCTGCCGGAAGGTTACGGCAAGCCGAGCATGGGCCCGAACTCCTCCGGCCTGGGCCAGGTGTTCTGGTACACGGTCGAACGCGCTCCGGGTGTCACCAAGCAGCAGGTCAGCGACATGGACCTGCGCACCTGGCAAGAGTGGACGGTGCGGCTGGTGCTGCGCACGGCACCCGGCGTGGACGATGTCACCTCCTGGGGTGGCGGCGAGCGCGAATACCAGGTGCACATCGATCCGCAGCGCCTGTACGCCCGCGGCCTAAGCTTTGCCGATGTCATCGCCGCGTTGCCGGCGAACAACGGCCAGGTCGGCGGTAACGTCATGGACGTGGGGCAAGAACAGTTCCTCGTGCGTGGCCTGGGCCTGCTCAAATCGGTCGAGGACATCGGTGCGATCGTGCTCAAGGCCGATCACGGTGTGCCCGTGTACCTGCGTGATGTCGCCCGGGTCATGGAAGCACCGGCGCCGCGCTTTGGCGCGGTCACCCGCGACGGCCAGGAAGTAGTGCTGGGCATGGGCCTGGCGCGCATCAACGAAAACGCCAAGGACGTGGTCGAAGCGCTCAAGACCAAGCTGGAGGTGGTGCGCAAGGCGCTACCCGAAGGCATGGTGATCAAGCCGATCTACGAGCGCACGGACCTGGTCAACAAGGCGGTCGGCACGGCGGTGCGGGCGCTGGTGGAAGGCTCGCTGCTGGTGGCGCTGATCCTGTTCTTGTTCCTGGGCGAGCTGCGCTCGGCGCTGGTCGTGATCGTGACCTTGCCGCTGGCCATGCTCATTGCCTTTATCGGCATGGGCCAGGTCGGGCTATCGGCCAACCTGATGTCGCTGGCGGGTTTGGCGATCGGCATCGGCATGATGGTCGACGGTGCCGTGGTGATGGTCGAAAACGCCTTCCGCATCATGGCCGAGCGCCTGGAGCACGGCGAAAAGGTCGACCGCACTTCGGCGGTGCTGGAAGCAGCCCGCGAAGTGGCCAACCCCATTACCTTCGCGATTGTCATCATCATCGTGGTGTTCTTGCCGCTGTTCTCGCTGCAGGGCCTGGAAGGCAAGATGTTCAAGCCGATGGCCTTCAACATCGCCTTCGCGATGGCCGGCTCCATGCTGCTGAGCCTCACGCTCATCCCGGTGCTGGCCTCGATGATCTTGAAGCCCAAGCCCGAGCGCGACACGTGGCTGGTGGCGCGCATCAAGCGCGGCTACCGCCCGTTGCTGGACAAGGCACTGGCGCGCAAGCGCGTGGTGGTGATCTCGGCAGGCACGGCCTTGCTGGCGAGCCTGGCGCTGTTCCCGTTCCTGGGCAAGGAATTCATGCCGCAGCTGCAGGAAGGCTCGATCATGTGGCGCGTCACCGGCATCCCCTCGACCTCGCTCAACGAGTCGATCCGCACCAGCAACACGATCGCGGAAGCTTTCAAGCGCTTTCCGGAAGTGGACACGACGCTGGCGATGATCGGGCGCGCGGAGAAAGGCGAGACCGCGGACGTCAACTACATGGAGATCTACACCGCGCTCAAGCCGCAGGACGAGTGGAAGACAGGTCGCGATATCCAGGACCTCGAACAGGCCATGCAGGAGACGCTGGAACAGGTCGTGCCCAACGTGGTACCCGGCTACACCCAGCCGATCCAGATGCGCGTGGAAGAGCTCATCTCCGGCGTGCGCGCGACCTTGGCCTTGAAACTCTACGGCGAAGACCTGCAACAGCTCGATCAGCTGAGCGGCCAGCTCAAGACCGCGCTGTCCAAGGTGCCGGGCGTGGCCGACCTGTCGCTGGAAGCGAACGTGGGCAAGCCGCAGATCCGCATCCAGGTCAATCGCCAGGAGTTGGCGCGCCACGGAATGAACGCCGAGGAAGTGCTCACCATCGTGCGCAATGGCCTGGGCGGCGAGCCGGTCAGCGTGCTGCTGGACGGGGTCAAGCGCTTCGACATCGCGGTGCGCCTGAGCGGGCAAACCCGCGGATCGGTGCAGGCGTTGCGGCAGATCCCGCTGCGCACGTCCACCGGCGCGGTCGTGCCCTTGTCGGAAGTGGCTGAAGTGAGCGTGGCCGAAGGCTATTCCTTCGTGCGCCGCGAGCAGCTGCAGCGTTACGCCGTCATCCAGATGGACGTGCGCGGCCGCGACATCGACGGCTTCGTGAAGGAAGCCCAAGGGGTCATCGACCAGCAGGTCAAGTTGCCCGCGGGCTACTGGATCGAATGGGGCGGCGCTTTTGAGAACCAGCAGCGGGCGCTGGCGAAATTGGCACTGATCGTGCCGGTCACGATCTTCTTCATCTTCGTGCTGCTGTACACCGCGTTCAATTCGGTCAAGTACGCGGCGCTGATCCTGGCCAACGTGCCCTTCGCCACTATCGGCGGTCTAGTTGCGTTGTTCGTCACCGGCCAATACCTGTCGGTGCCCTCGGCGATTGGGTTTATCGCGGTGTTCGGCGTGGCGATGTTGAACGGCATTGTGCTGGTCAGCTTCCTCAACGAACTGCGCGACAAGGGCCTGTCGGTGCGCGAGGCGGTGATTCAGGGCACCGCCCTGAGACTTCGTCCGGTGCTGATGACGGCCAGCGTCGCGGTGCTGGGCCTGGTGCCGATGTTGTTGTCGCAAGGCGTGGGCGCCGAGACGCAGCGCCCCTTGGCGACCGTGGTGGTGGGCGGCCTGATCAGCTCGACCTTGCTGACGCTGATCTTGCTGCCGGTCTTGTACGAATGGATGGAGAACCGGGCCGAACGCAAGGCCCAGGAGAACAACGCGTGAAGCAGATCAAAGCCTTCGTCCACCGCAATCGCGTGTCCGACCTGATCCACGAACTGGCCGCCGCCGGGTTCCAGCGGCTGTCGCTGTTCGAGGTGAAGGGGCTGATGCGGGCGCTCAACGCCCGCGAACAGCAGTTCTCGGTCGAGTTTGGCGGCCAGGTCATCAGCGAGATGCAGATGGAGTTGTTTTGCGACGATGCCGACCTGCCCAAGGCGCTGGAGATCTTCCAGCGCGTGGGGCGCACCGGCAAGTCCGACGCGGGCTGGCTGTACGTCAGCCCCGTCGAGACGGTCCTGATGATCGGCGAACCGAGCAAGGGGTCCTAGCATGGGCGGCGGCCACGACCACGGCTCCGGCGCGATCCGGCACGAACGACCGCTGTGGTGGGCCTTCGGGCTCACCACCGTCTTCCTGGTCGCGGAAGTTGTCGGTGGCTTGATGACCAACAGCTTAGCGCTGCTGTCCGATGCCGCGCACATGGGCACTGACGTGATCGCGCTGGCGATCTCGTTGGTGGCCGTGCGCCTGAGTCGACGTCCGCCCGATGCCAAGCGCACCTACGGCTACGCGCGTCTGGAAGCGATTGGCGCGCTGATCAATGGCGGCATGCTGTTCCTGGTCGCCGGCTACATCTTGTGGGAGGCGGTGGGGCGGTTTCGGGCCCCGCCGCCGGTCGCCTCCACCGGCATGCTGGTGATCGCCGCGCTCGGCCTGGCGGTGAACTTGATATCGATGCGCCTGCTCAAGGCCGGCAGCGGCGAGAGCCTCAACGTCAAGGGCGCGTACCTGGAAGTGTGGGCCGACATGCTCGGCTCGCTCGGCGTCATCGTCGGCGCCGTGATCATCATGGCCACGAACTGGACGCTGGCCGATCCGATCATCGCTGTGCTGATCGGCCTGTGGGTCTTGCCGCGCACCTGGACCTTGGTGCGCGAGGCCGGCCAAGTGCTGATGCAAGGCGCGCCGCATGGATTGAACGTTGATACGGTGCGCGACCTGATGCTGGCGCACCCCGGCGTGCAGACGGTGCACGACCTGCACATCTGGGCGTTGGGCTCGAAGGAACCGATCTTGACTGCGCACGTGGTCGTCGCGGACCCGGCGCAGAGCGCCGAGTCGGTGCGGCGCTCCCTGCTGGCGGCACTAGACGAAAGCTTCGGGATCGAACACGCCACCTTGCAGGTGGAAGGCGCCGATGCGGGCGAAGGAGAACAGCATGCCTGACCGAGACCATGGCGATCACGCCGGCCACGATCACGCGCACGATCACGGCCACAAGGGCCACGGCCACGCAGGTCACACCCACGCGCATGGCTCGCAGGACGCGGCGCCGACCGGTCCGGATGCCGCCCCGAGCGCAGCGCTGTTTCGGGTGCCGACCATGGATTGCGCCGCCGAGGAAAGCGAGATTCGTCGGGCCTTGGCCAAGGTGTCCGGCGTGCGGGGATTGAGCTTCAACTTAGGTGCGCGCACGGTGCGCATCGACGCGGACGAAAGCACCCTGCCCGCCGCCCTCGCCGCGCTGCGCGACGCAGGCTTCGACGCGCAGCCGCTCGCCGCGTTGGAGAAAGGTTTCGACGCCGCGCCCGTGGTCGAGAGCAAGTGGCGCTTGGGTGCGGCCCTGGCTTTGGCGATCGGCGCCGAGCTGATCGAGTTCTATGCGCCGTCCAAGGGTCTGAGCGCCGGCATCGGCCTGGGCATGGTGCTGTCGCTGGCGGCGATCGTGCTGGCGGGCGCGTCGACCTACCGCAAGGGCTGGGCGGCGCTGCGGCGCGCCCGCTTCAACATCAACGCGCTGATGACGGTGGCGGTGACCGGCGCCTTCCTGATCGGGCAATGGCCGGAAGCGGCGATGGTGATGGCGCTGTATGCCATCGCCGAGCTGATCGAGGCGCGCTCGCTCGATCGCGCCCGCAATGCGATCAAGAGCTTGCTGGACCTGGCGCCGGACACGGCCGAGGTACAGCAAGCCGACGGCGCGTGGCAGGAGGTGCCCGCGCAAGGGGTCGCAGTCGACCAGATCGTGCGCGTGCGCCCCGGCGCACGCATCGCGCTCGACGGCGTGGTGACGACCGGCAACAGCGCGGTCAACCAGGCCCCGGTCACCGGCGAGAGCATTCCGGTTGACAAGGCCCCGGGCGATCCGCTCTTCGCCGGCACCATCAACGAAACCAGCATGCTGGAGATGCGCGTGACCGCGCCCGCCAGCCAATCCACCCTGGCGCGCATCATCCACGCGGTCGAAGAGGCGCAAGGCTCGCGCGCCCCGACCCAGCAGTTCGTCGATCGCTTTGCCGCGGTTTACACGCCGGTCGTGTTCCTGCTCGCGATTGCCGTCGCGCTGCTCGCGCCGTGGCTCTTGCACCTGACCTGGTGGCAAGCGATCTATAAGGCCTTGGTGCTGCTGGTTATCGCCTGCCCGTGCGCACTGGTGATTGCCACACCGGTGACCCTGGTCAGCGGCCTGGCCGCGGCCGCGCGGCGCGGCATCATTGTCAAAGGCGGCGCTTACCTGGAAGGCGCGCGCAACCTGCAGGTCATCGCGCTGGACAAGACCGGCACGATCACCGAAGGCAAGCCGAGCCTGGTCGCCACCGAGGTGCGCAGCACGACGCTGCCTGAAGCCGAGGTGCTGCGCCGGGCCGCTCTGCTCGCGGCGCATTCGGACCATCCGGTGTCGCGGGCGATCGCGGCGGGCTTGCCTGCCGCGTCCGGTGCGATCAAAGACTTCACTGCCCTGCCCGGCCGCGGCACCCAGGGCGGCGTGGAGGGCGAGGTGCTGGTCCTGGGCAACCACCGCCTGATCGAGGATCGGCAGCAATGCAGCGCCGCGCTGGAAGAGCGCCTGGCCGAGCACGAACGGCAAGGCCGCTCGGTCACCTTGCTCGCCTCGACCACGGAAGTACTCGCACTGTTTGCGGTGGCAGACACGATTAAGGCGACCTCGCGCGAGGCGCTCACTGCCTTGCATGCCCAAGGCGTGCGCTCGGTGATGCTGACCGGCGACAACACCGCCACGGCGCTTGCCATCGCGACGCAGGCCGGCATCGACGACGCCCGCGGCGACTTGCTGCCCGAGGACAAGCTCAAAGCCATCCAGTCGCTGCAGTTCGACCATGGCCAAACCGGCATGACGGGGGACGGCATCAACGACTCGCCCGCCTTGGCGCAGGCCGACATTGGCTTTGCGATGGGCGGCGCCGGCACCGACACCGCGATGGAAGCCGCCGACGTGGTGATCATGAACGATGATCTGCGGCGCATCCCGGAACTGATCGACCTGTCGCGGCGCACCTACCGCGTGCTGATGCAGAACATCTATCTGGCCTTGGCCGTGAAGGCGGTGTTCTTCGTGCTCGCCGTGCTGGGCCACGCGACCATGTGGATGGCAGTATTCGCCGACATGGGCGCCAGCTTGCTGGTGGTGTTCAACGGTCTGCGTTTGCTGCGGACCGCGACACCGACCTCGACTGGCGGCACAGGCGGGAGCAAGGAGCATTGATGAGCGATCGACTGCGCACGGCCATTCGCGACGAGTGGCAACAGGCCCGCCGGGCTAGCGACGATGGCGATGCCGACCGCGCCTTCGCTCACCTGGAGCGCGCGCACATCCTGAGCCAGCGGCTGACCCTCATGCACGTGCGCACGCACCTGGCGATGCTGGCCTGGGGATGGCGGCGCGGCGATTGGCGCGAGGTGCTCGGCCAGCTCTCGCGCACGCTGGCCGCGGCATGCTTCTCCCGGATCTGGGTGCCTTTGGGCAACACGGGCGGCGCGAAAGTTAGTGCCTTCCAGCCGATGAACGTTCCAGATGACCTGAAGGCTTTTCTCGTGGACAGGTAGCGATCGCCCCCGGCTTAGCAGAAGGCTGCCATTACAATCAGTGGTCAAGAGCCTACGGGTCGAATCGGGTCTGAAAAATGGAAGTGGCTAGAGCAGAGGAGCTTTTGTGCCACCTGGCCGACGCGGTGGACTTTGCGCCCTTTGATCGGTCCGACCGGGTTCTCCTAAGCAGAACTTTGGCGATTACTTCGCTGCACTTTGCTGCTTCGGTTCGACATCTATGCGCAGCGCACATGGCGCTCGGTTCGGCCGCAGTTCTCCGCAGCCAGTTTGAAGCATTGCTCCGGGGCATCTGGACGCTCCACTGTGCAAGCGATGGTCAGGTCGAGAAACTCTCATCCAGTTTGTCGACCGAATCCCAACAGGCCACGAAGAACATCGCTCAGGCGGCGGAGATGATGGGCGCCATCGAGAAGGTGCCGCATCTATCCAACCTGCTGATCTCACTGCGCGAGTTCAAGGACAGCTCGTGGCTCCCTCTGAATTCGTTCGTTCACTCTGGGATTCACGCGGTCCATTGGACAAAAGTCGAACCACCGCCGGCGCTCCTGGACCAGATGTTCCGCAGCAGCAACGGGCTTGCTGTCCTCGCGTTTCAGCATCTGGCCATTCTCACCGGCCGGGCTGGGTTACAGAGCGAAGTCATTGCGGTGTGCGCCGCGTATTCGAGCTGCCTACCCCGTCCCCGGTAGGCCGTACTCGACCGCCGACGCTACTTTCGCCCGAGGACGACGGGAGCCTAATCAGGCTTCAGAATTTTCCTACAGGCAACGGCGAACTTTTCCGATTGGCGTTTGCGCTAAACACGGTCAGCATGAATTCGCCGGGAAGACACGCGCTGCGATCTCCGCCGCTCTGCTTCACCAAGCGCAACGCCCTTGAGCAAGGCGTGCTTCCCGGCATCAGTTGCCGCCCCCAGCTTCCCTCGGCAGCGGTTTGAGGGCAGCCAACGACGGAACTACGTCCCAGTAATCCAGGTCCTTGCGTGCTAGGTGGCGAACGAACATGCGCCCGAGCGCGCTGCGCGGCGAACGGTTGAACGGCGGCAACGTTGCCTGACTCCACTGTCCGCCGCGCACGAACCCCACCCGTCGGCGCAACTCCGAATAGATTGCATCGCGAATCGTGGCCGGGTCGCCGCCGGGCTGCTGCTGGGCGAGCGAGCCGCCGTGACGCACGGCGGCCCACACGCAGTAACGCCACTGCGAAATTGTCAGCTGCCCTTCCAACTGCCGGTGGACGTAGGCCAGATCCCGCGCCCACCCCGGGGCGAAGTGATGCTTGGCCAGTTGCTGTTCGAAGAAGGATTCGGCCTCGTCCAGACTCAGCTCGTCCCAGTACTGCAGCCGGCAGGACAAGCCCGCTTCACTGTACGGAACGTCTTCAAGAAAGTCGGTCAGCGCCCGCGACAGGTTGGCCCGGGCATAGGCGGGCCAGGCGTAGCGCCATTGCAGGCCTTCCAGGGGCGTGTCCTCGGCATCGGGGCGCAGCGGCCAGCGCGTCTCCGGCCACGGCACTTCGATGATCTTGAAGTCGCGCAGAAAGCCCAGCAAGACCAAAGTCGCCCGGGTGGTCGGTGCGATCGGCAGCCGGGCGTCCGTCCCGTAGGTCAGCGCAAGCAGGTACCACGCGCCACGCACGCCCAGCTCTTCGACGCTTGGCGGGGCGGGCGTCGCCATGGGCCATCTGCCGCAATTGTCCGGCCTCTAAGAATAACTTAGTATCCCCGGAGCGCGAACCACCGCACCCTAGGGCCCGGTCCAGACACGGGTGTGGCGGCGGCGATGGCATCGAAGCGAGCCATCTTTGCGGTGCGATTGGCGCAGGCGCGCGAGCGTCTGGGCTGGTCACAGGTGGAGCTCGGGCGTCGGGCGGGTTTCGAGCCTTCGGTGGCAAGTCCGCGCATCAATCAGTACGAAAAAGGCGTGCACGTGCCCCACCACACCACGGCACAACGCTTGGCCAAGATCCTCGGGGTCCCGACCGCCTTCCTATTTGCTGAAGACGAGCACCTGGCGCGGCTGCTGCTGGCCTGGGCCGAGGCGAGCCCGGACCAGCGCAAGAAGTTGCTGCAGCAGGCCGAAGCCTTGGCCAAGCCCGCGGCCAAGAAGAAGCCGCGCGCCTAGTCGTCGGCGTACTCATCGTCGTTCTCCGCCGGCGGTGCGGCGTCGCGACGCGTGGGAGAGAACCGCACCGTCTTTCGTTCCTCGCGACGCCAGCGCCGAGCGATCGCCTTCCAACGCAGCGCCACCTCTTCCGGGGGCCGGCGGAACGTAAGGCGCAGCGCATCGGGCACTGGGAGGGGTGGCGGCGGCGTGGGCAACCGGTAGGCCCACGCCGGCAAGATCACCTCCGGGTTGTCGCGTTCGCGCGGCAGGCGGGCGCGATCAGGCAGGTACGGGTTCTCGGTCAGGCGGCCACGCCGACCGTCGAAGGCGAGGAACTGACCCTGGCGGGTCAGCTGGGCGAGATGACGCACGGTATCGCTGCACTCGAGCCCGATCAGACGCGCCTCGGGCAGTGTCAGATAGCCCCATTGCTCCTCAGCGTCCGCGGCGGCCAGACCGGCGTAGTCCTTCGCGCGCAGGTACTTGGCGTATCCGGCCAGCGCGGTGTCTCGTTCGCTAGGACCGCGAAAGAGCACATGGTTCGCCCCTGCCTTCGGCGGCCGTGCGGCGCCCCAGCCTATGGCGCGCACCAGCAACTGCGTGCGCGGCGCCAGTGCGGGCTCCGGTAACGGGGTATGCGTCCACACGGACAATATGGCTTCGACCAGCACGTTGATCGCGAAGCGATTGCTGTTGAGGGCGCGGGTAAAGCCCGGATTGGGCAAGCATTCGGGCGAGCCCTCACGGCTGAAATAGAACTGGTGCAGCAGGTCTGACACGAGGTCGCGGTAGATCAAGCGCAAAGAAGCGTTGCTCAGCCCATGGGGAAACCAAGGGGCGTGCTGTCGTCCGGCGAGCGCGGCTTCCAGGTGAATCGCCCGGCGGTCGGTCCCAAGTTCGAAGGTCAGCAGCACCCCGTGCGGTCGACGATGGATGATGTCTAGTTCCTGGCCACTCCAACTCGGACCGTCGAGCAGGGTGGTCCATTTCGGGGGCGCGCGACGGTTGTCCGTGTCGAAATACGGGCCGTGTTTCGGACAACACGTGCGCCATGCCACGCACCAGTCCCGACGCTTGTAGGCAGGCACGCCCTGCGACCAGTCTTCGGCCTGACAGCGCGCACACAGGAGCGTGCGCTGGTAGTCGGGTAGCAACCAAGCGTCCGGCGGCTTTGCGGCTTGTTTGAGCTGTTGTCGCAAGGCGCGCGGCAACTGCGGTAGGTCGATCATGAGCTCGCCGAAGGTGCGTTCCTCGCGCGAATCGCAGCTGAGCTGTACGTCGTGTTGCCGGTTGGCCCAGCTTTCCACCGTCTCATCCGGGAACAGGGGCGAATACGGCGCTAGCGCCTCACGCCGTCGGTAAGGGCTTGACGCGAGTCGCAGTACCGTCACGAATCGGCCTTCGCGCCATCCATCGCACGAAAGCAATCCGCCATCGGCCCGGCCCGCCCCTGCAGCCAGCGCAGGACGCGCGCGCGAATCGGCAGCGTCCGCCACCCTGGCGACTGCCCGGTCTCCCTCGCGAGGGAAACGCGATAGGTGATGGCCAGCAG
>CAMPJJ010000114.1 GCA_946886855.1 uncultured Roseateles sp. | reverse complement strand
GGCGCCGCGCCCCTGGACCGGTGGCGTGCGGCCATCGCCGCGATGCCGGTGAGCCGTGCCGGATGGACGCTGCAGCAGGTCGACTGCGATCGCGCGGCAGGATGCGTGGCCACCTGGGCGCGCCATCACGGCAGCTTCGAGACGCTGGACGCGCTGCCGGTCGGCGCGCTCGGTGCGCCGTCGATGCGGACCGACCCGCCCGACCCGTCCGTCGGCGAGGACGTCCTCGCGACATCGATGCGCACCCCGCTGGCCGACACCGGCGAACCGCCGCTGGCTGCCGGGGAAGCGCTCGTCGCCGCGCGGCTGCCGCCGCAGCGTCTGGCCGTCAACGTGTGGGGCAGCCATCTGCAGGACCTGGCGACCGCGGGCGGCGCCGCGGCGACGCTCCATCCGGGCGTGCCGCTGCTGGCCGAGGCGGACGACTCAAGCGCGGGCACCACCGCGGCGAGCGCCACGACGGCACCGTCCGGCACCTCCGGCACGACCGGCACGACCCGCACGTCCAGCGCGACCGGGGTGACCAGGGTGACCGGGGTGACCGGGGTGACCGAAGTGCCCGGTCTAGCCGGAGCAACCGGACCTGCGGAGCCCGTGGTTGCGGCCCATGACGCGCACGTGGTTGTGCGCATGGACTGGCGTCTGAAGGACGGCGTCTGGTCCTTGCCGCTGCTTCAAGTGCCGCCGTACGTCGTCGTTGAATCCCTCACCCTGAACTTCGCCCCTTCACAGATCAGCTATGAGCTTTCCGGATCCCTCTTCGCCCATGGCGCGCGCTACTGAGCCGAGCCGGCCCGGACGTCCGCGGGTCAGCCGCCTGGCCTGGCTCGGGCCGTGGCTGCTCGCCAACCTCTCCGTGGCCCAGGCCGGCAACGCCGAGGGGGCCGTGACCGGCACGACGCCGGCCGTCACCCTGCGCCAACTGGTCGACGCCGCCCGTCTGAACAAGGCCGCGGAACTGGCCATCGCCACGACGCGTCTGGCTGGCCTGCCGCGTGCGTCCGCCGATGCGATGGCGCCGACGGCTTTCGCGGGGGATGCGTCGGACGGGCTGCCCCGGCTCTGGTCGCTCACGGCCGCGGGCGACCGCTGGCGGGCCGAGGTCCTGCTGGAGGGACGGGTCCACGCCGTCGACGCGGCCGCCGGGCCGGGGCTGCGCGTCGGCCCCTGGCGAGTGGTCGGACTGACCGGGGCGGGGTTGGACGTCGAGCGGATCGCGGCGCGTGGACGACCGCCGTTGCGCCTCGTCCTGTCGCCGCCGGCGCGGGGCACTGCGGCGGCGGGCTACCGCTTCGAGCGTCTCTGGGTGCCCGCCGATGATCGGGTCGAGCGGCCCGGTGGCGGAGCCGGCGATGGCGGGCATCGCGATCACGTCGATCACGTCGATCGTCGCGATCACGGTGACCACGCCGACGTCGGCGACCCCGGCGCGGTCCATCGCGCCGCCGCCCTGCCCGCGCCGGTGGTCCCGGCGCCGTCGCGGGTGGCCGCCCCTTGAGCCCCTGCAGCCCCTTGAACCCCTTGAGCCGCCACATCGACGACCCGGCACGGCTGCCGCCGTTCGAGCGTGTGCTGTCCAGCGCCGCGCACGCGCTGCTCATCGACCCGGACGTCGATGCGCTGCCGGTCGCGAGTCACAAGCAGGACCGGCTGGTGGCGCTCGCGTTGGCGGGCGGTCGATTCCTGGTCGTGTCGACGATCGAGGAGGTCCATCGCCCCGACTGGTACCGCCTCGTCCAGGCCGGCAAGGCCAAGGGACTGGTCTTCGCCGGCCACCTGACCGCGGCGCCGGAGGTGTTCGCCGCGCTGCTCGCCCGCGCCACGCCGTCGGCGATCGCCCTCCGGGAATTGCCCGCCGATGCCACTCCCGACGAGCGCCGGGACGCGGAGTCGGCCCGCGACATCGACGCGATGGTGGCGGGCTCCTCGCCGCTCGAATGGTTCCGCGACATCGTGCAGCGTTGCCTCCGGGCGGGCACGAGCGACCTGCACATCGAGGTGCGCGGCGCGGTGGCGCTGGCCCGGGTGCGGCTGGACGGCCGCATGCGGGTGCTGGCCCGCCAACCGGCGCGCGTCGCCATCGACGGGCTTTCGGCCGCCTACACCATGCTGGCCGAAGAGCGCTCGCGCTCGGAGGTCGCCTTCAACGGCGCGGTGCCGCAGGCCGCGATGATCCCGCTGGACCTGCCCGGATCGCGGCTGACCTTGCGCTACCAGAGCCATCCCGCCGTGGGGGGCATGGACGTCGTGGTGCGGCTGCTGCGGGCGTCGGGCGGGGACGATCGCGGTCAGCGGCAGGACCGCCAGGGCGGCGAGGGAGGCCAGGGCGTCCAGGACCGCGAAGGCGGCGGCCACGTCGGTGATCTCGATGACCTGGGCCCCCTCGGTGAAAGCGGGGACCGCGGTCCGCCTCGCGGCGGTCGTCCGCGCCCGGCGGCACTCGAGCCGCTGGGGTTCACCCCGTGGCAGGCCGCCCGCTTGCGCGAGGCGCTGGCCTCGGCCTGGGGCGGCGTGTTCGTCGCCGGGGTCACCGGATCGGGCAAGACCACGACGCTCAACGCGCTGATGACGATGCTGGCGCGCGACGGCTCGCGCAAGCTCTTCACCATCGAGGATCCGGTCGAGTACGAGACACCCGGCGTCAGTCACCTCTCCATCCAGCGCGGCGCGGCCGGCGGCGCCGATCCCTTCCATGGCGCGATGCTGGCCTTCCTGCGGATGGACCCCGACGTCGGCCTGTTCGGCGAGATCCGCGACGGGCTGTCGGCCTCGATGGCGCAGGCCGCCATCCAGACCGGCCACAAGATCCTCTCGACGGTGCATGCGACCTCCGCGCTGGGCATCGTCGGGCGGCTGTCGTCGCGGCTCCTGGGCCTGGCCCGCGAGGACCTGTGCGATCCGGAGTTCCTCTCCGCCCTGGTCTACCAGGTGCTGATGCCGATCAACTGTGAGCATTGCAAGCGCCCCGCCGCCGCCGTCATGGGCGCGGATGCGCTGCAGACCTTCCAGGCGGGTTTCGGCCTCGATCCGGTCAAGATTTACTGCGCGAGCGCGCAAGGCTGCACGCACTGCCGGCGGCCCGGGATCGACTATGGAGAGGGTCTGCTCCCCGGCCCCGGGCGCGCGGGACTGGCGGACGACGCCCATGACGGCACCGCCGGCGTCAAGGTCGGCGCCGAGGTGATCGTGCCCGACCTGCGTCTGCTGGACCTGCTGCGCCAGGGCCGCGACGCCGAGGCCCGGCGGCACTGGCGCCGCCGCCGCCGGGCGCCGTTCACCGACGCCGACATGGACGGCAAGGACGCCTGGGGGCATGTGCTGTACGACGTCGCCCTCGGGCGGGTCGATCCCTTCCACTTCGAGCGGACCTTCGGCAGCGCGGCCCTGCTGGCGCAGACGCTCGCCGACGATGACGCTTGAACCAGCCGCAGCCCCTTCCGACGCCGATATGCACACCGAGATCAACACCGACAGAGACACAGACACCGACAGAGATACGGACAAAGGCACCAACACCGCCGTCGACTTCGACTTCGACTTCGACATAGACATAGACATCGACCAGGGCCTCCTCCGATGACCCGTCCGCTCGACTGGCTGCTGCTGCGCGCGGCGGCCCGGCGCCTGCGCCGCCGGCGCGGCGATTTCTATTACGACCTGGCGTCGGCGCTGGCGGACCGCGTGCCGCTGTACACCATCCTGCGCAAGCTCGAGGCCCGCGCGCGGCGGCGCTCGCGCGGCGATCAACTGCTCTACCGCCGGATGCTGCAAGCGGCGATGGGCGGGTCGCTGGCGCGCGCGCTGCACGGCGTCATGCCGCCGACCGAACTGCTCATGATCGATGCGCTGCAGGGCGGTGGCGACGAGCGACTGTCCGAGGGCCTGCTGTTCCTGTCCGGCACCGCCGAGAAGGTCGACGGCATGTTCCGCGCGGTGCGCCAGGCGGTGGCCTATCCGCTGCTGCTGCTGGGTGCGATGACAGGGATGCTGGTGCTGTTCTCGCTGCACGCGGTGCCCGTGCTCGCCGACCTGATCGCGCCGGAGCGCTGGCCGGCGCCAGGACGCGCGCTGTATGCGGTCGCGTCGACGATCCGCCAGCACGGCCTGGTCCTGGGCGCCGCCGTGCTGGCCGGGGGCGGGCTGTTCCTGTGGTCCCTGCCGCGCTGGCAGGGGCGCGCGCGGCGTTGGCTGGACCGGCATCCGCCGTTCAGCCTCTATCGCGATTTCTCCGGGGCGATGCTGGTGATCTCGCTGTCGTCGCTGATGCGGGCCGGCGTGTCGCTGCGGGCGTCGCTGGAACGGGCGGGACGCTTCAGCGCCCCGTGGATGCGCTGGCACCTGCGGCAGATCCTCTCCCGGCTGTCCGGCGGCGAGTCGGCGCAGTTCGGGCGCGCCTTCGCCACCGGCGTGCTCAACCCCGCGATGGAGGCGCGCATCGAGGACGCCGCCGACCGCCGCGATCCCGTCGCCGCGTTCGTGCGCATCGGCATCGGCTCGATCGACCGCCTGCAGCTCGGCATCTCGGACGCCGCCGCGCGGCTGAACGGCCTGCTGCTGGTCGCCGCCGCGCTGCTGCTGCTGTTCCTGCTCGGCGGCTTCCTGGCCACGGTCATGGAGGCGCAGAGCAGCCTCCAGGCTGACATGGGCGGCTTGTGAAGCGCGCGGTCGTGACCCGGTCGCTCACGCTGGCGCTCGCGGCGGGGATGCTCGCGGCCCCGTCGCCGGCGCGGGCCGCCCCCGCCAACACCAACACCAACACCAACACCAACACCAATGCCAATGCCAATGCCAACGCCAATGCCACGCGCTTCGACCGCTGCTTCCTGCTGGCCGGCGAGCGCTACGGCGTTTCGCCGCTGCTGCTGAAAGCCATCGCGCGCCAGGAATCCGGCCTGAATCCGGCGGCGCTCAACCGCAATGCCAACGGCTCGACCGACGTCGGCCTGATGCAGATCAACTCCTCGTGGCTGCCAGTCCTGGAGAGGCACGGCGTCAAGGCCGGCGACCTGCACGTGCCCTGCGCCAACATCCTGGTCGGGGCGTGGATCCTGGGCGGCAACTTCCGTGCGATGGGCCGCAACGCCGACGCGCTGGGCGCCTACAACGCCCGCGATCCGGTCAAGCGGCAGGCCTATGCGCGGCAGGTGCTTCGGCACTACGTCGCACTGCGGGCCGAGCCCGGCACACAGGACTCAGTCGGCCAGGTCCGGTGATCCCGCCGCACCCGGCGCCGGCGCGTCCCCCAACGGCGGTCCGCCGACGCGCGCGATCATGACCTGGTCGACGCGGTGGCTGTCCACGTCGACGACCTCGAAGCGCCAGCCGTGCCATTCGAAGACATCGGTGCGCTTGGGGATGCGGCGCAGCATCACCATCAGGAAACCCGCCAGCGTGTCGTACTGGCCGGGGTGAGGGAAGTCGTCCACCCCCAGCGCGCGCTGCACGTCGGGGATGGGTGTGATGCCGTCGGCCAGGAAGCTGCCGTCGTCGCGCCGGATGATCTGCTGCTCCTCCTCGGCGGTGGAGACCAGCGAGCCCATCACCGTGCTCATCACGTCGTTCAGCGTGATGACGCCCACGACCAGGGAGTACTCGTTGACGATGACCGCGAAGTCCTCGTGCGCGTTCCTGAAATGCGTCAGCACCTCGGCCAGCGTCAGCCGGTCCGGCACGATCAGCACCTTCTTGACCAGCGCCGGTTCAGCGCGCAGCGAGATGACCTCGCCGCGCAGCACGCGCTGGAAGAGATCGGTCGCGTCGACGTAACCGACCACCTGGTCGATCTCGCCCGCGCAGACGAGGTAGGTGGAATGCGGCGAGTCCGCGATCCGCGTGCGGATCAGCGCCTCGTCGTCGTCGAGCGAGAAGTAGACGACGCGCTCGCGCGAGGTCATGGAGGATTCGACGGTGCGGGTGTCGAGCTCGAAGACGTTCTCGATCACCTGCTGGTCGGCGGCCGAGACGACGCCGGCGCGCTGACCGGCCGCGGCGAGGGCGAGGATGTCGTCGTGGGTGATCGTGTTGTCCGGGCTCATCGGCCGGCCGAGCAGGCGCAGCAGGCCGTCGGCCACGTGGTTCAGCGCCCAGGCGATCGGCCGCAGCACGATCGTGAGGAACAGCATCGGCCGGATCAGCGCCATCGCGACCCGCTCGGGCTCGTTCATGGACAGCCGCTTGGGCAGCAGGTCCGCCAGCACGACGAAGAGGATGGTGACGCAGGTGAAGGACAGCGCGAAGGCCGCCCGCTGCGCCGTGTCGATGTCGATGAGCGGCCGCAGCAGCGTCTCGAAATGCGGCGTCAGCGCGCCCTCCCCGACCACGCCGGCCAGGATCGCCAGCGTGTTGACGCCGATCTGCACGACGGTGAAGTAGTAGCCGGGGTGCTCCTGGACCTTCAGCACCTGCGCGGCGCGGTGGTCGCCCTCGTCCGCCAGCTGTCGCAGCTTCAGCCGCCGCGACGCAGCCAGCGAGAGTTCCGCCATCGAGAAGAACGCGCTGGCGCAGATCAGCAGGAAGATGAGCAGCAGACTGGAACTCAAGGCGGCTTCCGGAATGGGGGGGTGGCCAGTGTAGCGGGCGCTCCGCGCCGCCCGGGTAGCCCGTCCAGGCCAGAAGCCACCGCGGCACCGACTCATCCAGGCGGGGGTCTGGGCCGATGCGGGTGCGCGGCTTGCTTGGGCCCCCTAGACTGGACCCACTCCGGCCCCGACCAGGAAATATCTGCCGATGCATGCCTCGCCCGCCGGCTCCCCGAGCCTGCCGCCCCCGTCCCCCGAGCCGCGCGTCGGGGCGTCCGCCGACACGACGCTCCCGACGCTCCCGGCGCTCCCGGCGCTCCCGGCGCTCCCGGCGCCCGCCGCGGCCCCGCGCCGCCGTCACTTCCTGGACGGCGGCGGCGAGATGGGCGGGCGCATGCGCGCGCTCGACTGGGAGGCCACGCCGCTCGGCCCGCCGGACGGCTGGCCGGCCTCGCTCAAGACGGTCGTGCGCATGATGCTGGACTCGCGCTATGCGATGTGGATGGCGTGGGGGCCGGAGATGACCTTCTTCTGCAACGACGCCTACCTGCCGACGCTGGGTCTCAAGCGCGAGTGGGCGCTCGGGGCCCGGTCGGCGCAGGTCTGGGCGGAGGTCTGGGACGCCGCGTACAGCCGCATCCGCCATGTGCAGACGACCGCCGAGGCGACCTGGGACGAAGGCCTGCTGCTGTTCCTGGAGCGCAGCGGCTTCTCCGAGGAGACGTATCACACCTTCTCCTACAGCCCGGCCTACGACGACGAGCTGCGCGTGCACGGCATGCTGTGCGTGGTCACCGAGGTCACGGACCGCGTGATCGGCGAGCGCCGCCTGCGCGTGCTGCGCGACCTGGCGGCCCGCACCGTCGGGGCGGACGAGACGCACGAGTGCGCGCGGCGCGTGTGCGGCGTGGTGTCCGACTACCCGCTGGACCTGCCGTTCTCCGCGATCTACCTGACCGATCCTGGCGGGCAGAGCGCGCGCCGGATCTGCTTCAGCCTGCCGCCGGTGCCGCGGGCGCCGTCCGGCGCGGCCGAGGTCGCCTCGCCCTTCCCGGAGGCGCTCAGCCTGGCCGATCCGCCGGACGGCTGGCCGCTGCGGGACCTGGTGGCGGGTGGCGCGGCCCGCGACCTGCCCGACATGCCGGCGCTGGGCGTGTCGCTGACGCTGCCGCCCTGGCCCGAGACCCTGTCGCGTGCCGTGCTGTTGCCCTTGCGCAGCACCGGCAAGGACCTGGCCGGTTTCCTGGTGCTGGGCGTCAGCCCGCGCCGGCCGCTGGACGAGGACTACCGGGACTTCCTGAACCTCGTCGCGGGCCAGGTGTCGGCGGCGCTTGCCGACGCGTCCGCCTATGAGGCCGAGCGCCGTCGCGCGGAGTCGCTGGCCGAACTGGACCGGGTGAAGACGACCTTCTTCTCCAACATCAGCCACGAGTTCCGCACGCCGCTGACGCTGATGCTGGGTCCGCTCGAGGAATGCGTGACCGCGCCCGACCTGGACGGCCCGATGCGGGATCGGCTGGCCCTGGTGCTGCGCAATGCCATGCGGCTGCAGCGGCTGGTGAACACGCTGCTGGACTTCTCGCGCATCGAGGCCGGCCGCTCGCAGGCGCGCTACCAGGCGACCGACCTCGCCACGCTGACGCGCGACCTCGCCAGCACCTTCCGGTCCGCGATGGAACGCGCGGGCCTGGCCTTCGAGGTGGACTGCGCGCCGCTGGCCGCGCACGCCTACGTCGACCGGGAGATGTGGGAAAAGATCGTCCTGAACCTGCTGTCCAACGCCTTCAAGTTCACGATGCGCGGTCAGGTCACGGTTCGCCTGCGCGAGTCCGGCGGCGATCCGCGACTGGCCGTGCTGGAGGTGGCCGACACCGGCGTCGGCATCCCGGCGGACGAGCTGCCGAAGGTCTTCGAGCGCTTCCACCGCGTCGCCGGCGCGGAGGGCCGCACCCACGAGGGCTCGGGCATCGGGCTGGCGCTGGTGCAGGAACTCGTGCGGCTGCACGGCGGCCGGATCGAGGCGTCCAGCGTGCACGGCCAAGGGACGCTCTTCCGCGTCCTGCTGCCCTTGGGCCGCGAGCATCTGCCGCAGGACCGCATCGAGCGGGTGGATCCGGTCCCGACGGCCTTGCCCGCCAGCACGACCGGCGCGCGCGCCTACGTCGAGGAAGCGCTGCGCTGGCTGCCGGCACCGGAGCCGCTGCGGGCCGTGACGCCCGGCCGCGCCGGCGCGGGCGGCGGCGCCTGGCCCGCGGTGGACCAGCGCTTCGCCGCGACCTTCGGCGCGCGGATCGTCGTCGCCGACGACAACGCCGACATGCGCGCCTACCTGCGCGACCTGCTGTCGCCGTACTACGCGGTCGAGCTCGCCGCGGACGGCCTGCAGGCGCTGGAGGCCGCGCGGCGCGAGCCGCCGGACCTGCTGCTCAGCGACGTCATGATGCCCAGGCTGGATGGCCTGGCGCTGCTGACGGCGATCCGGGCGGATGCGAAGCTCGGGGGCGTGCCGGTGGTGCTGCTGTCGGCGCGCGCCGGCGAGGAAGCCCGCATCGAGGGCCTGGACTCGGGCGCGGACGACTACATGATCAAGCCGTTCTCGTCGCGCGAGCTGCTCGCGCGGCTCGGCGCGCTGCTGGAGCTGCGGCGCCTGCGGCAATCGGCGGAGGCGGCCTTCCGGCGCCGGACCGAGCAGTTCGAGACCCTGCTCAACGAGGCGCCGATGGGCGTGTTCCTGGTGGAGCACGACGGCACGACGCTGCGCCTGCGCGAGGCCAATCCGACCGCCCGCGCGAGCTTCGGCCGTCCTGCCGAACTGATAGGCGCACGCTTCGACGCGCTCGTGGAACGGCAATGGGGCCACCCGCTGTCCGCCCAGATCGTCTCCCTGTTCCTGCGCACGCTGGAGACCGGCGACCCGTACCACACGCCCGAGTTCATCCAGGAGCGCAGCGACCTCGGCGTCACCGAGGCCTACGAATGGCAGATCAGCCGCATCCCCCTGCCGGACGGCTCGCCGGGGGTGGTGTGCTACTTCCGCGAGATCTCGGCCCATTTGAAGGCGCGGCGCCGGCTGGAGGCGGCGGACCGGCAGAAGGACCAGTTCCTGGCGATGCTGGCGCACGAGCTGCGCAATCCGATCGCGCCGATCCGCAGCGCGGGGGACGTGCTGTCGCGCATCGGCCTGCCCGATGAACGCTCGAAGAAGATGGTGGCCATCATCCGTCGCCAGGTCGAGACGCTGACGCGCCTGGTGGACGACCTGCTCGACGTCTCGCGGATCACGCAGGGCCGTGTGGAGCTGCAGCTGGGTCCGGTGCTGCTGTCGGAAGTCATCGCGCAGGCGGTGGAGACGGCGGAGCCGTTGATGCGGGAGCGGCGCCACCACTTCTCGGTGACGACCGTCGGGCAGCCCGTGCGCGTGAACGGCGACCTGGCGCGGCTGGTGCAGTGCGTGGCCAACATGCTCACGAACGCTGCGAAGTACACCGATCCGGAGGGCCGGATCGAGCTGTCGATGAGCGAGGAGCCCGCGTCGTCCGGCGGCCCCGGCTGCGCGCTGATCCGGGTCAGCGACAACGGCATCGGCGTGCCGCCCGCGCTGCAGGCGACAATGTTCGACCTGTTCGTGCAAGGCGACCGCGCGCTGGACCGCTCGCAGGGCGGCCTGGGCATCGGCCTGTCGCTGGTGAAGCAGCTGATCGGCATGCACGGCGGCAGCGTCTCGGTGCACAGCGAGGGCGCAGGATGCGGGGCGCGTTTCGAGCTGCGCCTGCCGATGCTGGCGACGGCACCGGCCTGACCCGGTCCGCCACGACGGCGCAGGAACGCGCCCGGGGCCCGACCGCGGCCGGCCGGCCGACCGGACTCACAGCCCGAGCAGCTTCATGCCCTTCGTCAAGGTCTGGCGGCTCTTCCAGTAGTCCCGCCACGGGTCGACCTTCTGGAAGCTGAGCCGGTCGCGCGCGTTGGCCAGCGTCCACTGGTCGCCGCGCTTCAGGTCCCCCAGTTCGTCCCAGTCGATCGGCATCGAGACGCCGAGCCCCGGCCGCGCGCGGACGGAGAAGGCGCAGGCCGTGGTCTGCCCTTCCCCATTGCGGAGATAGTCCGGGAAGATCTTCCCGACGCGGTTCTTCGGGCCGCTCTTGGCGGAGAACTTCTTCGGGAAGGTCTCGGCGAGGTGCTGCACCAGGGCCTGGCTGAAGGCTTTGGTCGTCGCGTGGTCGTGGCGTCGCGCCAGCGGCACCACCACGTGCAGCCCCTTGCCGCCGCTGGTCTTGAGCCAGGCCTGCAGGCCGAGTTCCTGGAGCAGCGCGCGCGTGACGCGCGCGGCGTCCACGACCGCCGGGAACGCGACGCCCTCGCCCGGATCCAGATCGATGATGAAACGGTCCGCGCGATCGAGCTTGTCGTCCTGGGCATTCCAGGTGTGGAACTCGATCGCGTTCATCTGCGTCATCGCCATCAGCGCGGCGGGATCGGGCAGGACGATGAGCGCGTCGCCCTCGACGTGCTTCTGGAAGAACAGCTGGCCCTCGATGCCGTCGGGCGCGCGCACGATGGCCACGGGCCGACGGGCGAGGTGAGGCTGCATCCAGTCGATCACGCTCTCGTAATAACGGACGAGCGCCATCTTCGTCTGGCCCGTCGACGGGTCGATGACGCGCTCCGGATGCGTGATGCGCAGCTGGCCGGCAGCGGACGACGCCGACGATGCCTTCGATGTCTTGGAGGCGGTCAAGGTCTTGGTGGGCTTGGAGGGCTTGGCGGTCTTTGAGGGCTTTGAGGGCTTGGCGGGCTTGGAGGGCTTGGACGTTGTCGAGCTTGCCGGCGCCGGGACCTCGTCGGCGGGCTTGGCCGCCTCCCGCCCGACATCCTTCGCTGCCTTGTCTTCACGCTCGCCCTGGAACGAGGCGTGGCGCACGTGACCGTCCGGGGTCCATTCGGCGAAGGCGACCTCCACGACCCGCGTGGGTTTCACCCAGCGCGCGGCGCCGCCGGCGCGACCGGCGATCCGCGCCCAATGGCTGCGGGCGATGGTCGCGTCGTCGAAGTGCGGTGTCTTGACCTCGAGGGCGGAGAGCCGCTTGTGCATCTCGCCCGCCTGCTTCAGCGACCAGCCCGTCCCCACGCGCCCGGCGTAGCGCAGTTCGCCGTCCTCGTGGTAGCCGAGCAGCAGGCTGCCGAGCGCTTTCGCGCCGTCCGAGCGGTCCGTGAAGCCGACGACGACGAACTCCTGCCGCTGCTGGCATTTCAGCTTCACCCAGGCCTCGCTGCGGGCGGACACATAAGGGCTGTCGGGGCGCTTCAGGATCAGACCCTCCAGCCGCATCTGGCAGGCGGCGGCCAGCATCTCCTCGGGCGGCACCGCGAAGTCCTCGCTGAATCGCAGGCGCTCGCCCGCCTGCCCGCCCATCAGGGCGCGCAGCACGGCGCGACGGTGCATGAGCGGCACCTCGCGCAGGTCGTGACCGTTGAGGAACGGCAGGTCGAAGAGGAAGTAGACGATGTCCTCGTGCCGCGTCCGGTTCGGATGGCCGATCGCGTTCTGCAGCAGGCTGAAATCCGGCGCGCCGTCGTCGCGCAGCACGACGATCTCGCCGTCCAGCCACGCGGTGTCGATGTCGAGGTCGGCGATCGCCGCCGCGAGCGAGGGCAGCCGCGAGGTCCAGTCATTGCCGCCGCGCGTGATCAGCTGCACCTGGCCTTTGTCGACGCGGGCCATCAGCCGGTAGCCATCGAACTTCGCCTCGGCGATCCAGTCGCCGGGCGGCGTCGCGCTGACCAGCGTGGCGAGTTGCGGCTTGAGCGCCGCCGGCAGCCGCGCCTTCTTCGCGCGGCGGAGGTCGGGGTCGCCCGCCGCCTGATCGTCGCCAGCGCCCCTGGTCGCGGCGCCGTCGGTGGCAAGGCCGTCCGCGGCGTTGCCTCCCGGCTCGGCCGGTCCCAACGGATGCTGGATCACGCTGTCCGGCAGTTCGACGGTGACGTCGTAGTCCGCATGCGGACGCTCGCGGCCGTCGTGCTTCTTGATCAGCAGCCACTGCTCGCGCTTGGCGGCATCGCGCGAGGTCCGGATCAGCTGCCACAGGCCGGCGAGCTTGTGCCCCTGCAGGCGGAACACCAGCTTGCCGTCGCGCAGGCCGTCGTGCGGATCGCCTTGCGGGGTCCACGTGCCCTTGTCCCAGACGATCACCTCGCCCGCGCCGTACTGCTTGGGCGGGATCGTGCCTTCGAAGCCGCCGTAGGACAGGGGATGGTCCTCGACATGGATCGCCATGCGACGTTCCTTGGGGTCGTACGACGGCCCTTTGGGGACGGC
The DNA here is from genome assembly GCA_946886855.1 of uncultured Roseateles sp. The sequence continues at coordinate 3,270 of CAMPJJ010000114.1, read as the reverse complement.
CCAGCTCACCAGGACGCCGTCGAGTTCCAGCCGGACGTCGTAATGCAGGTGGCTGGCCCAGTGCTTCTGGATCACGAAGGACAACGCCGGCGGCGGCGCTTTGCCGACCCGCTTCGACGCCGTCGTCGACGAGGACGTCTTCCCGCCGCGCGGGCGTTTCGCCTGGTCACGGACCTGGCCCGCGTCGTCCGGCTCGGGCGTGATGCGGAAGTCCCGCTTCTGCCGGTAGCGGGACAACGGATCCTGGCGCGGCGCGGTCGGCATCGACGGGCTCCTCGCGGTCACGCGGCGCTCAGGCCGCCTTCTTCCTGGACTTCCCCCCGAGGCTGCGGCGCAGCAGCTCGGTCAGGTCCACGACGTTGCCGCCCTCGCCGCCATCGCCGCCCTCGCCGGGCGCGGCCTCCAGCGGCGTGACGGTCTCGGTCTCGCCCTTGTCGACCTTGCGCGCGATCAGCGCGCGGATCGCCGCGGTGAATTCATCGTGGTAGTCCTCGGGGTGCCAGTCGTGGCTCATCTCGTCGATCAACTGGCGGGCCATCTGCAGCTCGGCCGGCTTGAAGCCGTGCGCGGCCTTGCCCTCGGCGGGCAGGTTGAGGTCGTCGCAGGGGCGGATCTCGTTGGCCCAGCGCAGCATGCCGATCATCAACGCCGGTCCCGCCGGCAGCAGCGCGGCCAGGTGCTCCTTGCTGTGGATCACCAGCCGCGCGATGGCGATCAGGCCGGCGTCGGCCATCGCCTCGCGCAGCAGCGCGTAGACCTTGCCGGACTTGCCGATCGGCTCGAGGTAGTAGGGCTTCTCCAGATAGACGAAGGACACCTGCGTGGCGGGCACGAAGGTCTCGATCTCGATGGTCTGGGTGGTGGTCGGGTAGGCCTTGCGGATCTCGTCGTCGGACACCAGGACGTAGTCGCCGTTCTCCTGCTTCACGCCCTTGACGACCTGCGTCTTGTCGATGTCCTTGCCGGTGCGCTTGTTGATGCGCTTGTAGCCGACCGGGTCCATGCTGCGCTTGTCCAGCCAGTCGAAATCGACGCGCTGGTCGCGCGAGGCCGGGTACAGCGCGACCGGCACGTGCAGCAGGCCGAAGCTGATGGCGCCTTTCCAGATCGCACGGCGGGCGGCAGGGGCGTCGTCGCTGTCGCCACGCGCCGCCGGGGGTGCCTGGTGCGCGGACTTGCCAGACGTCTTGGACGCGCCCTTGCCGGGCGCGGCGCGATCGGCATTGGAGGCACGCGGGCGGCTCGCCCCCGGGGCGCTCCGGCCGCCCGCTCGCGGGGCGGCCTTGCGAGGGCTGCGGGAAGACGTGGCGGCGGTTCTGGTGGGCATGGGACCCTCGACGGCGTATCGGTGGAATCCATGCATTGGCAAATCGCGCGCCCGTGCGCTCCGTCGGCAGCGCAGCGCACCTGCAGCCCTGGCATGCCGCACGCCGCACGCCGCACGCCGCACGCCGCGCGTCGGCGCGTCGGCGCATCGGCGCGGGCATCCGGCTTGCTCAGTCCACAGGGGAGAAGACCATCGACCTTGTCCGACCCTCCTGTCCGTGGAAGCCTCCGCCATGCTGTCCGCCCCGCCTTCCTCCGATGCGCCTGCCCTGGCGCAGCGATACGCCGACCGGCGGGATGCGGGCCGGCAGTTGGCGGCCCGCCTCACGGCCTACGCCCACCGCGATGACGTGACGGTGCTGGCGCTGCCGCGCGGCGGGGTGCCGGTGGCGGCGGAGATCGCGCATGCGCTGGCGGCGCCGCTGGACATCCTGGTCGTGCGCAAGCTGGGCCTGCCCGGTCAGCCGGAGTACGCGATGGGCGCGATCGCCTCGGGCGACGTGCGGGTGCTCAACACGCAGGTGCTGCAGCAGTTGGCGATCAGCTACTCGGCGGTGGAACTCGTGACCCGCGCCGAGGTGCGCGAGCTGCAGCGGCGCGAGCGGCTCTACCGCGGCGACCGGCCGATGCTGACGATCGAGGGCCGGCAGGTGATCCTGGTGGACGACGGCATGGCGACGGGCGCGTCGATGCGCGCGGGCGTCCAGGCGCTGCGCGACATGCGGCCGGCGAAGATCATCGCGGCGGTGCCGGTGTCGTCGCCGGAAACCTGCCACCTGATCTCGCGGGATGCAGACGAGGTCATCTGCGCCCGGACGCCGGAGCGCTTCCGCTCGGTCGGGCAATGGTACGAACGGTTCGAGCAGACGACGGATGAAGAGGTGCGGCGGTGGTTGGCGGCCGCACCGCACGACCAGCTGTTCGATCGCGTCAATTGATCGCCTCCGCGTTGCTGGTTCTCTCGTCCTTCGCCGCTGCATCCGTGTCATTGGGTCGAATGAATGGACACGCAGCGAGAAACGCCCGCCATCGCGGATGGTCGTGCAGTGTCGGGAAATCCCTTCCGGTTGCGAGTTCCATGCTTGCTTTGCGCGAGTGCCAGATCGCGTAGCAGCGTCCAGGCTGCTCGCCGTGAAATGACTCCCAGGACAGCCCATTGGCCAAATGGCCATAGCGGCGAAACAGTTGGAGGCCGAGCCACTGGTAGGCGTGATAGTCACTGTCACATTCCCCCCGCACACCAAAAATGGTCCGGTTAAGCCCATCGAGCGGGATGAACAGACTCGCACGTCCCACTGCAAAGGTTGCGACACGCACCTCTTTGGACTTATCCACCGACCAGACGTGATCGCGACGGACGTTCTCCAACACCCGCATTTCCGCGGCAACGCATTGAATCTCAGTCGCTGTGTAGAGCACCGCGTACTCGGACTTGTGTCCCGGGGGCGGATCGATTCGTCCGTTCCGGAACTCTGAAGGTGGCGGTTCCCACTCGGCGCCAGGGCGCGAGAATCCCCTCAGCAGGTCAATGCTGCCAGCGTCGATGAGCTCCGTGTCGAGCTGCCAGCCCTTGAAGGCAGGAATAGGTGGCACACGCATGGCTGTCAGGCCCTCCGATGCCAGAGTTCGTCATGTACGGCTCCCAATACGGCCATGAATCGCGACTCCGGATCCTTCGAGAAGTAAAGGAGCACCTCCGAGTCGATCGGCGTGTCGTAGATCCGCTCGCCCAGCAGGACCTCAAGCGGCGTCGACCAAGCCAACATGATGTGGGGCGTCGTGAAGAACCCCCACATGGAGTTGACGTTCAACCGAACTCCAGGATCCTTCATCGCACTGAAGAACCGACACAGAATCGATTCCAAATGCCGTCCTGCAATATTCGGCATTTGACCCGTCCTGAAATGCGTTGACAGTCTCGGACGGTTGTAAAGGTCGGCGTCA
>CAMPJJ010000113.1 GCA_946886855.1 uncultured Roseateles sp. | reverse complement strand
CCTGCAACCCGCCGTCTTCTAGGAATTACTGTCTCGGAAATGCCGAGCAGGTCAGGCATGGAGGCCGAAGTCAGCGGGGTCTCGCCGAGCACCGTCTCACGCATCCTCAACGGCACCGTCGTCGTTTCAACTTGTCCCGTTCGCCGCGTGGGGGCAGGTTTTTGCCAGAATCCGATCGGTTCATCCATACAGCCCGATCAACGGGCGTGCACCCAGGAAAGGGAGTCCATGAAACGCGCATTGACGCAAGGCTTGACCGTCGCAATGGTCTTGACGGCATCACTCCACGCACCCCTGGCGAGCGCCGGCGTGCACTGCACCGAGAAGATCTCGCAAGCGATCCTTCACGAGAACGGCGACATCTACTTCCAGACCGACAACACCTGCAATGGTGCCTGGTGCCAAATCAAATGGGGCACGCCAGAGAAGAACAAGAATGCGCTGGCGATGTTGCTGTCGGCCAAGGTGGCGGACCGTTCAATCACGTTCTACTGGAACGGCTTGACCACCTGCAGCGAGAAGAATCCTGTGTACACATCTCCCGGCTACATGATGCTGAACTGAGGCGATCAGCGCGTGGTCCAGCACGCGAAGTCTGAGCCGGCCCAGCGTCGGCGCCTCTGATTGCCATAGATCAATGATCAAGCGCCGTGAGGTAGCAGGACGCCGTATCTCCCCAAGGGACCGACCGTTCGTCGTCGTAGTAGACGGTGACGGTGCGGTCCTTGTTCTTGGCGCTGAGCAGGTGCGCGAGCGTGTTGAGGTCACCGGCCTCGACGATGAGCCACTGGCACCGCCCCTCGAACGCGACGCTCAACTTGAATGCGGTCACACCTTGCACGCCGTTGGCCTGCACCTTCGGCGTGTGGCCGCGCGTCACTCCGATTTTGCCGGTGGTCACGTACGAGTTGGCGTGCGCCGTCGGCGCAAGCATTAGCGTGCATGCGACAGTGGCCGCGCCCAGAATGTTCCGGAAGATCATCGGGTGCTTGTGATTCACGGCTCTATCAGAGGTACAGCTCGTTGACGTCCTCGCCATCGGCCCAGCGCGTGCAGGTGTTGAATCCGATGACCGTCACCGGTTGCCCCATCGCGCGCGCAGTCAACAAGGTGGCCAACTGCCGCTTGCCTGCGGGAGAGTCCTCGGCCCGGATCATCCAGTAGCTGCCAAGCGCGCAGGCCGGTCGCTCGTTGAGCTGACCGTCGAGCACGAAGTACACGAGCCCGTCCGACGCGCGAATCGTCAGCGACTTGATCTTCCCGACCTGGCTGCCGGCGTGAGCCGGCGCGAGCGCGGCGAACGCCAGCAATGCAGTGGCGATGACTTTGACCATGGTGACTCCTCCCCTTGTTCTTTCTGCTTCGACGGCGTCGACTCAGGGCTGCATCGACACGTAGCCGATCTTGCAGTAGTCCCCGGTACGCTGCGAATAGATGAGCACGGTCTTGTCCATGGCTCTCGCCAGCATCAACAGAGACATGTAGCTCTTGTAGCTCGGGTCGGAACCGTTCACATAGGCCCAGCTCGGGCCGCCGGTGCACATGGCCTGCCCTTCCAGGTAGACGCGGAATCCGAAGTTCTCGGAGGCCGTCACGTCGAGCGTTTTCACCTTGCCCACGGCGGAGCCGTCCCAAGGTTGTGCGTTTGCGCTCAGTGCAAGCGCGCCAAGCGCTGTCGCAGCGAGAAAGCGTTTCATGTCGGGGTCCTTCTGACGCGGGTCACTCGGTGACCAGCACCATCCAATAGAAGTCAGGCAGCCAGAGCCATTCCGGGTAGGCGCCACACGAAGCGTAGGGCGCGGTCTTCGTCGCCACGCGGACGTGCTTGCCGGTCAGCGCCGCCGTCATCAGCGTGGCGTAGATCACCTTGCAGGTCTCGGGCGTGATGCCCTGCGGCGATGTCGAGCGCAGATTGCACAGCCTCGGCCAGCGCAGGTCGCCGATGCCCTGGGCGAGTACGTCGCCGGTCGAAGCTTCCACAGACGGCTGGCGCACCGGGCCTTGGCAGTCGAAGGCATGCGAGGAAACCGGATTTAAAAGGAATGTTGCAACTGCCAAAGCGCCCAGGGGGCGACTGCACCAATCAGTCGTCCACTTCTCCCTGCTCGTCGCCGAGGAAGTTCTTTGACGAGGCGCTGATTCCACTTGATTTAACCTCTCAAAGGAAATTTGAAGGATGGACGACCGCTGAAGGACCGGGCCCCCATAAAAACCTTCAGAGAATTTATCGTTCAGCGATACCAACTGATCAAAGTCCACGCCTTCGAGACAGCAGAACAAAGGTTCCCATCCCGAGAAACGCTATTGCTTCGGCGAGCATGGCCAGCATCAGCAGTGCGCTCAGCGCAACCCAAAGCTGCAATTTATTCGCGGCCTTGTCCGCGGCCGCTTCAGTGCCGTCTGCCCGACAGGCGGCAACTGCGGCGATGCAGGCATCGGCGTCTTCCGCGCCGAGTCGCAAAACCCTCACGCACTCCGGATTTTCTGCCGTCCGCTTCCGCCAACAGTCCCACTGCGCTTGATGAGCGGAGAGCGCTGTAGAGGCTGCTCGCGCCTCCATCAAATGAACACCGGTCCACGCGGCGCCCGTAAGCACAAACAGGACGAATAGAACCGACCAGGTCTTCCTTGTAGCCATCATGCTTCTACGATTACTTGCCTTGAAGCTTGATCAGGTTTTGCACGTCCTGCTTAATCAGTGAAGTGCCGCGATTCTTCGTGGCGAATTCGTACATGACGCTGCGCTCATCTGGGTTGTGTTGCACCAGCCCGAGATGATGTCCGACCTCATGGGTGACCGTGCTCGTATTGAATCGATCCCGCGCAATCGTGCAACTTCCGCCGCCGTACGCGCAGTTCCCGTTGGCGCCGCCCAACGATGCGCCACTTGAGTCCGCGGAGAACAGAACGAGATCCGGTCCCAAGGAAAGGTAGTCCCAGAACGACTCGCCGTAGCGATGTACGTCGACGACAACGCCTGAACCGTCCGAGAACGATGTGGCAAGCTTCCTGATCTGCGTGATCGCAAGATTGCAGACGTCATCTGTCACTCCTCGGCAAGAGACGGTGCCGGATACCACCACCGTACTGCCCTCAAGCTTGTGCTGAAGTGCATTGAAGAGGTAGCCGAAGGCAGCAGTTTCCGCGCCATTGGCGAATTTCCCACCGCCGAGGACCGATGCGGTTCCGCCGATAGTCGCACTCGCTATCGTTCCACCTACTAAACGACTTCCAAGCCTATCGCCCAGATCATTCTTTGAGTCGATGGTCGCCTGCGAGAACGCTGCGCTGAGCATTCCCGGGCCGCATTTTCCACCGCCAGTCACCGACGTAATGCAACCGACCACGCCATGCACAGCGACCGCCTGCCACGATGACTCGCCCCAACCTCCAAAGTCGCTTCCGGCGAAGCCGCCGCTCTGGGTGAGCAGGTCTCCAGCCATGTTGAACATGCCTGCGGAGAATCCTCCTTGCAACGCCCCCTTCAAGTTCCCCGAAGAAATCGCCCCAGCCGAAAAGCCAGCGATGGCCGATCCCATGCTCGTCAGCTCCAATGAGCCAGTCGCTCCCATGACAACGAAGTTCGCCGAATAGTTCGTCAGGTATCCGAGGAGCTCCGGTGCAATGATCGCCACCGCGACGGCGATGATGATCGGCTTGAACTTTTTCCACACCTTCGACAAGAACGAATACCCCGTCGGATCCGTGCAGATCAGCGGGCTGTTGTAGCAGTACCCATACCGGTCGTAGTTCTGCAGGTTGAGCATCTCCTGCACGAATGGATCGGGCTGCATCATCCGCCCGAGGGTCGGGTCGTACAGCCGGCCGTTCATATGGACGATGCCCATGTCGTCCAGGTGCTCGTGGCCGGTGAAGCCCCGGTCGGTGCCGGGGCTGCCGTCGGTCGTCCAGTCCACCACCAGGTTGCCGTACGGGTCGTAGGCGGTGTTGGTGTACCGGCGCTTGCCGAACGGGTCGTAGGCGTAGCGCGCCGTGACGTTGCCGGCGTGGTCCGTCGTCGCGATCAGGCTGCCGAGCTGGTCCTTGTGCCAATACTCGAGCTTCAATGCCGCGACAGCAGCCGGCTCCGCCGGCGCCATCGCCTCGGCGCCCAACGTCGGCAGCGCACCGTTGGTCACCAGCACCGCGATCGCCTGTCCGCCCGCGCTGATGTAGTGCCGGTTGCTCTGCGTGCCGTTGCTCGCGACCTCGCGCTCGAAGCCCAGACCGCCCGCATTGTCCGGGTGCAGGTACCACGTGATCCGGTTGGACTTGGTCTCCTTGATCCGCTGGTGGTTCTCGTCGTACTTCCAGCTGCTCGTCGGTCCCGCGCCGGTGATGACGTCGGCCATGTTGAAGCTGGTGTACGCCACCGAGCGCCACTTGCCGGCCGTGGCCGAGGTCGCATTGCCGTTGAGGTCGTAGCCGAAGGTCTGGCCCTGGTTCTGGATGCCCAGCACCGCATGCGGCCTGCCGTTGGACACGCCCTGCGCCGGATAGACGTAGTTGCCGACGTCGCTCTTGGACAGCAGCATCCCCAGCGCGTTGTACTGCAGCGTGACCGAGCGGATGCTCGTGCCTGCCGCACCGCCGCCCGAGACGTCGTATTGCTTGAGGCGCCCCAGCGCGTCGTACGTGAACGTGTCGAGCGCCGTGACGCCGCTGCCGTCGCCCAGCGCGTCGACGCGCCGCGTCAGCAGCCCGAGGCTGTCCCACTTGTAGCCCTGGTTCGCCACCGCGTTGCTGGTGCCCCCGCCCGCCGTCAGGCCGGCGAGACGCCCCGTGTCCGGCAGGAAGCTCGCCCGGTTGTTGATGCCGTTGCCGTAGCTCGACTGCTCTGCCTTGCCCCAGGCGTTGAAGGTGCCGGCGCTCCACAGCGCCGACCCTGAAGCCAGCAACGTGCCGCCCACGGTCACCTGAGTGTCCAGCACCACGGCGCGCAGGAAGCCCATGTCCGTGTACTGGTAGCGCAGCTTCACGCCCGTCGGATAGGTCTGCGTGAGCAGCCGGCCGTTGGCGTCGTAGCTCACCGCCGTCGCGGCGCTGAGGTCGCCGGCGATGTCGGTGCGCTGTTTCTCGACGCGGCCCAGCGCGTCATACGCGATCTTGCGCGTCACGCCGTGGCTGGTGCTGCTCTGGCACAGCTTGCCCTTGCCCATCGTGCAGCCGTCGTAGCTCCACGAGGAGGTGTATTCCGGCTCCGCGCGGCTGGTCATGCGGCCCAGCACGTCGTAGGCCATCGTCGTCCACGCCGGCACCGCCGTGGCCGTGGTCGACGCATCGACGCCCGGGCAGCCGCCCGGCGAGTGACCGCCCCGCATCGCGGAGGTCTGCTGCGCCTTGAGCTGCCCCAGGGCGTCGTAGCAGTACACGACGACGCCCGCATCCGGATCGTTCATCGCGACCTTGCGGCCGCGAACGTCGTAGTCGACGTTGATCCGGTTGCCCAGCGGATCCTTCGTGATCACCAGGTTGCCGAAGGCGTCGTATTGATGCACGACCTCCGCGCCCATCGCGTCGCGGGTCCGGATGACCTGCCCGTCGAGGCTCTTCTCCTCGGTGCGGGTGTGCCCCTGGTCGTCCGTGGACACCGTCGTCAGACCGTCGTAGCTCACGCTCGACTTCGCCATCTGCCGCGAGCCGCCACGACTGGCGGGCAGCACCACCGAGCCCGCGTTGCCGCCGGCCTGCTGGTCCGTAACACTGGTGTCGACGCTGTAGACCGCCGTGGCGCGACCGAGCGCGTCGTACTCGGTCTTCGTCATGCCATAGGCGATGCTGCCGGATGTGGTCGACGAGGACAGGTTGAGGAAGTACGGCTGCGTCGAGATGATCGCGACGCCGTACTTGTTGTAGTCGACGTCCTGGGCGATCAGCCGCGCGCCGCCGGGCTGCGCGGCACCGTCGAAGCCCTGCGCGACGCTGCGGATCTTGCGTCCCGCGCGGTCGTAGAACACCCGGGTGAAGCCCGAGATGGCCGCGGCGCCCTTCAGCGCGACGGTGTATTCGTATCGCACCGCATCGGCGGGCGCTTCACCCTCGATCGGCGCGACGATCGAGGGCGCGCTGCCGTTGTGGCAGCCCGGGCTGTTGGACGGCGCGCTCGTGGCGCTGGCCGCCTCCATCGCGCCCGTCGCCGGGTTGTAGACCTTGAGCCAGCAGTAGTAGACCGCCGTGCTCGTACCGTCCGCGCGCGTCTCCAGCACCTTGCGGCCGAAGTCGTCGAGCGTCCAGTTCGTCGCCACCGCCTCGCCGTTGGGGCCGACCAGCCGCGTGACGGCGCCGAAGCGCGGGTCGTAGGTGCGCGTCTCCGCCTGGCTCAGCGCGTTGGCCGCGTTCGTCGCGAAGGTGCCCGCAGGCACGATCACGCTCACGCCGCCCACGGTCACCGTCTGCGTGGCATAGGTGACCGACGCGCCGCGCGAGGCGAACTGCGCCGTCGTCGAGGCGCCCGTGCAGTTGGCCGTCGTCGTCGCCGTCTTGTTTCCGTAAGCGTCGCCGTAGGTGTAGCTCGTCGTGACGCACAGGTTGGGCTGGTCGGGCTCGACCGTCTCGCTCTCGAGCAGGCCGTTGGCCTTGTACGTGAACGAACTCGTGCGGCTGTAGCTGTAGGACGCCTCCGCGTGGGCGGACGCCATCCCCGTCAGCGCCAGCAGCCCCAGGCCCGCAACGCGCCAGGCGCGGCGGTGGAACTCCTCGGACATCGCGAGCCGGATTGCGCGCATGCTCTCTCTCCCTGGTCCGATCGGCTCGGACTTGCGGTTCTTGTCGTGGTTCTCGTTCGGGTGCAGCGGGAGCGCAGCGCGCTCAGTCATCCAGCAGGATCTGCAGGATGGCCGACAGCACCGCCGGATTCATCGGCGGGTTGACCGTCTGGTTGCCGCTGGTGGCCGTGGCCGTCGGCGACGTGCCGGCGCTCGCGCTCAGCGTGTCGATGAGCTTGGGCACCGAGTTGCTCACCGTCGCACGGCTGAGACGTCCCAAGATCCAGTTGTCGCCCGCGATCCGGTTGGCGCAGTTCGCGCTGTCGGGCGCGCAATAGGTGTTGGTCGTGGTCTTCGTCGACACCTGGTTGGCAAGACCTGCCACCGTCCCGGTCGTCGTCACCACGATCTGCGTCGGATCGCCGAAGTCGTTGTAGGTGTTGACCGTCGTCACCACCGGCAGCGCGGTGCCGCTCAAGTCCCAGCCCGATTCGACGCTCTGGCGCAGGTAGGGCCGCGTGACCTTGGCCGTGGTCGCGCACGGCGCGTCGACGCTCGCCGCGTCGGGATTCGTGCCCGACGTGCGGTCGCAGTAGACGTTGTCCGTCTGGCTCAGCAAGGCGGCATTCGCGTTGGTCCACACCCCGCGACGGGTCTGCGTGCGCTTGGCCACGCCCGCATACGGCTCTTCCAGAAGGAAATCTGTCCACACGCTCAGCGGCTCGCCGTTGGGCGCGGGGTTCTGCTGCACCGTGCGGCGGAAGCCCAGCAGGCCGCGGCCGTCCACCGCCGCCTTCATGCCGATGTAGCCGTATTCGGTCCTCACCGTCTCGGCACCGACGCCCGACTCCTGGTCCAGCGAGCCGACGATCTGCCCCGGCATCATCACGTCGGTGAACGGGTACTGCGCCTTGAAAGCGGTGCCCGCGTCGTTGACCACGCGGCCGCCGGCCATCGTCTCGTAGTTCACCGTGGTCTTGAGCCCGGTCGGCGAGACGTAGCTCACCAGCCGGTCCGCGCTGGCGACGTCCGACGCGACGAAGAGCTTGTTCTTCTTGCTCAGGTCGCTCAGGTCCGGCGCGTTGCGCGAGATGCGCAGGAACTCCACCGTACCCAGCCCTCGGAAGTCGCCCATCAACAGGTCGTAGGTGCCGTCGCTCTGGCCCAGGATCATCGGCGCCATCTCGCCCAGCGCGCTCATCGGCGCTTCGCCGAAGGTGCCGTCGCCGTTGGACAGGTAGAGCTTGTTGAGCGAGGGGTTGTCGTGCCAGCGGATCAGGTCGTCGCGGCCGTCGCCGTTGACGTCGATCGCGTAGACGCCGTAGTTCTGACCGATCGTGTTGCCGCCGTTGCTGCTCAGGTCCTGGCCCGCGTTCTTCAGGTTGAAGTTGTTGACGAACAGCGTGCCAGCGCTGGAGAAGCCTGCGTAGAGCAGGTTGTTGGCCGCCGTGCTCGGCATCAGACAATCGCTGCGGCCGTCGCCGTTGAAGTCCAGGGAGACCTTGCAGGACGCCTCGCCCGTGTTGGCCTGCGGCGCGAAGTTGCCGCGTCCGTCGGAGGTCCAGTTGCGGTACTTGCGCGGCGCGCCCGCGGCCAGCAGGTCGGCCAGGCCGTCGCCGTTGGTGTCGCGCACGAAGGCCCAGGAGTTCAGCGCGCCGAAGCGCCCCGGATCGGAGTACACCGGGATGTTGTCGATGTTGGTCGGCGTCAGCGCGAAGCGGCCGTCGGCCTGCGCCAGGTAGACCTTGGTGCAGCCGGTGCAGGTCGGGTAGTCCTCGCCGGCATACGGGTCGTCGCGCGGGTCCGCGGGCTGGCGCGCCGCCAGCGTGGTCGTGATGATGTCCATCCGCCCGTCGCCGTTGACGTCCATGAAGTAGTAGGTCGCGCCCGCGCTCCAGCCGTAGCCCACCCAGATCTCGAAGTTGCCGTTCATGCAGTCGTTGATGACGGCCATGATGAGGTCGTTGGATCGGCCGTCGATGTTGGCGGCGGCGACCTGCCCGCAGAACTGGCGCGACAGCGGGTTGGAGACCTGCCGCTTGAACGCGATCTGCGCATTGCCCGTGTCCAGCAGTTGCCGGCTCACGAAGGTGCCGGCGCCCTGGTTGACGAGGAACTCCGCGCGCGCCGTCTGGCCGCAGGAGCCGCCGCTGGCGTTCAGATCATTGAACACGCGGATCACGTCGGGCAGCCCGTCGCCATTGACGTCGGCCACCGTCGACGACACGCAACCGTCGGCCTTGTTCAACGGGCCGGCCGAGGTCAGCGAAGTCGCCACCGCGGTGAACGAGCCGTCGCCGTTGCTCTGCAGCAGTTGCGTCTCGGAGGCGGTCTCGGCCCAGCGGATCAGGTCGGTGCGGCCGTCGCCGTTGAAGTCCCCCGCCATCACGCCGTACTTGCTGTCCATCGACGACAGCTTGTCGGAGGCGAGGTTGAAGCTCGTCGACGCCACGCGCGACGCGCCACCGGTGGCGTAATTGAAGCGCGCCGGCGGCATGCACTGTGTGGCGTTCGGGCCGACGCATTCCGAGATCGCGGCGACACGCGACCGGCCGGTCAGCCCGCCCTGCGTGTAGTCGATGCGCACCCGCTTGACGAAGACGCCGCCCGCAGGCGCGGCGCCCGGTTCGGCCGGCGTCGCGGTCGGCGAGTTGACGTAGGTGTCGATCGCATCGAGGCGTCGCACGCTCACGTTCTTGGATCCCTGCTGATACGACTCGGCCGCATCGCTGGTCCGGTCCGAATACCGGAAGACGACCTTGTTGGCCGGCAACTGGCTGCCGTTGCCGGTGTACTGGATCTCGCGGATGTTCCACTCGCGTCCGGTGCCGGTCTGCGCATAAGCCTGGCTGCCCCAGTCCTTCAGCCGGTTCTCGTACTTGAAGTCGATGTAGTTGCCCACCACATCGCTGATGCGCGCCACGGCCCACACCATCACGGCGCTCTTCCCCTGCGCCAGGACAGACGCCTGCGTGTTGGCGTCAGCCGAGGGCGGCGTGCCGTATTCGTAGATCTGCCCTGCCTTGGTCCAGACCTTGAAGTACTGCGGCCCATTGGCCGCATCGCCGCCGGCGACGCCGTAGGCACGGATACGGGCGTAGCTGTCCTTCTCGGTCCGGTACTCGCGCCAGCCGCTGGACAGGCCCTGGGCATCGGCGGTCTGCGGGAAGGCGGCGACGTTGCCCGAAGCGTCGGTCTGGATCAGCCGCTGACCGTCCAGGCACAGCTTGTCCGAAGGACCGAAGACGACGCCCTGCGGCTGCCCATCCGTGTAGCGCGTGGCCGGGCAGCGCGTGATCATCGAGATGCCCTGCAGCGACCAGCCATGACCGACCGGACCGTTCACGCCGCCGCCGGCGTACATCAGGCTCAGGTTGGGTTGCATGCCACCGATGCCCGGCGGCACGGCGATGGCCTGGCTGTACGCCGGGCTGCCGGAGCTGGACACGCTGATCTGCGCCGCAGCGCCTTCAGCGCCCAATCCGCCCACGATGGCGCACACGAGCGCCAGCCCCGCACGCCTGCGCGCGCCTGCCTTCCAAACCATGCGAAACCTCCCTGTGGCGGTCGACCTCCAGACGAGACCAACCCGGCGGACCGACATGCGGGTCGCATGCCGGTCACGCAGCAGGCGCCAGGCGCCTGCCGCCGCTCACCACGCAACTTCGGACGTTTGGTGAGACGGACCACCGATGCTATTCAGCGCGGATGCCGTTCGCACTAGGGAACTCACTAACCCCCACAAGGGGGGCGCGCATGAAATAACCGCGACGGGGACAGGTCTTGCCTTCAGTCCGACATCTGGATGAAGTAAGCACACAGGGTCCAGACCAGCGATCGATCGGGGACTATCTGCGCATTGCCGTCGTCGACCTCACGGCCACATCGATCGGATCACCGCCTGCCGCCGAGCGCCCGCGGCCTCGGCGCGCACCAGCGTCCAGCGCTGCACGCTCTCGCCCTCGTTGAGCAGCTCGAGATAGGCGAGCAGCGCCTTGTAGTCGTCGAACTCCAGCGTCACGTCGGCGCCGCCGCGCGTGGCATTGAGCTCGATGCCGCTGACGCGCACGCCGTCGACCGCCACGGTCTCCAGCGACCGCAGCACCGCCTGCATCGGGAACGCCGCCGTGCGCGCCACCGTCAGCGCATCGCGCGCATAGGACGGGGGCACAGCGTCGGCGGCCGCCTTGTCCGCACGCTCACGCAGCGCCTCCCGCAGGCGCGCGATCTCGGCGGCGTCGGCATCGGTCCGCGCCACGCGCGTGGCGCGCTCCTCCCACGCCTGCCAGGCGCCAAAGCCCAGACCCACCGTCGCGACCGCACAGATCGCGCCCCAGATCGCCAAGCCCACGATCGGCCGCCGCGCGGGCGCGAAGTCCACCCTCAGCGCTCTCATGCCGCGGCCTCCTTGCGGAAGGGCAGCGTCTCGCCGGCCTGCTGGCCGGGCAACGCGCCGATGTCGAAGTTGATCAGCTCGATCCCGCCCGCCGGAACGTCGTGCGTCACCAACGCGCGGTTGAGCACCGCCGACGCGGACTCGCCGTCGAGCGGATAGGTCTGCGCCACGCGATAGATGTCGCCTTCGGCGACCAGCAGCACGAGTTCATCGCTGTCTGCGATGGCCAGGCCCCGCGCATCCGCCGACGGCGGGGACGACCCCGACGCACCGGATTCGCGCGCCGCCTCGATGGCGACGGCCCACCAGGGCCTCACGCTCTCCAGCGCGCGGCCGCCGAGCGCCAGCAGCTCACGCTGCCAGGCCGCATCGATGGCGACGGCGATCCGCGGCGACGACTGACCGTTGTCCAGCCACACGGGGCTGTCGGCGGACAGTCCCGCGCGGTCCTCGACCATCGACCTCGCGATCGCGATCCAATCAGCCTCGCCAGAGACGCCGGCCACTTCGGGCAGCAGGAATGGGCGGCAGACCGCGCCACTCACCGTGATCCGCAACGGCGTCCCACGCGGCAGCTCCCGCACGCCGGCGGCCAAGGCCGCCATCGCGGCATCGCGCCCGTCGACGTCCGACGCCACCAGCAGCACGCCGCCCAGCGACAGCCGCACCGCGCGCTCGCCCGCATAGGCCACCGCCGTCCGCGCCGACGCGCGCTTACCAGCCCACCACACGCTTGATCTCCTCCGCACTCGACTCCCGCCGGCTCACCATGTCCGCGCCCAGCTGCGACAGCGTCCTCACGCCCTTGCGATAGACATGCTCCCGCAAGGCCGACACCGGCGCGCCGGTCGTGACCAGATCGCGGAAGCCGTCATCGATCGTGTGCACCTCCGCGATCACGCGGCGACCCTTGTAGCCGGTGCCGCCGCAGCGTTCGCATCCCACGGCCAGCGGCATCGTCTCCGGCCGCCCCAACCCCATGTCGACGAACCACTGCTGCTCGCGCGGCTGCGCCGGCCGGTCGCCCACGCAGTGCGGGCAGAGACAGCGCACCAGCCGCTGCACGATCACGCCGTTGAGCGCCGCCATGAAGCCGAACATGTCCAGGTCGAAATGCTTGAAGCGGCCTGTCACGTCGAACACGCTGTTCGCATGCACCGTCGTCAGCACCTGGTGGCCGGTCAGCGCCGACTGCACCGCGATCTCCGCGGTCTCGGCGTCGCGGATCTCGCCCACGAGGATCCGGTCCGGGTCATGCCGCAGGATGGACCGCAGCCCCTTGGCGAAGGTCAGCCCCTTGCGCTCGTTCACCGGCACCTGCAGCACGCCGGCCAGCTCGTATTCGACCGGGTCCTCGATCGTGATGATCTTCTCGATGCCGTTGTTGACCTCGGACAGTGCCGCGTACACCGTGGTCGTCTTGCCGCTGCCGGTAGGGCCTGTCACCAGCAGCATGCCGTGCGGCAGACCGGCCAGCTCGCGGATGTTCGCGGCGCCCGCGGCGTCGAAACCGAGCAGGTCCAGCGACACCTGGTCCGCCGGATCGCGCAGCTGCGCCTTGTCCAGCAGCCGCAGCACGGCGTCCTCGCCGAACACGCTCGGGATGATGGACACGCGCAGATCCAGCTCGCCGCCGCCCAGGGCCACGCGGAAACGTCCGTCCTGCGGCAGCCGCCGCTCGGTGATGTCGAGCTGCGCCAGCACCTTGATGCGAGAAATCGCCTCCTCCGCGCCGCGCGTGCCTTCCAGGCGGCCATGCGGCATCAGCACGCCGTCGCGGCGCAGGCGCACGCTCACGCCCTGCCGGTCGCATTCGAAATGGATGTCGCTGGCGCCGACCTCGTACGCGCGGCGCAAGGCCTGATCGACGAAGGCCACCACGGGCCCGTCCGCCGTGCCCGTCGTGTCGGAGACGCCGGTCTCCTGACCCGGTGTCGCGGCGGGCGTGCCGCACCACGCGTCCAGCTGCACGCGTGTCGCCGCGATCGCGGGCATGCGCCGGCCCGCCGCCTGCGCCGCACGGCGCAGCACGGCGTCGTCCCAGGGGTCTGCCATCGCGAGCCGCAGCCGGTCCGGATCGCCGTCCAGCCTCACAGGAACCGCGCGCACCTGCCTGGCCAGGGCAGCGCCGCCCGCACCCAGCAACGCCAGGTCGGCGACGGCACGGGCCGCGGCGGCGGCGTCCAGCATCTCCATGCCGCCGGTCTCGCGCAGCAGCGCGGGCAAGTCCTGACCCCAGCCGCCGCGCAGCAGCTGATCCAGCACGGCGTCCGCGCCGGCCTGGGCGGCCTGACGCCGCGCGGCCTGCAACGCGGCGCGGAAGTCGGAGCGGGAATCGGCGTTCATCGGGCGGGGGTTCTCATCGGCAAGGAGGTCGGCAAGGGTGGGTGCGGAACGTGGCGCTCAGCGGATGCTGCTCGCGATGTCGAAGATCGGCAGGTACATCAGGACGACGATGCTGCCCACGAGCAGCGACACCAGCAGCAGCATCACCGGCTCGACGATGCGCGTCGCGCGATCCATGAAGGCGGCGAAGTTGCCCGCGTGCCGCTCCGCGATCGTCTGCAGCACGCGCTCGAAGTTGCCCGAGCGCTCGCCCACGGCCAGCAGGCGCTGCGTGACGGTGTCGGTCAGGCCGTGCTCGGAAAAGGCGCTGGAGACGCGCACGCCGCGCGTCAACGCCAACCGTGCGTCGCGCATCGCGTGATCCATGTCGGCGCCGAGCGCCAGGCCTTCGCAGCGCAGCAGCGTCTCGTCCAGCGTGTAGCCGCCGCGGAACATCACCGTCATCGAGTGGTACAGCTTCGCGAGCCGGAACTCGCGCAGCGCGCGCCGCACCGGCGGGATCACGGCGGCCGCGCGCATCGCCGCGCGCTGGATCGCGCCCTGGCGCCACGCCACGACGCCGAGCGCCGCCAGCGCCGCCGCCGCCGCGAGGATGCCGAGCCGGTGTTCCCGCACGAACGTGCTCGCCACCGTCAGCAGATGGGTCGACCAGCTCATCTCGCCGCGCAGGTCGGCGTACATCGACGCGAACCGCGGCAGCACCACGACGATCAGGAAGCCGCTCACCAGCAGCCCGAGGCCGAGCACCAGGCTCGGATAGATCGCCGCGCTGACGACCTTCTTGCGCAGCGTCTCGACCATCTCGTGATACCGCAGGAATTCGGAGAGCGCCTCGGCCAGCGAGCTGCTGCGCTCGCTGGCGCGCACGCTGGCCACCAGCACCATGGGAAAGCGGCCCAGCGCCTCCATCGCCACCGACAGCGCTTTGCCCTGATGCAGTTGTGCCAGCAAGGCGGCCTGGAGCTCGGCGCGCGCGCCGTCGGCGCCGGACTGCGCCTGCAGCGTCTCGATGGCCTCGACAACCGTCATCCCGGCGACCAGCAGCGTGCGCAATTCCTGGCACCACCAGGCGATGTCCAGCGCGCTCGCCCGCGCGCCGGCCGTTCCGGCACCGGCCGTGGCGCCGGTCGCGGCCCGCATCGTGGCGGGCTCGCGCACCGGCTCGGCGGCCAGCACCTTGCGGCCGTCAGGCAGCTGCGTGCCCAGCGCCTCGCGCGAGGCCACCTCCATCAGCTCTTCGCTGACGGACAGGCGCACGGGGTCGAGCAGGCGGACGCGCAGCTTCATGTCAGCGTGGCCTCTCAGAGCTGCACGTCGGCGTCGTCACCGGTGCCGCCGGCCACCCGGTCGCGCCCGAAGCTGAACAGCTCGTAGTCCTTGCCGGGCTGCTGCGACGGGATGCGGTACTGGTACGGCATGCCCCACGGATCGTTGGGGAGTTCACCCTTGAGGTAGGGACCGCGCCAGCGCGGGTCGTTGGCGTCGCTGCGCACCAGCGCGGCCAGGCCCTCGGCCGTGTCGGGGAAACGACCCATGTCGATGCGGTAGGCCTGCAGCGCCTTGTCGATCGCGTCGATCTGCGCCTTGGCCGTGGTGACTTCGGACCGCGAGATCTGCGCCAGGAAGCGCGGTCCGACGATGCCGGTCAGCAGGCCGATGATCAGGATCACCACCAGCAGCTCCAGCAGCGTGAAGCCGCGGGAACCGCGTGAGCGCACGGACCGGACGGAACAGGCGGAACAGGCGGAGCAAGCGAAAAGGGACAAAGGGGGGGCGAGGTGTTTCATGTTGCTCTGGTCTCTCATTGCTCGGAGTCCACGACGAACTTCCAATCCGAATAGCGCTGGGCCGGCGGCAGCAGCAGCCCGGGCCGACGCACGGCGCCTGCGATCAGCGGCGCGTCCTCGCTGAGGCTATGGACGCCGCGCACGCGTCCGTCGTCGCCGCGCACGACGCCCCAGCGGCCGGTGGCGCCCACCGGGTCCGGATAGAGGCGTCGCATGTGCCGCACGGTGCCGACGAAGCGCGTGTCCATCAGCAGCTCGTCCAGTTCCTGCGGCAGGCGCTTGTCGGTGCCCGGCGAACTGCGCCGGTAGCGCTCCAGCGCCTGCACGTAGAGCGTGCCGATGCGCAGCAGCTGCTGCTCCTTCTCGCGCCGGGCCGCGTCGGCCCAGGACTGCGCGGCGACCGACAGCGCGGCCGACGTCAAGGCCACCAGCACCAGCACGGCCACCAGGCCGTAGCCTTGCGTGCGCACACGCATCGGCGAGCGATCACCACGAGGCATAGCTGCTCCCGTCGGACGCGATCTCTCGCGCGCCGCTGCGCACGTCGAAGACGCCTTCGCCGTCGGCGTTGCCCGCGCGCGGCGGCACGGCGACCCAGGTGTCGGCGCGGCTCGTCACCGGGTCGACCGGAATGGCGCGCAGATAGCGCCGCTCGACCAGTTCCGGCAGTTCCTTCGGATACCGGCCCTGGTCGCTGTAGAACTTGTCGATCGCGTCGCGCATCGCGTGCAGGTTGTGACGCAGCGCGGTGTCGCGCGCGCGGTCGACGTGCTGCACGTAGCGCGGCGCGGCCACGCTGAGCAGCAGCGCCAGCGCGGCCAGCACCACGAGCAGCTCGATCACGGTGAAGCCTCGCGCCGCGGCGCCGCCGCGGCGGAGATGGCGGAGATGGCGGAGATCGCGGGGAGACACCGTCGTCC
>CAMPJJ010000112.1 GCA_946886855.1 uncultured Roseateles sp. | reverse complement strand
CGCGTAAACACTTGCATAGGGGTAAACCAAGAGTGTTCAGACCTGCATTCTGAACGGCACAAACAAGCTGGTCGCACTAGCATTGCGACATCACGACGACACCCCGCACGGAGACTGCCATGGCACGCCAAGCGACCGACCTGATGGCGCAGTACGCCGCCTACCACCGCGACCGCCGCAACATCGCCACGCATTTCGTCGGCATCCCGCTGATCGTCTTCGCGATCGGCGTGCTGCTCGCACGGGCGCAGTTCCACATCGCCGACTGGACCGTGTCCGCCGCCTGGGTGGTGTGGAGCGCCGCGACGATCTGGTACCTGACACGCGGCAACGTGGTCCTCGGACTTGCCACCGCCGTGGTCAACGCGGTGCTGATGGCCCTGGCGCACCCGCTGGCGGCGGGCTCCTTCGGCGGCTGGCTCGCCTGGGGCCTGGGCAGTTTCGTCGTGGGCTGGATCATCCAGTTCGTCGGCCACTACTACGAGGGCCGCAAACCCGCCTTCGTCGACGACCTGATCGGGCTGCTGGTGGGTCCGATGTTCGTCGTCGGCGAGGCCCTCTTCGCGATGGGCTGGGGCCGCGACCTGCTCGCCGAGATCGAGCGCCGCGCCGGCCCCACCCACCTGCGTGACCTGACCCATCCCGCTTGATCGGGCGGGTGCCCGATCCCCGGGACAGGCGGCGATCGGGATCTCGCTCCTTGGGGGGTCGGGTCTTGCAGGGGCTTGCGGCGCGCTGCCAAGGCGCTTATCTTGAGCGCTCGATGTCCCTCAGCCATTCGCCAGGATTCCGTCAGGATTCCGCCAGGAGGCCCCATGAAACCGGTGTCCGAACTGTTGAAGAACCGCGGCCCGAGCGTCTGGCGCATCACGCCGGAAGCAACGGTGTTCGATGCACTGCATCTGCTCGCGCAACATGATGTCGGCGCGCTGCTGGTGATGGAGGGCGAGCGGCTGCTCGGCATCTTCTCGGAGCGCGACTACACCCGCAAGATCGCGCTGCAGGGACGCGACTCGCGCAACACGCAGGTCAAGGACGTGATGACGGCCAACGTGTTCGTCGTGAAGCCCGACACCGAGTGCCGCGAGTGCATGAGCCTGATGAGCCAGCGCAAGATCCGCCACCTGCCGGTGGTCGAGGGAGCGACCGTCGTGGGCATGCTGTCGATCAGAGACCTGATGGACAACATCATCGCGGACGACGAGCTGACGATCGCGCAATTGCAGAGCTACATCTACGGCTGAGGGCTGACGGCTAGCCGCCCCAGAACTGCAAGGCGCGATCGGCGCCTGCCTTGGCGCCGCGTTGCTTGGGCGGTTTGTCCGACGGCGCCGGCGTGCCCATCGCGATCCAGCCGAGCAGCGTCTCGCCCGGCTCGCAGAACGCGGCGATCAGCCCCGGATCGCGCGCCTTCGCCCCACTCAGCATCTTCCCGCCGAAGCCGAGCGCCTGCGCGGCGTTCAGGAAGTTCGTCAGCGCCCCGCCCACGCAGGCCCATTGCTCGTGCGCCGGCACCTGCGGATGCCCCAGGTCCAGCCGGGCGACGACCGCCACCGTCACCGGCGGTCGCAGCGCGCGTTCCTCGTCCATCGCCAGGCCCGCCGCGTCCTTGCCCGCGCGGCGCGCGGCCTCGGCGAACAGCGCCGCCATCGACCGCTTCGCCGCGCCGCGCACGACCTTGAAACGGAAAGGCACCAGCCCCGCGTGGTCCGGCGCGTGCAGCGCGGCGTCGACCATCAGGCGCAGCTGCTCGTCATCGGGGCCGGGCTCGATCAAGTACTTCGGTCCGACCGAAGCGCGCGCCAGCAGCAGCTGCAGGGCGTCGTCGTTCATGGCGGCATTCTTCATCGATTCAACTTCCGGCGCGCCGCGTAGGAACAGGCATCGACCAGCATCACCAGCGCCAGCATCGCCAGCAGCACGGTGCAAGTTTCGCGCATCTGGAACAGGCTGAGGTGCAGGCTCAACATCTGGCCGAGGCCGCCGGCCCCGACGACGCCCAGCACCGTCGCGGCGCGGATGTTGTTCTCCCACCGGTACAGCGTGTAGCTGAGCAACTGCGGCGCCGCCTGAGGCAGCGTCGCGAACGCGAACACCTGCCCGCGTGAGGCGCCCGCCCAGCGCAGGGCCTGGGCGGTCTGCGGCGGCGCGTTCTCGAGCGCCTCCGCCATCAGACGGCCCAGCACGCCGGTCGTGTGCAAGGCCAGGGCCAGCGTGCCGGGCATCGGCCCCAGGCCGGCCGAGACCAGCAGGATCGCCGCCCAGACCAGCTCCGGCACGCTGCGCAGCGCGTTCAGCAGCAGCCGCGAAAGCCAGCGCAGCGGCCCTGGCGGCCGGCTGGCCACCAGCGCGATCGCCAGCCCGGCCACCGCCGCCAGGCCGCTGCCGAGCGCCGACATCGCCAAGGTCTCCAGCGCCCCCTGACCGACGCGCGCGAGAAACGCCGGCGCCCATTGCGGCGGGAAGAACTCCGCGATGAAACGCCCCATCTGCGCGAGCGCGCCCGCACCGAGCAGCTCGCCCCAACGCAGCGGCAGCGTCGCGAAGCTCGCCACCCCCAGCGTGAGCAGACCGGCGAGCAGGGCGCGCACGCCCCATCGCGCGGCGGGGCGACCGGCAGGTCGCGACGCTTCCGCCCCCTGCCCGGCCTCCCGCGCGGGACGCAGCCAGGCGCTGATCCGGTCGGCCATCGCCACGAGTGCCATGAACACCAGCAGGATGGTCGCGACCTCCGACCCCGCGAACATCTTGGTCGCGTTGTCCAGTTGCTGCCCCAGCCCGCCGGCGCCCACGAAACCCAGCACGACCGAGGACCGGATCGCGCATTCCCAGCGGTAGACCGTGTAGCTCACCAGTTCGTCGGCGCAGCCGGGCATCGCGCCGAAGAGCAGCGCCTGCAGACGTCCGGCGCCGCCGCGCAGCAGCGCCTGCGTGGGCGCGGCGTCGGCGCTTTCGAGGATCTCGGCGTAGACCTTGCCGAGCATGCCGCCATAGGACAGCGCGATCGCCAGCACGCCCGCGCCGGGCCCCAGGCCGATGACGCGCACCAGCATCAGCGCCCAGACCAGCTCCGGCACCGAGCGCAGCACGACCAGCACCAGGCGCACGGCGCCGCGCAACGCCGCGGGCATCGTCCCCATGCGGCCCGCCACCGCCGACACCGACAGCCGCGCCGTCGCCAGCAGCGCCATCGGCACGGCGACCACCCACGCCAGCGCCAGGCCCACCGTCGCCATCGCGATGGTGCGCCAGGTGTCGCCCGCCAGCATCGCCAGGAACTCGGCATCCACGCGCGGCGTCAGGAACTGCGCGCCGAATCGCAGCGTCGCGCGCAGGCTGCGCGGGTCCAGCAGTTCCCAGGGCCGGAACTCGCACCAGACCAGCAGCGGCCACAGCAGCACCAGCAGCCCGACGGCCAGGCCGAGACGTCGCGTGGCGGCAGGATCGCGGCGCCACGGCGCGGCAGCGGCCGCGCTCATCGACACATCGCCTGAGGCAGCGCGGTCGGCCGCGCCGCCTCCTCGGCCACGGACGGCGGCTCATTCAGCAGGTCCGCATAGATCTCGTCGAGCTGCCGCGCGCCCAGGTCCCGCGGCGGGCCGTCGTAGACGAGGCGGCCCTCGCGCAGCGCGATCACGCGCGGGAACAGCCGGCAGGCCAGATCCACCTGGTGCAGGCTGCACACGAGCGTCCGGCCCTGCGCGCGGGCGCTGTCCCGCAGCACCTCCAGGACGCGCTGCGCGCGCTGCGGATCCAGCGCCGACAGCGGCTCGTCGGCGAGCCACAGCCGCGCCTTGGCCACCAGCAGCCGCGCGACCGCGACGCGCTGGCGTTCGCCGCCGGACAGCTGATCGACGCGCGACCAGAGCCGGTCGCCGAGTTCCAGCCGGTCCAGCGCGTCGAACGCCAGACGCGCCTGCGCCTCGGTCGGGCTGAGCAGCATGCGCAGGCTGTCGGCCATGGAAGCGCCGGGCAGCCGCCCGGCCAGCACCGCCGTCACCACGCGCTGGCGCGGGGGCAGGGGCGGATGCTGCGGCGCCAGCATCAGTTCGCGCCGCAGCCAGTGGCGGTCGCGCGACGACAAGGCCCAGGCGTACTGGCCCGCCAGACGCAGGGTCCCCGCGGCCGGCGCCAGCGCCAGCGCCAGCGCGTGCAGCAAGGAGGTCTTGCCGGCGCCCGAGGCGCCGATCAGCGCGACCTGCTCGCCGGCCTCGATGTGCAATGACAGCGGCTCGATCAGCGTGCGCGCGCCGGCGCGCAGATGCAGACCGTCCAGTTCCAGCAGACGCACGCGATCGCCTCAGTTCATTTCAGCAGTCCGGCGTTCTCGGCGGCGGCCTTGATGCCGGCGTAGTTCTCCGGCTGGGTCGGCACGAAGCGCGTCGCGCGCTGCAGGTCGAGGATCTCCTTGCCTTCGGGCGTCGACGGGTTCAGCTTCAGGAACGCGGCCTTGAGCTTCTCCTTGGTCGCGGCCGGCATGTCGGCATGGACGCTCCAGTTGTAGTCGTAATACGGCGGCGTCGTGAAGAACACCTTGACGGTCGAGGTGTCGACCTTCTTCTCGGCGACCAGCTTCTCCCAGACGGAGATGTTGAGCGCGCCCGCGTCGACCTTGCCCGAGGCCACGGCGGCGACGGTGGCGTCATGCGCGCCGGAGAAGGAGATGCGCCTGAGGTCGGTGTCGGGGTTGATCTTCGCGGCCAGCAGGAAGGAACGCGGCATCAGGTGGCCCGAGGTCGACGACGCGGAGCCGAAGCTGAGCGTCTTGCCCTTCAGGTCCTCGAGCTTTCCGATGCCCGATTTCGCGTCGGTGATGAAGACGGAACGGAACTTCTCGTCCTCCTCGCGCTGGACCAGCGGCACGATCTTGCCGCCGGCGCGCACGTTGGCCTGCACGAAGGTGAAGCCGCCAAACCAGGCCAGGTCGATCTTCTTGTTGACGACCGCCTCCACGGCGGCGGCGTAGTCCGTGACGGGGGTCCATTCGACCTTCACGCCCAGTTCCTTCTCCAGGTACCTGCCGAGCGGCGCGAACTTGCGGGCGAGCTCGGTCGGCGATTCATCGGGGATGGCGGTCACGCGCAGCACTTGCGGCGACTGCGCCAGCGCGGGCCCGGCAAGACCCGCGGCGATCAGCGACGCGGCGACGATTCCCTGCAGCGCACGGCTGACTTGTCGGAAGAGGCTAGGCATCAAAGGCTCCGGTAAAGGGGAAGAAGCTTCAGGACAGTGGCGGAGAGACATGGGAGTCGAACCCACCCGACGGCGCGTGGCGCCGTCCACCGGATTTGAAGTCCGGCCGATCCACCAGGATCGTTGTCTCTCCATTGATCGTTGAACGTTCATCATGGCGCGTTCAGGCGCGTTCAGGCGCCTTCAGGCGGGCTCGGCGGCGTCGGCGCGGGCCGCGCCGCCCCCCTCATGATTGTCGATGAACAGCCGGCTGTCGGTCCGCAGCCGGTGGGCGTCGCCGACGCGCCGCAGCACGCCGACCTTGTCGAAGAATTCGAGCACCTGGATCGCGCGCTTGCGGCCCAGGCCGCTGCGGTCGCGGAACAGCGCGGCCGTCACGTCGCCGCCGACCGCCGAGGCCCGTGCGATGCGGGCCAGTTCGTGGATGGCCGCCGGCGCGTAGTACAGGTCCTTGACGACCTGGAACAGCTCGCCCCGCTGGGACAGGCGCGACAGCGTCGTGCGCACCAGGGCCTCGGGCTCATGCGCATCCTTGGCCAGGTCGCGCGCCCAGGCGCCTTCGAACCCCGCCGACAGCAGGCGCGGCATCACCTTCTGCGCCAGGCGCTCGTCGAGGGCCGACAGCTGGATGCCGTGCGCCGGCAGGTGGGCCGACGCGCCGCTGATCGCCACCTGCCCCGCCGACGCCATCCGCCGCACCAGCGCCTGCCACAGCGGCTCGGCCATCCGCGGCGCGGCCAGCCGGCGCCAGCGCGCGAGATCGGGGCCGAGCTCCTCGGGCTGATCCTCGTGATACCGCGCCAGCCGCGCCAGCGCGACGGCTTCCCACTGGGCCGTCTGCGCCGCGCCCAGCGCCCAGACCGGTCCGTCGGCGCCCAGCACGACCGTCGAGGCGCCGGCCGCGGCGAGCAGCGTCACGCGGGCGTCGCCGGCGACGCCCTGGCCGGCGGCGAAGCGCGCGAGATCGACGCCCATCGGGGCCTGCGCCAGCAAGCCCGCGAGCCGCCGCGCCGGCGAGTCCGCAGTCAGCGCGGCGAGTTCCGCGAGCCGCTGCGGCGTGCGGCGATAACGCGCGGGCGCCTGCGGATCGAGCACCACGCCGCCCGCCAGCGCGCGCGTCGCGGACGCGTCGCGCAGCACGACGCGATCGCCGGCCCACGCACCGATCGATCGATGCAGCACGAGCTGCACCACGCCGTCCCCGCTCGGCTGCAGCGCCTCGGCCACCGCCACGGGGCTCACTCCCTCTCCCGCTTGCGGGAGAGGGCGGGGGTGAGGGCCAGCAGCCTCCGCGGTACCCAAGCCTCCGAGCACCGCCACCGAGCCAGTGACCGCTTGCGCGCCCACATGGACGTGCACCGGCACACCGCTGCGCAGCGCCTTCATCTCTTCGGGCCACACCCGCAAGCGCACGTCGATGCGATCCGTCCACTGCGCGATCTCCGGCGCGGCCAGCCATTGACCGCGTTCGACCTCGTCCTTCTCCACACCGGCCAGGCCGATGGCGACGCGCTGGCCGGCCGAGGCGCGTGCGGCCGGCTCGTTCTGCGCATGCAGGCTGCGCACGCGGCCGCGCCGCGGCGACTGGCCGGGGGCGGGCGGCAACAGCAGCAACTCGTCGCCGATCGCCACCGTGCCCGCATGCGCGGTGCCGGTGCAGACGGTGCCGACGCCGGCGAGGCTGAACACGCGGTCCACCGCCAGCCGGAAGCCGCGCCCCGCAACCTCGCGTGACGGCAGCGCCTCCGCTTCGGCGATCAGGTGCCCGCGCAGCTCGCGCACGCCCTCGCCCGCCGTCGCGGCGACCTCGAACACCGGCGCCTCCGCGAACGGCGTGCCGGCCACCAGCGCGCGGATCTCCTCGCGCCGCCGGGCGCGCGTGGCCCCGTCGACGCGATCGCACTTGGTGAGCGCGATCGTCCCGCGCGCGATGCCGAGCAGCGTCAGCAGCGCCAGGTGCTCGCGGGTCTGCGGCATCACGCCGTCGTCGGCGGCGACCAGCAGCAGCGCGTGGTCGATGCCGGTCGCGCCGGACAGCATCGTGTGCACCAGGCGCTCGTGCCCCGGAACGTCGACAAAACCGATCCGACGGCCCTCGCCCTCGCCCTCGCCCTCGCCCGGCATGCGGGCATCGGCATCCATGAACGCGTACCCCAGCGCGATGCTGATGCCGCGCCGCTTCTCCTCGGGCAGGCGGTCCGTGTCCACGCCGGTCAGCGCCTTCACCAGCGTCGTCTTGCCGTGGTCGATGTGGCCGGCGGTTCCGACGATCATGCGAGCGACTCCTTCAGCCGCGCGAGCTGCTCGATGAAGTCGGGTTCCTCCCGGGCCTCGTCGAGGCAGCGCAGGTCCATCCAGAGCTCGTCGGCCTGCACGCGCGCGATGACCGGCAGCGGCAAGGCGCGCAGCGCCGTGAGCAGCTCGTCGAGCGCGCGGCCGATGCCGCGCTTGCCTGGCAGCTTCGGCGTCAGCACGAGGCCCGCCGACGGCAGCGTCTCCACGGGCAACGAGCCCGAGCCGATCTGCCCGCGCATCGCGCTCACCCGCGCGCCGAAGCGCGGCGCGACGGCGTCTTCCACGCGTGCCAGCAGCCGCTCCGCCTGCGCCTCGATCTGTCCGACCGGGCGCGTCAGCAGCCGCAGGGTCGGCAGGTCCTGCGTCAGGCGGTCCGGCTGCAGGTACAGGCGCAGCGTCGCCTCCAGCGCGGCCATCGGCAGCTTGGACAGCCGCAACGCGCGCTTCATCGGGAACTTGCGGATCTTCTGCACCAGGTCCCGGCGACCGACGATCAGCCCGGCCTGCGGCCCGCCGAGCAGCTTGTCGCCGCTGAAGGTCACGACGTCGCAGCCGTCGGCCAGCATGGCCTGCGGCAGCGGCTCGGCCGGCAGCCCCCATTGCGCCAGATCGACCAGCGAGCCGCTGCCGAGGTCCGTCATCAACGGCACGCCCGCGGCCTTCGCGATCGGCGCGAGCTCGGCCTCGCTCACCGACGAGGTGAAGCCCTGGATCGCGTAGTTGCTGGTGTGGACCTTCAACAACAGCGCGGTCTCAGGGCCGATGGCCGACGCGTAGTCCCGCGCGTGCGTGCGGTTGGTCGTGCCGACCTCCACCAGGCGCGCCCCCGCCGCCGCCATCACGTCGGGCATTCGGAACGCGCCGCCGATCTCCACCAGCTCGCCGCGCGACACGACGGCTTCCTTGCCGCCCGCCAGCGCGGCGATGCCCAGCAGCACCGCGGCGGCGTTGTTGTTGACGACCGTGGCCGCCTCGGCGCCGGTGATGTCGCACAACAGCGATTCGACCAGGCTGTCGCGGTCGCCGCGCTCCCCGCGCGCCAGATCGAACTCGAGGTTGTTGGGCGAACTCATGCAGGCCAGCACGTGGCGCAGCGCCTCGTCGGCGAGCAGCGCGCGACCCAGGTTGGTGTGCAGCACCGTGCCGGTGAGGTTGATCACCCGGCGCATGCGCGGCGCGAGGCGCTGGACGCACAAGCGATCGAGCTCGGCCGGCAGCCGGTGGAGTTCATCCACCGTGAAGGTGCCGGCCAGCGCGCGCTCGCGCGACGACTCGAGCAACCGGCGCGCCTCCGCGGCGACGAAGGCATGGCCGTGCCGCGCCATCAGGTGCGTCACCGCCGCGTCGCGCAGCAGGCGATCGACGGAGGGAAGGTCCTTGGGGGCCGCGACCGGATCCTTGCTGCTGACCGGGGAGCCTGCCGTCGGACCATGAACCATGGATGCCTCGGGCTTCATGCTCAGTGCCCTCCGGGATCCGGCGGCGGCGCCTCGGCCTCGCCGAGGATCAGCAACGGATTGAAGCCCTGCCGCACCAGCCCCAGTTCACCGACCAGCAGGTCCAGCGTCAGCGTCGCCAGATCGTCGGCCAGCGGCTCGACCTGCAGGTCCTTCTCCATGTGGACCTGCTTGAGGTAATGACCGCAGGTCTCGCAACATTCGGCCGCGACCGCGTCGGACTTGTTGCCGTCGTCGTCGACCAGGCTCTGGAAGCTGATGCCCTTCGTGCCCTGGCAGTGGGTGCACTTGATGCGCACGTAGTGCCACTGGGCGCCGCACAGCGAGCAGGCGAGGAAGCGCTGCCCGGACTGCTCGGCCGCGATGCGCGTGATCGAGGCCACCGGCCGCGAGCCGCAGCACGGGCAGACCGTGGGGTCGTCGATCATGCCGAAGGGCGCGACATGCTCGCCCTGGTCGCTGTCGTCGTAGCGCGCCTGCAGCCGCACGACGAGGCGCGCCCAGTACACCTGCAGGGCCGCGGCGATCAGCGGCGCCGCCGCCGGGTCCAGGCCCGGACCGCCGCCTGCCAGCAGCGCGCCCGCCTGCTGCTCCAGCCAGTCCGCGTCGGCGTCGGCCAGCTGGGCCACCAAGGCCTTCGCCGGATCCGGGACGGCCGCGGTCCGCATCGTGGCCAGCAGCGCGCGCAACTCCTCGCGCCACGCCGGATCCCGCCGGAAGGTCGCGACGTCCAGCGGCGGCAGACCGCCCACCATCGCCCCGTTGATCAGCACCTCGTCCGGCAATGCCACCGCGTCCGGCCGCTTGAAGCGCTCATGCTGCGCCTGCGCCAGTTCGGCCACGAACAGCAGGTAGTCCCGCATCGCATGCCCCTCGGCCAGCTGCCGCAGGCGCGCGGCGCGCTCGGCGAAGAGGCCGGGCTCCGGCACCTTCACCGGCGCGGCGCGCGGGCCTGCGTTGACCGCGATCTCTTCCGGGGTCATGACCCGGATGGGGGGGGACGATGTCATGCGCGTGGCCGCTCCTTCGCTTCCTTGTGCCACAGCGGATGATGGTGCGCGGCCCAGGTGTCGGTGACCGTACCACGGGTCATCGCGCGGAACGAGCCCTTGACCCAGATGGCCGCGTAAACGTGGATGATGATCGTCAGGATCAGGATGGCCGCCGAGGCCGCATGCAGCAGCACCGCGATGCGGCGCATCAGAATGTTGCCCTCGGGGAACCAGGCGTGCCAGAACATGAAGCCGGTGACCAGCAGGATGGTCAGCGTCACCACCATCACCCAGAAGACGATCTTCTGGCCGGCGTTGTACTTGGCCGCGGGCTGGACGCCTTCCTTGCCGGCGCCGGTGATCATGGCGGGGCTCTGCCGCATCCATTGCGAGTCGGCATCGATCCAGAGGTTGTCCCGCCACATCCGCGCTGCGAGGAAGGCGAAGGCGATCACCATGCCCAGCCCCATGTAGGGATGCAGCACGCGCGTCCACGGTCCGCCGCCGAAGAGGTTGCTGAGGAAGAAGAGACTGGGGTGGAAGAAGGCCAGGCCCGAGAGCCCGGCGCACAGGAACAGCAGCACGATGAGCCAGTGGTTGAGCCGCTGGCTGTCGCGATAGCGTTGCAGCAACATGAGGGTCTCCCGGTGGGTCAGAGGCCGCCGCTGGGCGGGGTGTAGCTCGAACGCCTTGGTGCGTCACCCGGCGGGCCGTCAGGGCCCTCGCCCCGCTTGGCGCGCTCGTCGGCGAGTTCCTCCTCGGGATCCGGCTCGTCGTGCGCCGTCTTCTGCGGACCGACCTTCATGTAGTGGAAGAAGCCGGCCACCGCCGCGCCGACCATCGCGGCCACCGCCAGCGGCTTGGCCGCGCCCTTCCACAGCGACACCAGCGGACTGATCTGCGGATCCTTGGGCAGCCCGTGATAGAGCCCCGGCTGGTCCGCATGCTGCAGCACGTACATCACGTGCGTGCCGCCGACGCCCTGCGGGTCGTAGACGCCGGCGTTGGTGTAGCCGCGCTCCTTCAGGTCGACGATGCGCTCGGCGGCGAACTCATGCATGTCCTCCTTCGAGCCGAAACGGATCGCGCCGGTCGGGCAGGCCTTCACGCAGGCCGGCTCCAGGCCGACGCCGACGCGGTCCGAGCACAGGCTGCACTTGTAGGCCTTGTTGTCGGCCTTGCTGATGCGCGGCACGTCGAAGGGACAGCCGGTGACGCAGTTGCCGCAGCCGACGCAGTGTTCCGAGATGAAGTCGACGATGCCGTTCTGATACTTCACGATCGCGCCAGGCGCCGGACAGGCCTTCAGGCAGCCGGGGTCGTCGCAGTGCATGCAGCCGTCCTTGCGGATCAGCCACTCCAGCTTGTTCTCGACGACCTCGACCTCCGAGAAGCGCATCACCGTCCATGACTGCGGGGTCAGGTCGCGCGGGTTGTCGTAGGTGCCGTGGTTCTCGCCGACATCGTCGCGCAGGTCGTTCCACTGCATGCAGGCGACCTGGCAGGCCTTGCAGCCGATGCACGAGGAGACGTCGATCAGCTTGGCGACCTCCGTCGTCGTGCGTCGCGCATCGGGACTGGGCAGCGTCGTCGCGGAGCGCTTGGCGATGTCGAGGGATTGCAATGAAGACATGGCTGGCGCTCCTCAAGCTTTCTCGATGTTGACGGTGAAGCTCTTGAACTCCGGCGTCTGGGTATTCGCGTCGCCCACGAACGGGGTCAGCGTGTTGACCAGATAACCGGGCTTGGCCACGCCGACGAAGCCCCAGTGGTTGGGCAGACCCACCGTGTGGACCCGCTTGCCGCCGACATCGAGCGACGCCACCCGCTTGGTCACCACCGCCACGGCCTTGATGAAGCCGCGGTTGGAGCTGACCTTGACCTGATCGCCGTTGGCGATGCCCTTGTCCTTCGCGAGTTCCTCGCCGATCTCCACGAACTGCTGCGGCTGGATGATGGCGCTGGTGCGCACGTTCTTGGTCCAGTAGTGGAAGTGCTCGGTGAGCCGGTAGCTGGTCGCCACGTACGGGAACTTGTCGGGCTTGCCGAACTGCTCGCGGTCGGCCTTGAACACCCGGCCGGCCGGGTTGTTCATCGCCTTGGCGTTGTTCGGGTGCAGCGGGTTGACCGTCAGGGGCGATTCGAAGGGCTCGTAGTGCTCGGGCAGCGGGCCGTCGACCATGCCGCTGGGCGCGAACAGGCGCGCCACGCCCTCGGCGGTCATGATGAAGGGCCGCACCGCATCCTCGTCGTTGGGATTGGCGTCCGGCCGGATGTCCGGCACATCGGCGCCGCCCCACTTGTCGGTGTAGCTGAGGAGGCGCCGCTTCGGATTCCACGGCTTGCCGCTCGGATCGCAGGACGCGGCGTTGTAGAGCACGCGCCGGTTCGCCGGCCAGGCCCAGGCCCAGTTCAGCGTCTGGCCGATGCCCCACGGATCGCTGTTGTCGCGCCGCGCCATCTGGTTGCCCGCCTGCGTCCAGGCGCCGGCGTAGATCCAGCAGCCGCTGGAGGTGCTGCCGTCGTCGCGCAGCAGCGCGAAGCCCGACAACTGCTCGCCCGCCTTGGCCAGCACCTTGGTCGCGTCCTTGGGATCGGTCACGTCGGCCAGCGCCTTGCCGTTGAATTCCATCGCCAGCTCCTCGGCCGAGGGGCTGTTCGGGATCTTGTACGGCCAGTTCAGGTTGACGATCGGATCGGGGAAGGCGCCGCCGTCCTTCTGGTACAGCGTCCTGAGGCGCAGGAAGATCTCCGCGATGATCTCCGCGTCGCCCCTGGCCTCGCCCGGAGGCTCGGCGCCCTTCCAGTGCCACTGCAGCCAGCGCCCGGAGTTGGTCAGCGAGCCGTCCTCCTCCGCGAAGCAGGTGCTGGGGAAGCGGAACACCACGGTCTGGATCTCTTCCGTCTTCACGTCGTTGTGCTCGCCGTAGTTCTTCCAGAACTCGGCGGTCTCGGTGTTGAGCGGATCGATGATCGCGAGGAACTTCAGCTTGGACAGGCTCTCGACCACCTTCTTCTTGTTGGGGAAGGAGCCCACCGGGTTGAAGCCCTGGCAGATGTAGCCGTTGACCTTGCCCTGGTGCATCAGCTCGAAGGCCTGCAGCACGTCGTAGCCCTTGTCCCACTTCGGCAGGTAGTGGTAGGCCCAGTCGTTCTCCTTGGTCGCAGCCTTGCCCCACCACGCCTTCTGCTGGCTGACGAAGAACTTCGGATAGTTCTGCCAGAAGCTCATCTGGTTGGGACGCAGCGGCTTGAGCGCGCGGCTCTTGTAGTAGGTCTCGAGGTCCTGCTCCGAGTCCTTGGCCAGCGACATGTAGCCCGTCAGCGAGGTCGACAGCAGGCCCAGGTCGGTGAGGCCCTGGATGTTGCTGTGGCCGCGCAGCGCGTTCATGCCGCCGCCCGGCAGGCCGATGTTGCCCAGCAGCAGCTGCACCAGCGCGCCGGTGCGGATGATCTGCGAGCCCTGGCTGTGCTGCGTCCAGCCCAGCGCGTACAGGATCGTCATCACCTTGCCCGGCGCCGAGGTCTCGGCGATCTGGCGGCAGATCTCGACGAACCGGTCCTTGGGCGTGCCGGTGATCTCGCTGACCTTCTCCGGCGTGTAGCGCGAGAAG
The DNA here is from genome assembly GCA_946886855.1 of uncultured Roseateles sp. Next base: position 2,991 of record CAMPJJ010000112.1, on the reverse strand, counting down.
TGGGTCTTCATGACGTTGAGCACGCAGCGCGGATGCTGCATCGTCATGTCGACCTTGGCGAAGCCCTTCTCGTCCATCTCGTAGGCCCACGACGCGTTGCTGTAGGCGCGCTTGGCCTCGTCGTAGCCGGAGAAGATGCCGTCCTCGAACTTGTAGCCCTCACCGACGATGAAGGGCGCGTTCGTGTAGTTGCGGACGTACTCCGTCTGGATCTTGTTGTTGCTGAGCAGATAGTGGATGACGCCGCCCAGGAAGGCGATGTCGGACCCCGCGCGGATCGGCGCGTAGTAGTCGCTCATCGCGGCCGAGCGCGTGAAGCGCGGGTCGACGACGATCAGCCGGGCCTTGTTGTGGTGCTTGGCCTCGATCACCCACTTGAAGCCGCAGGGATGCGCCTCGGCGGCGTTGCCGCCCATGATCAGCACGAGATCGGCGTTCTTGATGTCCACCCAGTGGTTGGTCATCGCGCCGCGTCCGAACGTCGGGGCCAGACTGGCCACCGTCGGTCCGTGTCAAACGCGGGCCTGGTTGTCGAACGCGAGCATCCCCATCGAGCGCATCGCCTTGTGGGTGATGTAGCCCGATTCGTTCGAGGACGCGGAGGCGCAGATCATGCCGGTCGAGAGCCAGCGGTTGACGGTCTTCCCGTCGGCGTTGCTGGCGATGAAGTTGGCGTCGCGGTCCGCCTTCATCAGCTTGACGAAGCGGTCCATCGCCTCGTCCCAGCTGACCCGCTTCCACTCCTTGGATCCGGCCTCGCGGATCTCGGGGTACTTCAGCCGGTTGGGGCTGTGGACGAAGTCCAGCAGGCCCGCGCCCTTCGGGCACAAGGTGCCGCGATTGACCGGATGATCGGGGTCGCCCTCGATGTGGATGATCTCGGAGGTGACGTTCTTCGCCTTGTCCCCGAGCGAATACATGATGATCCCGCAGCCCACCGAGCAGTAGGGGCAGGTGTTGCGGGTCTCGGTCGCCCGGGCAAGCTTGAACTGGCGCGTCTCGGCCAGTGCGGCGGTCGGAGAGAACCCCAACGCCACGAGGCTGGAGCCCATCACGGCCGCCCCGCTCACCCGGAAGAAATGCCTCCGGTTCATGTCCATCTTGTGCCTCCTGGGCTCGATCCGCCTGCAGCAGGACCGACCTGGGTGAAACGCACGGCCGTCACGCGGCCCGTCCAGGCATTTCGGCACAAAGCTCCCGCTTTGTCCAATGGGGAGTCACCCTCTGACGAGAGGAAGAACCGCAGGGCGCACCACGCTTGACGATGGCTTTTTCTGAGTGGCGTCGTCGTGGATAGTTGTGGGGGCGTTGTGCGGTGCAGCGAAAGGGCGGCGCGGCGGGCAACCCTGCTGCGGAAGGCCGAGCGCTCCGCTGGGCAGGCCGGTGCCCCTCTCCGCTCAATCTCCTCCTCGCCGCTCGGAATTCGCTCCGAGGGGCACCGGCCTGCCCAGCTCCCGTTGCAGTGCAGCACTGCGCCGATAAGGCCGGGGCGGCGCGGTGGGGTCAGGTGTTTTTGGAGATGGTGATCGTCGGGAATCTCGACGAGTAATCCTTCGCTTGTCCCGCCAGCTTCACCGCCACCTTGCGCGCAATCTGCTTGTAGGCCTGCGCATGCACTCCGTCGGGCTCGGCAACGACCGTGGGCTTGCCACTGTCAGCCTGCTCGCGGATCGACAGCGCCAGCGGCAGCGAACCAAGCAGCTCCTGGCTGTACTGGTCCGCCATGCGCTGACCGCCGCCGCTGCCGAAGATGTGCTCGGCGTGGCCGCACTGGCTGCAGATGTGGATGGCCATGTTCTCGACGATGCCCAGGATGGGCACGCCCACCTTCTCGAACATCTTCAGGCCCTTCTTCGCATCGATCAGCGCGATGTCCTGCGGCGTCGTCACGATGATGGAACCACTCACCGGCACGCGCTGCGACAAGGTCAGCTGGATGTCGCCGGTGCCCGGGGGCATGTCGATCACCAGGTAGTCCAGATCGCGCCAGCGCGTCTGGCGCAGCAGTTGCTCCAGCGCCTGCGTCGCCATCGGACCCCGCCAGACCATCGCCTGGTCGTCCTCGACCAGGAAGCCGATCGACATCAGCTGCAGGCCGTGCGACTCCAGCGGCTCCATCGTCTGGCCGTCGGTGCTTTCCGGACGGCCGCTGATGCCCAGCATCAGGGGCAGGCTCGGCCCGTAGATGTCCGCATCGAGCAGCCCGACGGTCGCGCCTTCGGCCGAGAGCGCCAGCGCCAGGTTGGCCGCGGTGGTGCTCTTGCCGACGCCGCCCTTGCCCGACGCCACCGCGATGATGTTCTTCACCCCGGGCAGCAGCTGCACACCGCGCTGCACGGCATGGGCGGTGATCTTCGTCGTCACGCCGACGCTGACGTTGCCCACGCCCGGCACCGAACGCGCCGCCTCGACCAGGGCCGCGCGCAGCGCGTCGATCTGGCTCGCGGCGGGGTAGCCCAGCTCGATCTCGAAGCTGACCGCGTCGCCCTGCACCTTCAACTGGCGGAGTTGCTTCGTCGAGACAAAGTCGCGACCGGTATTGGGGTCGACGACCTGCTGCAGGGCCTGCAGCAGCGCGGCTTCTTGAATCTGGGACATGGGGATCTTGGAATGAGGCTTCGCGAATCGCGGGAATGGCGCGAAGTCTAGCGGGAATGACAAAAGGGGTTGCAACTTGCGCTGCAACCCCTTTTATTTGGTGGGCCCTGAAGGATTCGAACCTTCGACCAACGGATTAAGAGTCCGCTGCTCTACCAACTGAGCTAAGAGCCCGAAATTCTTTTCGTCCCCAAGTTTCCGTAGAAACTTGCGAAGCCGAGATTATGTCAGATATTTTGATCTCGTCACACCAGATCCCCGCTGACATCGTTTCGCCGTCCGTGAATCGCACGCAACACTTGTGTGCGTCTTCACTCTGACGATCCGACAAGGATCGGTGGTGGGCCCTGAAGGATTCGAACCTTCGACCAACGGATTAAGAGTCCGCTGCTC
>CAMPJJ010000111.1 GCA_946886855.1 uncultured Roseateles sp. | reverse complement strand
GTCCCCGCCCGGCCCGCGTTGCGCCGCCCCCGACCGACCGTTGTCCTCGATGAGGACGTCCAGCCGTTCCCCCTGCTGCACCATCATGCGGATCGACAGCCGGCTCGCGCTGGCGTACTTGATGGTGTTGGCGACGGACTCCTCGACGATGCGCATCACCTGCTTGGAAAGGTCGGCCAACAGCACGATCTCGGGTCCGTCGGGGATGTCGTACTCGATCTGGAAATCGGCCCGCGTGAGCGACTCGTCCAGGTTGCTGCAGTAGGTGAACAGGATGTCGTGGATCGTGCGCTGCTCGCGGAGTTCCGTCACCGAGATGATCTCGCGCAGGTCCTTCAACGCGTCCATGAGGCCGCGCTCGAGCCGGTCATGGTCGATGTCGCGGTCGCGCACGCTGAACAGCGTGGTGACCAGCTTGGAGCCGATGCCGTCGTGCAGGTCGCGGTAGATCCGGTCGCGCTCGGCCTGCGCGGCGGACTCGGACTCCATCTCGCGCTGCCGGTTGTAGCTGACCAGCAGCTCGCGCTCGCGCTGCAGCAGGGTGTCGGTGAGGATGCGGTTGTTGTCGCGGACCCGCTTCACGTTCGTCTGGAATTTCGTCAGCAGGATCTGCGCGACGACGAACAGCAGCAGCGGCACGCTCAGATGGCTCAGGAAGATGGGCGTCACCAGCAGGTGCGAGAGCGACCAGCCCGCGTCCGGCATCGGGAAGGACACGAGCTGGCGCACCGCATTGTGGTCGTGCAGCGCGAAGACCTGCGCCAGCACGGACTGGAACAGCAGCGACATGGCCGTGCGCGAGCGGGTCCGTGCGACATGCAGCGCCAGGCGCGAGCAGGCATAGAGATGGAAGGCCAGCAGCACGGGCAGCCAGTAGGCGTCGAGCCACTCGCGCCCGCGAAGCCCCAGCACCGGATAGGCGATCGCCGCGAAGGCGGCCGCGCCGAACAGGGCCAGGGTGCCGCCCCGCCCCAACGGCTCGTCGACGAAGGCGAAGATGAACAGGGTCAGCACCACCACGACACCGCCGATGCAGGCGTACTGCGCCCAGAGCCACAGGGGCAGCATCGCGGCGGGCAGGTAGGGCAGCAGCACCAGCGAGAACAGCACCGACCACAGCACCGTCGTCGCGCCCGCATGCAGGAACACGGCCCCTTCCCGCCGGTTCGCCAGCCAGGCGCCCAGCATGAACATCCCCGCCAGCAGGCAGAAGACGTTGGACGCATTGGCCAGCGAGGTGCCGACGAACAGGGTCAGCTCCCCGATGTAGGAGAGGGTGTCGAGGTCGCCGATGTAGATCGGCGCGATGTGGACGCGCCGGTCCCAGGTCGTGAGCTCGACGGTCAGCACGTTGCCGTCCGGTCGCACGAGGCTGCGCGCCAGCGGCACCTGGAGCGGGCGGTACCACTTGTAGCGGGCGGCGGCGGTCGATTTCGGCAGGCCCGCGACCCAGACGCCGTTCAGGTAGACGTCCATGCCGTCCAGCGCCTGGCTGATCAGCAGGCTGGTGCCCGGGATCCGCGAGTCGCCGCGCATCGGGAGGCCCGCGCGCGGCTCGCAACAAGGCGCGGGACGCGCCAGGTAGCGGTCCAGATCGATGCGGAATCTGGCCCGCTTCAAGCCGTCCGACTGGCTGACGTCATGGAGAGAGGGCAAGGCGAACGTCCCCTCGTGGGCGAGGACCGGACCGGTCAGGCGGGGCGTCTCCGGACCGGCATCGCGCGGGTCGGCGGAGGCGTCGACGATCTCCAGGTCCTGGGCCCCTTCCACGCGGTAGACCCGCGTCGCCAGGCTGCTGGTCGCCACGACCAGCAGCGCCAGCACGAAGAAGGTCAGCCAGAAGAACACCGTCTTCAGCGAACTCCGCTTCGGACTGCTACTCATCGATGAGCCCGTGCAGGCGCGCGGCATTGGCCGCCATCGCCCGCGACTTCACGCCGAGCTTGCGGTAGACGCTGCGCAGATGCTGGTTGACGGTGTGATGCGAGATGCTCAGACGCCGGCCGATCTCGACGATGGGCAGGCCGTCGACTAGGTGTCGCAGCACTTCCCATTCGCGCTCGCCCAGCCCGAGGTCGCGCAGCACCTTCTGCCGGTCGACATGCGGCCGCACGTTGTTCTCGAGCATGTTGATGCGCTCGACGACGAGCTGGGCGACCGCCGGGCTCAGCGGCGCCTGCCCGTTGTGCGCGCTGACCAGCTTGTCCACCATCGCCGGCAGGATCTCCTCCTTGAGCAGGTAGCCGCTCGCGCCGGCCCGCAGACTGCGCATCACATGCTTGCTGTCGCCGAAGGTGCTGACGACCACGCTGCGCGATTCCGGGCATTTATCCTGGATCAGCCGGATCAACTCGACACCGTCGACATCCGGCAAGCCCAGATCGACCACGTAGAGGTCCGCGCGGTTGGCGAGGATGGCCGCCACCGCCTCGCCGCGATTCTTGGCGATACCCACCACCTCGCAAAAGCTACTGTTCGAAATCACGTCCACCAACCTTTTCATGACGGTGGGGTCGTCCTCGATGATCACGACGGCAATACTCATTGGCTGACTCCTTCTCGCTCGTTATCCCATTGCCCAGAGGCGGGCACAGTTTCGCGAGCGAGCGGAAACGAGCAATCACCGAAGCAAGTAAACCCGAAAACGCCAGACTACTGAATTCAGTGGTGGTCCAGGATTCGCGGCGACGGCGCCTCCCATTCCCCGTCGGCGGGCCGGGAAGCCCGGCGCCATCGGCCTTTGATCCAGTCTTCGGCACTGGCGGCGAGACAGGCGATCAACAGCATCAGTCCACCGATCGCCAGCAGATAACCAATGACAGTAAGTTCAAATAAGGGATGGCCGGCGGTGGGCGGCTCCGTCCTCTCGGCCAGCAGGCAACCCGCGCCGGCGAGCGCCAAACCAATCGAGATCGCGTACATATTTCTCATGACACAAATCCATTTGCAAACTATTGGCGCCAGTGTCACCGACTGCGATCAGTTTGCCACTCACTTATGAATGCATTTATCGACTCAAACTTGCTAGGTTTCGACGATTCGAATCGCGAATTATCTGATCGACCCTCGAATTCGCACGGTTCAAGCCTGCCGTCGAATATCGATGGGAACGCGTTCATCCCATCGGGGCGCGCCGGCAACGTGGAACCGGCCAGGTTCGACACGCCTCGACTCAGTCGCGATGGCGTGCCCGGCGGAGGATCCTTGCGCCGAATGCCGCATCAGGAAAAGCAGACGGGCGCCCGAAGGCGCCCGTCGCAAGAAAAGCTGCCGGAATGGATCAGCGCAGGAAACGCCCCCGGGGATCGATGATCGCGATGTCCGCGTAGTTGGTGCCGGTGTGGTCGGTCGGCGAATAACCCACCTCCATGCCGCCCAGGTCGAAGCGGGTCATGCCGTTCAGCACCTTCAGCAGCGCGGCGCGGCTGGGATCCTTGCCGGCGCGCTTGAGCGCCTCGACCAGCACCTTGGCGGAGGCGAAGCCCTCCATCATGGCCGGCGTGACCTGGCCGTTGGATTCGGCCGGATGCGCCTTCACCAGGTCGCCCAGCTCGCGGACCATCGGCACGTTGGTCGAGCGCTCGCTCGGGAAGACCTGCGAGACGATGATGCCGGCGGCGTTCTGGCCCAGCAGCTGGACGAAGCCGTTGGAGGCGTTGTTGGACAGGGTGGCGCCCAGGATGCGCGAACCGGCCGCGCGCAGCGCGTTGATCGTGTCCGCGGTGATCTGCTGCGACGCGACCATCAGCACGACCTGCGGGTCCGCGGCGATGAGCTGCTTGACCACGCCGGCGATGTCGGGCTTCTCGCGTTCGTAGGTGAAGTGGGCCACCGGCTTGACCTTGCGGTCGTTGAAGCCCGCCATCGCCCCCGCGATGCCGTCGGCGCCGAAGGTGTCGTTGACCTGCACCAGCGCGATGCGGGTGTTGCCCATCTCCAGCAGCAGCTGAACGGCGCGCTCGGCCTCGCGCTGGTAGGTCGAGCGCACGTTGAAGACGAAGGGGTTGACCGGCTTGTGCAGCAGCATGGCGCCGGTAGACGGCGCGATCAGCGGCACCTGGCCCTTCTCCAGCAGCGGCATCACGGCCTGCGTGTGCGGCGTGCCGCGCGTCAGGAACAACGCCACCGCGCCCTTGTCGATCAGCGTCTGCGCGTTGGCGGCGGCACGCTTGGGATCGAAGCCGTCGTCCAGCGACTGCAGGTCGATCTTCTGGCCGTTGACGCCGCCGGTGGCGTTGACCTTGTCGATGTAGAGCCTGGCGCCCAGCGTCAGTTCCTTGACGCTGGCGGCGACCTGTCCGGTGAAGCCGGCCGTCTGGCCGATCAGGATGTCCGCATGCGCGGCGGCGCTGAGGCCGAAGGCCACCAGGGCGGCGGCGGCGGAAGCGGCCAGCCGGCCCAGGGACCGGTGGGGTGTTGACTTGCTCATGGTGGTCTGTCCCGCCGGCTCGCGGTGGCGGCCGGCTGTGTCTCCAGCACGCCGGCGGTCAGATCGCCGCCGGCCCCTCGGCGCCGAGACCCCCCATGTTCAGGGGGGATCAGCGCCCCGCGCGCATCTTAGCCACGATGTCCTCCACCCGCCCCAGCAGGGCGCGGGTGTCGAAGGTCAGAACGTTGCGATTCGACAGCACCTGCCGGCCGCCCACCCAGACATCCGTGACATGTTCACGCCCGGCGACATAAACAAGCTGCGCATCGGCGTGGTACACGGGCTGGCATTCGATCGAGTCCAGCGCCACGGCGACGACGTCCGCCAGCTTGCCGGCCTCCAGCGTGCCCAGGTCGTTGGCGCGGCCCATGGCCTTGGCGGCGCGCACCGTGGCCATCTCCAGCGCGGTGCGCGCGGTGACGGTCAGCGGATCGCCGGTCACGCCCTTGGCGAGCAGCGCCGCGGCGCGGATCTCGCTGAACATGTCCTGGCGGTTGTTGGAGGCCGCGCCGTCGGTGCCGAGGATGGTGTTGACGCCGGCCGCCTCGAGCGCCTTCACCGGCGCGACGCCGGACGCCAGCTTCAGGTTGGAGCTCGGGTTGTGGACCAGGTGCACGCCCTGCCTGGCCACGAGGTCGATCTCGTCCGGGCTCAGGTGGACCATGTGGACGGCGATCATCTTCGCGTTCAGCAGGCCGAGCTTGTTCAGGCGCGCCAGCGGACGCTCGCCGTACTGCTTCACGCTGCCGTCGATCTCGTCCTGCGTCTCGTGGATGTGGCAGTGCATCTGCAGGTCGTACTTCTCGGCCAGCTCGCGCAGCTGGATGAAGGTCTCGTCCGAGACCGTGTACGGCGCATGCGGCGCGCTGGTCCAGTCCAGCAGCTTCTCGCCCTTGAACTGCTCGTAGGCGGCCAGGCCCTTGTCGATGTAGTCCTGCGCGTTGGCGGCGTAGCCGGTGGGGAAGTCGATGACGTTGATCGACACGCCGGCGCGGATGCCGCTGTCCACCGCCGCGCGGGCCATCGCGGTCGGGAAGAAGTACATGTCGTTCAGGTAGGTCACGCCGCCGCGCAGCGCCTCGGCCGCGGACAGCAGCGAGCCCTGGTAGGTCCAGTCCTCGCTCACCCACTGGCGCTCCAGCGGCCAGATGTGGTTGTTGAGCCAGTCCATCAGCGCGAGGTCGTCCGCGACGCCGCGCAGCAGCGACATCGCCGAGTGCGTGTGCGCGTTGATCAGGCCGGGGATCAGCACGTGGTTCGGCAGCTCGACGCGCTCGGCGTCGGCGTAGCGCTTCAGCGCTTCCTCGCGGGGCAGGACGGCGGCGATGCGTTCGCCCTCGATGGCCAGCGCATGCTGCTCCAGCACCGGGCTGTCCGGCGTCATGGTGATCAGCCAGCGGGGCAACAGCAGCTTCACGGCTTGGGTCGTCATGGGGTTCTCCTTGCTCACGCCGCTCGGCGCGACGTGCATTGTCTTGATGCTTGAAGGCGTCACCGCATCATCGCCTCGTGGCGACGGTGTGGATTCAGAAGATCTCGTCGAACAGCGCCAGCACCCGCGCCGCGTCCACCTCGACGCAGACCTGCTGCGCGGGATGGCCGCTCCACGGCGTGCCGCTGCCATGCTCGTTGCGCCAGTCCTGGATGGTCTGGCCGGTGGCGATGCCGTCCAGCGCCACGCGCACCGGGCCCGAGCGCAGGGTGAAGGCGTCCGGCACCAGCAGGATGGCCGCGGCGCTCGCGTCGTGCGCGTAGATGCCGCCGATGCCGTCGCGCGCATCGTAGAACTGCTGGTAGTGGCGCGTGGCCTGCCAGAGCAGATCGCCCGCGCCATCGCCGCGGCCGCGCAGCTTGGCAAGGTCGGCCTCGCGCATGATCGCTTCCTGCGTCACGTCCAGGCCGACGATGGTGACCGGCCAGGCGGCGGTGAAGACCTGGTCGGCGGCTTCGGGGTCGGCCAGGATGTTGGCCTCGGCCACCGGCGTCACGTTGCCGCCGTGGCCCTTCAGGCCGAAGGCACCGCCCATCACGACGACGCGCTTGACCTTGCCGGCGATCGCCGGGTCATGCTTCAGCGCAAGTGCCAGGTTGGTGAACGGGCCGACAGCCACCAGCGTGATCTCGCCGGGCCGTTCGTTGACGAGGTCGCAGATCAGCCGATGCGCGGGACGGGGATCGAGCGGACGCGTCGGCGCCGGCAGGCGATCGGCGACGCCGCCGAGGCCGTCGTCGCCGTGCACATGCGCGGCGTCCTTGCGTCGGCGCTCATCGCGCAGCGGACCTCCGGCGCCGGCGGCGACGGGCACCTCGTTGCGGTAGAGCGCGGTCAGTCCGCGCGCGTTGCGCGTGGTCGTGACGACCGGGCCGTTGCCGAAGGCCGTCGTGACGGCCACCAGCTCGAAGCGAGGATGGCAAGCCAGCAGCGCGAGCGCGAGCGCGTCGTCGATGCCGGGGTCCGTATCGAAGAGAACGGGAATGCGTTCGGAAACGGACAAGGGGGGGAAAGCGGGGATCGTGCTGTCCATGGGGTACTGCGCTCCAGGGTCAGGGTCGGGGGTCAGGGGTTGCCGTCGGCGGAGTGTGCCCCGTTCGCGATCAACTCGGCGAGCCCGGGCAATTCCGGCAGCTCGGAGCGGTGCGGCATCGCCTGCTGCACGCCGGTCCGGCTGACGGCGAGCGCCGCCGCCAGTTGCCCCAGCGCGGCCGCGCGGGCCGGCACCAGGCCCTCGGCCAGGCCGACCGCGAGGCCGCCCACCAGCGTGTCGCCGGCGCCGACCGTGTCCACCGCGTCCACGCGGGCAGCACGCAAGTGCAGGCCGTCCGGATGTTCGTCGCTGAGCAGCCAGGCCCCGGCGCCGCCCAGCGTCACCAGCACGTGGCGCGGCCCCAGCGCCCGCAGATGCGCGGCGGTCGCGCGCGCGATGGCGATGCCGTCGGCATCGCCGGGCAGCGCGACGGCGCGGGCCAGTTGCAGGGCTTCGGTCTCGTTGACGATCAGCCAGTCGCTCAGGCCCAGCAGCGCGGCCGGCAGGTCCTGGGCGGGCGCGGCGTTCAGCACCGTGGTCACGCCCGCCTCGCGGGCGATCTCGAAGGCCCGCTGGATCGCCGGCACCGGCACCTCCAGCTGCGCCACGACCACCTTCGCCTGGCGCAGCAGCGCCCCGCCCTGCGCCACGTCGTCCGCGTCCAGGTCCGCATTGCTGCCGGGCACCACGACGATGGCGTTCTCGCCGCCCTCGCTCGCGACCATGATCACGGCCACGCCGGGAAAGGCGGTCTCGTCGCGACGGATCGCCTGCACGTGCACGCGTTCGGCCTCCAGCGCCTTCAGCAGGTCCTGGCCGTGCTGGCGCATGCCGACGCGGCCGATCAGCGCGACCTCCGCCCCCAGCCGCGACGCGGCCACCGCCTGGTTGCCGCCCTTGCCGCCCGGCGTGCCGGCGAAGGCCTCGCCGATCAGGGTCTCGCCCGGCGCGGGCAGACGCGCGGCGTGGGCCACGAGGTCCATGTTGACGCTGCCCACCACCACGACGGTGGCGGCAGCCTGTGCTGAAGTCATGAAAGCTCCGGAGACGACGGCGCCGCGGTGCTCTCGCGCAGCACGACCTGCGGCACGAGTTGCAGATCCTTGAAGGGCGCCTGGGGATTCTCGATGCGCTCGATCAGCGCGCGGCCGGCCTCCCGGCCGAGCTCGCGGATCGAGCAGCCCACGCTGGTCAGCGCGGGATAGACATAGCTGCCGAGTTCGATGGCGTCGAAGCCGACGACCGACAGTTGACGCGGCACGTTCAAGCCGAGTTCGGCGGCGGCGCGCAGCGCGCCCATGCCCATCAGGTCGTTGCAGGTGAAGACGGCGGTCAGCTCGGGCTGACGGGTGAGCAACGCCTTGACGGCGTCGTAGCCGCCCGCGGTGCTGAAGTCGCTTTCGGCGAGCCATTCGGGCCGCGCTTCAAGGCCGCGCTGCTGCATCGCGTTGCGCCAGCCGGCGACGCGCTCGGTGGTCACTTCGAATTCGGCGGGGCCGCTCACGCAACCGATGCGGCGGTGGCCCAGTTCCAGCAGATGGCGGACGACCTCGAAGGCGCCGAGCTGGTTGTTCACGCTGACGCGGTCCGCGCGCGCGCCGGGCACCAGGCGGTCCACGGTCACCACCGGCACGCTCGCGTGGCGGAAGGTGCTCGCCAGGGTCTCGGCGTCGCCGGCGGAACTCAGCAGCAGCCCGTCGATGCGCTTCTCCAGCAGCGTGCGCAGATACGCCTGCTGGTGCTTGGGGTCGTTGTCCGAGTTGCAGAGGAAGACCGAATATCCCGCCTGCCGGCACCACTCCTCGGCACCGACGACCAGTTCCGCGAAGAACGGGTTGCGCACGTTGGGCACCAGCACGCCGACGATCTTGGTCTCGCTGCGACGCAGCGACCGGGCCACCGCGCTGGGCAGGTAGCCGATCTCGTCGACCGCCGCCAGCACGCGCGCCCGCGCTTCGGCGCTCACCGGCCGCGTGTTGTTCAGCACATGCGACACCGTGGTGAAGGACACCCCCGCCAGCGCGGCTACATCCTTAATGGTGCTCATCGGTCGATCCGGTCCTCTGCTCGTGCCAAACTGGCTGGTTCAGTCAATTGCAAACGTTTGCAAAGCATAACCCAAGGGCGATGCGCTTCCGGCCGGGTGAAGCCCGCGCATCAAATATTCAAAGTCGCATCTCGAGGAACGCCCAACCCCGCATTGCCAAGCGCGGGCTCTCCGCGAACCCCCAGCATCACGCCGGCCCCACCCTCACACGTTGACATCGGGGCAGGTCCTGCGGACTGCGGAAATGAAAAAAGCCCCTGGCATTGCGCAGGGGCTTGGTGCTGCGAGCCGGCGATCCGGCTCGACGTCCGTCGATCAGCGGTGGGCGATCAGCGCTGGGCGATCGGCGTGACGTCGCGCTTGGTGGCGCCGACGAACAGCTGACGCGGACGGCCGATCTTGTACTCGGGGTCGCCGATCATCTCGTTGAGCTGGGCGATCCAGCCGACCGTGCGGGCCAGGGCGAAGATCGCCGTGAACAGCGGCACCGGGATGCCGATGGCGCGCTGCACGATGCCGGAGTAGAAGTCGACGTTCGGGTACAGCTTGCGGGCGACGAAGTACTCGTCTTCCAGCGCGATCTTCTCCAGCTCCATCGCCAGCTTGAACAGCGGGTCGTCGTGCAGGCCCAGCTCGTTCAGGACCTCGTGGCAGGTCTCGCGCATCAGCTTGGCGCGCGGGTCGTAGTTCTTGTAGACCCGGTGTCCGAAGCCCATCAGCTTGACGTTGCTGTTCTTGTCCTTGACCTGCTTGATGAACTCGCCGATCTTGGCCACGCCACCCATCTCCTGGATGTCGTTCAGCATGTTCAGGCAGGCCTCGTTGGCGCCGCCGTGCGCCGGACCCCACAGGCAGGCCACGCCGGCGGCGATGGCCGCGAACGGGTTGGTGCCCGACGAACCGCACAGGCGCACCGTCGAGGTCGACGCGTTCTGCTCGTGGTCCGCATGCAGCGTGAAGATGCGGTCCATCGCGCGGACCAGCACGTCGTTGGGCTTGTACTCCTCGCACGGCGTGGCGAACATCATGCGCATGAAGTTGCCGGCGTACGAGAGGTCGTTCTTCGGATAGATGTAGGGCTGGCCGATCGTGTACTTGTAGGCCATCGCCACCAGCGTCGGCATCTTCGCGATCAGGCGGATCGCGGCGATCTCGCGGTGCTCGGGGTTATTGATGTCGGTGCTGTCGTGATAGAAGGCCGACAGCGCGCCCACCAGGCCCGTCATGACCGCCATCGGATGCGCGTCGCGACGGAAGCCGCGCAGGAAGAACTGCATCTGCTCGTTGACCATCGTGTGGTTGGTCACGCGGTTGACGAACTCCTCCTTCTGCGACGGGGTGGGCAGCTCGCCGTACAGCAGGAGGTAGCAGGTCTCGAGGTAGTCGCAGTTGGTCGCCAGCTGTTCGATCGGGTAGCCGCGGTACAGCAGCTCGCCCTTGTCGCCGTCGATGTAGGTGATCGTGGAGTTGCACGACGCCGTCGACAGGAAGCCCGGGTCGTAGGTGAACTTGCCGGTCTGCGCGTAAAGCTTGCGGATGTCGATCACATCCGGACCGATGGTGCCCTTGTACAGGGGCAGATCCATTTGCGGGCTGCCATCGGAGAACGACAGGGTGGCTTTGACGTCAGACGGGGTCATGGGCATTCCTTATGACTTCGGGGGTTCTGGTTACTGAGGGGTCCGCAGCATCGCGAGCACGGCATGGACGTCGGGCCGGTCCAGCTCGTCGGCCGGTTCCTTGCGGGCCAGCATCAGATCGAGCAGGTCGTTGTCCGACAGGTCCATCAGCTGACGCAGGCCTTCCGCGTGGAATTCGGTCAACGCGCCTTCGTGCCGCCGGAAGAACCGCTCGATGAAAAGATCATTCTCCAACAGCCCGCGGCGGCAACGCCATTTGAGCTTGGAGAGATCCCTCTCATCGATGAGGGTGTTGATGTCGGTGGCGTTCATGCGTGTGCGTGTAGCCGCCCGGAAGCGGCGCGAGCGGGCTCAGACGGTGCGACGCACCATCAATTCCTTGATCTTGCCGATCGCCTTCGTCGGGTTGAGACCCTTGGGGCAGACGTCGACGCAGTTCATGATGGTGTGGCAGCGGAACAGGCGGTACGGGTCCTCGAGGTTGTCGAGGCGCTCCGCGGTGGCCTGGTCGCGGCTGTCGGCGATGAAGCGGTAGGCCTGCAGCAGACCGGCGGGACCGACGAACTTGTCGGGGTTCCACCAGAAGCTCGGGCAGCTGGTGGAGCAGCTCGCGCACAGGATGCACTCGTACAGGCCGTTGAGCTCGTCGCGCTCCTCGGGGGACTGCAGGCGCTCCTTCTCGGGCGGCGCTTCCTCGTTCACCAGGAACGGACGGATCGAGTTGTACTGCTTGAAGAACTGCGTCATGTCCACGATCAGGTCGCGGACGACGGGCAGGCCCGGCAGCGGCTTGAGGATGATGACGTCCGGCAGCGAGCGCAGGTTGGTCAGGCAGGCCAGGCCGTTCTTGCCGTTGATGTTCATCGCGTCGGAACCGCAGACGCCTTCGCGGCACGAGCGGCGGAACGACAGCGAGGGATCGACGGCCTTGAGCTTGAGCAGAGCGTCCAGCAGCATGCGTTCGTTGCCCGCGAGCTCCAGCTCGATGGTCTGCATGTACGGCTTGGCGTCCTTGTCCGGGTCGTAGCGGTAGATCTTGAAGGTGCGCTTGATCATTTGAATGCTCCTGCGGCGCTCAGAAGGTACGGACCTTCGGGGGGACGCTCTCGACGGTCAACGGTTGCAGATTGACCGGCTTGTAGGTCAGGCTGTTGGACTTGGAGTGCCACAGCGTGTGCTTCATCCACTCCTTGTCGTTGCGGCCCAGCGGGAATTCCGCATCGTCCGCGCCGCGCTCGAAGTCGTTCACCGTGTGGGCGCCGCGGCATTCCTTGCGCGCGGCGGCGGACACGATCGTCGCCTGCGCGGCCTCGATCAGGTTGTCCACTTCCAGGGCCTCGACACGCGCGGTGTTGAAGACCTTGGACTTGTCCTTCAGCGTGATGTTCTTGACCCGCTCGCGGATCGCGGCGATGGCGGTGACGCCTTCGTCGAGCAGCTTGCTGGTGCGGAACACGCCGGCATGCGACTGCATCGCGGCGCGCAGGTCGTCGGCCACGCCCTGCGCGTACTCGCCGCCGGTGTTGGACTCCAGGCGGTTCAGGCGCGACAGCGTCTGGTCGGCGGCGTCCTTGGGCAGCGGCTTGTGCGACTTGCCCGAGTTCTTGACGGCGTCGACGATGTGGTTGCCCGCGGCGCGCCCGAAGACCAGCAGGTCCAGCAGCGAGTTGGTGCCCAGGCGATTGGCGCCGTGCACCGACACGCAGGAGCACTCGCCCACCGCGTACAGGCCGTTGACGACGTCCTTGTAGTTGTCGCCCTTGGGGGTGACGACCTGGCCGTGGACGTTGGTCGGGATGCCGCCCATCTGGTAATGGATGGTCGGCACGACGGGGATGGGTTCCTTCGTGATGTCGACGTTGGCGAAGTTGTGGCCGATCTCCAGCACCGACGGCAGGCGCTTGGCGATGGTGTCACCGCCCAGGTGGGTCATGTCCAGCACGACATAGTCCTTGTTGGGACCGCAGCCGCGACCTTCCTTGATCTCCTGGTCCATGCAGCGCGAGACGAAGTCGCGCGGTGCCAGGTCTTTCAGCGTCGGGGCATAGCGCTCCATGAAGCGCTCGCCGTTGGCGTTGCGCAGGATCGCGCCCTCGCCGCGGCAGCCTTCGGTCAGCAGCACGCCCGCGCCGGCCACGCCGGTCGGGTGGAACTGCCAGAACTCCATGTCCTGCAGCGGGATGTCGGCGCGCGCCGCCATGCCCAGGCCGTCGCCGGTGTTGATGAAGGCGTTGGTGGACGCGGCGAAGATGCGGCCGGCACCGCCGGTGGCCAGCAGCACGGTCTTCGCTTCGAGGATGTGGACCTCGCCCGTCTCCATCTCCAGGGCGGTCACGCCGACGCAGTCGCCGTCGGCGTCGCGGATCAGGTCCAGCGCCATCCACTCGACGAAGAAGTTGGTGCGGGCCTTGACGTTCTGCTGGTACAGCGTGTGCAGCAGCGCGTGGCCGGTGCGGTCGGCCGCGGCGCAGGCGCGCTGGACCGGCTTTTCGCCGTAGTTGGCGGTGTGGCCGCCGAACGGACGCTGGTAGATCGTGCCGTCCGGGTTGCGGTCGAACGGCATGCCGAAGTGTTCGAGCTCGTAGACGACCTTGGGCGCCTCACGGCACATGAACTCGATGGCATCCTGGTCGCCCAGCCAGTCCGAGCCCTTGACGGTGTCGTAGAAGTGGTAATGCCAGTTGTCCTCGGACATGTTCCCCAGGCTGGCGCCGATGCCGCCCTGGGCGGCCACGGTGTGCGAGCGGGTGGGAAACACCTTGGACAGGACGGCCACGTTCAGGCCGGCCAGCGACAGCTGCAGCGACGCGCGCATGCCGGAGCCGCCGGCTCCCACGATCACGACGTCGAATTTGCGCTTGGGCAGCGAGGTTCCGATTTGCATTTCTTACAGCCTCCAGAGCACTTGGATCGCCCAACCCGCGCAACCCGTCAACCACACCAGCGTGAACGTGTGCAGGAACAGCCGCACGCCCACCGGTTTCACGTAATCCATCCAGATGTCGCGCACGCCGACCCAGGCGTGGTACGCCAGGGACACGATCAGCGCGAAGGTCAGGAACTTCATCCACTGCTTGCTGAAGATGCCGGCCCACAGGTCGTAGCCGATGGCCTGGCTGGTGAACAGCACCTGCGCGAGCAGCACGATGGTGAACAGCGCCATGAGCAGCGCGGTGGCGCGCTGGACCATCCAGTCGCGCAGGCCGTAATGCGCACCGGTGACGATGCGCTTGCTTCCGTAGGTTGTCATTGTTGATTTGCCTCTTGGGTCAATCGTCGGGAATCAGTCCGACCGCGCGGCCCGCGCCGCCCGGTCGCGGCGTGATCAGTACAGGCCGAACAGCTTGGCGCCGAGCGCCAGCGTCAGCACGACGCTCAGGCCCAGCGTCACGATGGCGCTGACGTGGCCCTGCTGCTTGCTCACGCTGTGCGTCGCGTCCATCCACAGGTGGCGGACGCCGGCGATGAAGTGGTGCAGGTAGCCCCAGATCAGGCCCAGCGTCACCAGCTTGATGAACCAGCCCGGCAGGAAGCCGATGCCCGAGACGAAGGCCGCGGTGAAGGTCTCGTACGAGATCTCCGACGTGAGGCTGGTGTCGAACATCCAGATCACGAACGGGAGCAGGAAGAACATCAGCAGGCCGCTGATGCGATGCAGGATCGAGACGATGCCGGCCGGCGGCAGGCGGTACCCGACGATCTGCGTGACATGGATGTTGGTGTAGACCGGTCGATTCTTCTTGGTGGCTTGGGTGGCGTCCGTCATGTCCGACCTTGTAATCAATGTGAAACCCGAGGATTTTATGGCAATGCAACACCCCTCAAGGGTGTCCTGGGCGCATGTCGTCTTCCGGCGTTGCCATGAAAACGTCAGCACCGCAACGCGAAAGCATCAGTTCAGGCTGTTGCGATAAAAGTGATGGGAAGTGTTGTAGAGACCGCGGCGCAACTCCACCGGCTTGTCGCCGTAGGTGAACGAGAGCCGCTCCACGCTCAGCAGCGGACTGCCGGGCGCCACCTGCAGCAGCGCGGCGGGGTCATCCTCCGCCGCGACCGCACGGATCTTTTCCTGCGCCCGGATCATGGGCACGTTGAATTCGGTTTCGAGCAGGCTGTAGAACGGACCGCGATGCTCGAGCAGCCGCTCGGTCGTCAGCCCCTTGAACAGCGCGCCGGGCAGCCAGATGTCGTCCAGCACGACCGGATGGCCGCCGCTGTGCAGCAGGCGGCGGATCTCGATCACGGGATCGCCGGCACGCAGCTGCATCAACTTCGCGATGAAGGCCGGCGCGCGCTGGCGCCTGCAGTCCAGCAACTGGCGGCCGAGCGACGAGGCCTCCTCGGCGTCGGGCGTCAGCCGCAGGAAGCGGTATTGCTGCTGCTGTTCCGCATGGGTGGCGACGAAGGTGCCCTTCCCCTGCTTGCGGACCAGCAGGTTGTCGGCGGCGAGTTCGTCGACGGCCTTGCGCACGGTGCCCTGGCTCACCCCGAAGCGGGCCGCCAGGTCCATCTCGCTGGGGATGGTCTCCCCCGCCTTCCACTCGCCGGCCTGCAGCCCCTTCAGGATCAAGCCCTTGATCTGGCGGTACAGCGGGCTGAACGACGGCGCGGCTTCCACGCGCGCCAGCTCGTTGAGCGGCGTGACGGGGTGGACCGGGGCGGCGGGGGGCGACATGGGGCGCGATTCGAGCACAAACCCGGAGACAGCGTCCACCCTGCGGCGGGAGTCCGACCGGATTAGTCTTATATAAGACACAAGAGTGTCGGTTTCGCGCCATGCCCGTCATCTGTCCGGGCACTCTTTCTGGGGGCAGCTCCCCACACCGGTGGGCGAAGAAGACCCTATCGCGATCCGTGCCGGGGCCGCGCTGTCCTACACTTGCCGCCGCTGGCGCGGACTGCGCCTCACGCATCATTCACTCGCACTTCTCGGAGACCCTGATGAGCAAGAAACCCGTTCGCGTCGCCGTCACCGGCGCCGCCGGCCAGATCGGCTATGCCCTGCTGTTCCGCATCGCTTCCGGCGAGATGCTGGGCAAGGACCAGCCCGTCATCCTGCAACTGCTGGAGATCCCCGACGAGAAGGCCCAGAACGCGCTCAAGGGCGTGATCATGGAGCTGGAAGACTGCGCCTTCCCACTGCTGGCCGGCATCGAGGCCCACAGCGACCCGATGACCGCCTTCAAGGACACCGACTACGCGCTGCTGGTCGGCTCGCGTCCGCGCGGCCCGGGCATGGAACGCTCGGAACTGCTGTCGATCAACGGCGCCATCTTCACCGCGCAGGGCAAGGCCCTGAACGCCGTGGCCTCGCGCAATGTCAAGGTGCTGGTGGTCGGCAACCCGGCCAACACCAACGCCTACATCGCGATGAAGTCGGCCCCGGACCTGCCGGCCAAGAACTTCACCGCCATGCTGCGCCTGGACCACAACCGCGCCGCCTCGCAGATCGCCGCCAAGACCGGCAAGCCGGTCGCCGGCATCGAGAAGCTGGCCGTGTGGGGCAACCACTCGCCGACCATGTACGCGGACTACCGCTTCGCCACCATCGACGGCCAGTCGGTCAAGGCGCTCATCAACGATGAAGAGTGGAACCGCACCACCTTCCTGCCGACCGTCGGCAAGCGCGGCGCCGCCATCATCGCCGCCCGCGGCCTGTCGTCGGCCGCCTCGGCCGCCAACGCCGCCATCGACCACATGCGCGACTGGGCCCTGGGCACCAACGGCAAGTGGGTCACGATGGGCGTGCCCTCCAACGGCGAATACGGCATCCCCAAGGACGTCATGTTCGGCTACCCGGTGACGGTCGAGAACGGCGAGTACAAGATCGTCGAAGGCCTGGAGATCGACGAGTTCTCGCAAGGCGCGATCAAGAAGACGCTCGACGAACTGCTCGAAGAGCAGAACGGCGTCAAGCACCTGCTGTGAGCACCACGGATGCCGCCTGAGGCATCCCGCTGAGCGAAACTCGACGGGCCGACCTTCGCAAGAGGGTCGGCCCTTCTTCCTTCCAGATCTCCTGACCACCCCCCTGACCCCCCTCCTCG